>NZ_CP168006.1:1200000-1567744 GCF_041521385.1 Alcaligenes faecalis | reverse complement strand
GCGCCAGTTCCACCGCCAGGCCACCCGTAAACGCTCGCCACGCAGGCAGATAGGTGTGGGCCACCACGGTCAGCACCGGGTAGCCCTGGTCGATCAAGGCCATGATCTCGTTATTAAAGCCCTGGCCGTCCGCTTCCATGATGCCAAAGCGATTCACAATTACCAGATCGGCGGGGCTTTCCAGCGCCTGCCGCAGCACTTCGCTGGCCTGCAGCAAGGCACCAATATCCAGACAACAGGCCGTGGATTCCGAACCCAGATTCTGGGTGATGGGATAGAGCGTGCCCTTGTCCAGATCCTGCACGGTGCGCAGGCTATGGCCTTCCTTCTGGATCTCCGGGCCTTGCACCAGACCCCATACGCGGTAGTTTTCCGTGCGTAACTCCTGCACGAATTCCAGCAGCAAGGCGTCGGCGCTGCCTTTGCCTGCATGCACGATGGCCGCAAGGGCTAAAGGCGTAGAAGGGGTGTCCATCGGGGTTTGGCTCCGGGGGGATGAAAGAGGGGCAAGGCTCTTTGTACACGTTTTTGGCTTGCGCTGGAAAGCAGAAAAATCCCTGTGCTGCTGGCCGGTTTGGGGGCCGGGTGGATAGTGGACTTGTTGTTGAAGGTTCAAGTGTGTACGCCCGTCTGCCTGAATGTCTGATGAATCTGTTGCGAAAGCCGCTTGCCGCTTTGCTATACGGGCTTGTCTGGCTATGGTGTGGCCCGGTTCCATGAGACAATTCATGCACTGTTAGTGACTGATGGGATATTCGATTGGACAAGACTTTTGTTAAGGGCCTGGTGCTCCTGGAAGCCCTGGCCAAGCACGAACGAGGCTCGGGTGTCACCGAGCTGGCCAATCAACTGATGCTCAATAAAAGCAATGTGCATCGACTGTTGCAGGCACTGGTCCACCAGGGCTTTGCGCGCAAGAACGACGATACCGGGCGCTACGAGCTGAGCATGAAACTGTGGGAGCTGGGCTCGGGTTTGGCCAACCGGCTGGATGTGCGTGTAGAAGCCTTACCCTTCATGAAAGAGCTGGCTGAGCAAACCCAGGAAACGGTGCATTTGTCGCTACTGGATGGGGTAGAGGTGCTGTATATCGAAAAGATCGACAGCCCGCAGCCCGTGCGCGCCTACACCACCGTGGGCGGACGCTCGCCCGCGCAATGTGTGGCAACCGGCAAGGCTATGCTGGCCTGGGCCAGCGAAGATACCTTGAATCTGGTCAAGAACCGCCTCAAGCCTTATACGCCGCGTAGCCTGGTCAAGTTCGGTGATTTGCGCCGTGAACTGGAACAAGTGCGCGAACAGGGTTATGCCATTAACCGGGGCGAGTGGCGTGAACAGGTTGTGGGTGCGGCTGCGCCTATTTACGACAGTCGGGGAATGGTAGTGGCGGCTTTGGGTATTTCCGGGCCGGCCGAGCGCCTGGAAGAAACCCGCTTGGTGCAGGCGGGTAAAACCCTGATGACGGCAGCGGCACAGATCTCGCGCCGTTTGGGCTATAGCGGCAGGTAGACCGCTCTACAAGCTTACTTAGTCACCTCGTTCGGGCCGCAAGAAGCCGCCCGGATGCACATTGCCCCCAAAATCTGGATGCTTCTTCAGTTTTTGGGGGCCGCTCAATTCTGGAAAGAAAGATCAGGATTTTGCGGCCTGCCTGAAGGCCGCAATTCTTTGTTTGATACCGGGTGCGGAAGCAGAGCGCACCAAGGCCGCCATATCCCGATCCGCCTGTTCCGGGCAGCCCGTTAACTGATGCAGATAGGCGCGACTGGTTGCGTCCAGCAAGCCCGCTGTTTGTTGAGCGTGTTCGATGACAGCAGGCCATGCGTCAGGCTCTTGTATGCCTTCAATAAAACCCAGTTGTTCCGCTTTGGCAGCATCAAAAATCTGGCTTCCTGCCAGAAGTGGATGAGCCTGCTGGCCGCCGATCAGGGCAGCCAGCCTGCCTGTTCCCAGTGCCAGACCAAACTGCAGTCCAGGCATGCGAAAACGGGCATCTGCACTGGCGATGCGCTGACGACAGACGGCAATCAAATCCACGCCTGCACCAAAATTTTGCCCATGTGCCAAGGCCAGGGTGGCGCAAGGCGTGTGGGCCAGCCTCTGCAAGAGGGTTTCAATGCGGATAAAGCGCAGCACCAGATCCCCCTCGCTGTGCTGCTCGTAGTCGCTGAAATCAAAACCGGCACTGAAGTTGCGGCCTTCACCGCGCAAGATCAGCAGATCGGCCTGGGCCCGTTCCGCGGCCTGCACGGCCGCGATCAAGGCTTCTACCAGATCGGCTGACAAGGCATTGCGCTTGTCGGGTCGGTTCAGTGTCAGGGTCCAGACTTTGCCCGCGCAGTCCACATTCAGACTGGGACTGCGGCTGCAATACGGCGCTGTCATGGGGTGACTCCGTGCAAGATGCTGTCGTTATGTTCGCCCAGCGCGGGTGGGGCCAGACGGACGGGCAAGCCCACCCCATTGATACGCAGAGGCGAAACAAAAGTGCGGGTTTCAGTGTCTACACCCGGCAGGCGAATGTTTTGCACCCATTCCATGTGCTCGACCTGCGGGTCTCGCAGCACGTCGGAATAGCGGTTGATGGGACTGCAGGGCACGCCTTGGGCACGGAATTGCGCCAGCCAATGTTCGGAGTCGTGCTGCGCAAAAATGGCTTCCAGCAATTCACGCAAGGCGTCTTGATGTTTGGCGCGCAGGGTGGTGCTGGTAAAGCGTTCATCCTCGGTCAGATCCGGGCGTTCAACAACCTGACAGACGGAGCGCCACAGCGCGTCGTTGCCTGCGGCCATGGCGAAATAACCCCCTTTGCATTGGAACGCCTGGTAGGGAGCATTGCGTGGGTGGGCGGAGCCCAGCTTGTCCGGGTCGCGACCACTGCCAAAATACTCTGAGGTCTGCAGCGCAGCGATGGCCAGCGTGGTCCCCAGCATGGGTACGTCGATATGCGCACCCTGGCCGGTGGCACGAGCTTGTGGCAAAGCAGCACTAATGGCAAAAGCAGCGTATAAACCGGCAGCAAAGTCAGCCAGCGGAACCCCGCATTTAACGGGGGCACCGCCTGCTTCGCCCGTGACGCTCATCACACCGCTCATGGCTTGAATGGTCAGGTCGAAACCGCCTTCTTGCGAGCGCGGGCCGCTTTGTCCGTAGGCAGAAATGGAGCAATACAGCAGTCTGGGGTTAACAGCTTTCAGACTTTCGTAGTCCAGTCCTAAACGCTGCATGACGCCGGGCCGGTTATTCTCCAGCAGGACATCGGCATCCTGCACCAACTGGCGAGCCTTGGCGACGTCGTCGGGGTTTTTCAGATCCAGCGTCACCGAGCGTTTGTTGCGGTTCAGCGAAGCAAAGTTCTCGCTGTAGCCCTGGTTGATGGGTGGCCAGCTT
Organism: Alcaligenes faecalis; assembly: GCF_041521385.1. NCBI lineage: Bacteria > Pseudomonadati > Pseudomonadota > Betaproteobacteria > Burkholderiales > Alcaligenaceae > Alcaligenes > Alcaligenes faecalis. Next base: position 1,564,354 of record NZ_CP168006.1, on the reverse strand, counting down.
CGCAAGGTGTCACCCCCTTTGGGGTGTTCGATCTTGATGACGTCGGCCCCCATATCGGCCAACAACATACCGCAGTACGGGCCAGCGGCCACATTGCAAAATTCCAGTATCCGAACCCCGTTCAGGGGCAATGTCGTATCCATGAATCAGCTCCAGAGCATGAGAGGTAGATGGGGGCCGACAAGGCCTTAGGCGTTCACATCAACGACGATGCGGCCGCGTACCTTGCCTTCCAGTAGCTGGCCGGCCTGATCAATGGCTTGGGAAAGCGTGATGGTGCTGGCACCAATGCGCTCCAGGGCTTCGATAGATAAATGCTTGGCCAGCAAATCCCAAGCCGCCAGACGCTCGGGTTTGGGGCAATGCACGCTATCCACACCAATCAACTGCACGCCGCGCAGAATGAAAGGGGCCACGGAAGCAGGGAAGTCCATGCCTTGAGCCAGACCGCAAGCGGCGACTGCGCCCAGGTATTGGGTGCTTGCGACAACATTGGCCAGCGTGTGGCTGCCCACACTGTCGATGGCACCGGCCCAACGTTCCTTGCCCAGCGGTTTGCCGGGTTCGCTCAAGGTGTTGCGGTCCACAATCTCGCTGGCGCCCAGCGCCTTCAGATAGCTTTCTTCCTGAGGACGGCCCGTGCTGGCCATGACGGTGTAGCCCAGAGCATGCAGCAAGGCCACGCTGACACTGCCTACACCACCAGCAGCACCCGTGACCAGAATGGGGCCTTTGTCGGGCGTCACGCCTTGGCGTTGCAAGGCGCGCACGCACAGGGCAGCGGTGTAGCCGGCCGTACCAATCATCATGGCTTGCTGCGTGGAGAAGACTTCAGGCAGGGGAATCAGCCAATCGCTTTTGACGCGGGCCATCTGTGCCAGACCGCCCCAATGTACTTCGCCCAAACCCCAGCCATTCAGCACCACTTTTTGGCCGGATTTGAAATTCGGATCGCTGCTGTCGGTGACCGTACCGGCAAAGTCGATGCCGGGCACCATGGGGAATTGGCGCACCACGGGGGACTTGCCCGTCATGGCCAGGCCGTCTTTGAAGTTCAGGGTGGAGTAGTCGATGCGAACCGCGACCTGGCCTTCGGGCAGGGCGGACTCGTCCAGAGACTGCAGGCTGGCCTTGTATTGGCCGTCGGTTTTGTCGATGACGATGGCAGAGAACATGAGTGGGATTCCTTCGATCAGTTAAAGGGTTGTGTTCTGATATTTGGAACAGCGTTCTTCAAAATGATATAAAAATACCTGTGTGTTCATTGTATTCAGAAGCGTGTTGCGGTCAAGCCCAAAGCGACATGATGATTGAACTGGGGAAATCCCGAAGGGGATTAATAGTTGACACTTGAAATCAAATCTCCCACTATTTGAACCGTTGTCCTAAGTTGCTTGTGTTGTTGCTGTCTGTTGTACTCGCGCCGTTTTTTACGGCATTTTTAAGGCCAAAAACAAGAACAGCGTTCTATATAATGGAACAAAAAGAGGGGTGAAACTCTCACACAGGAGGCAAGGATCATGTTCAATTCTTTTTTTTCGCGTACAGGGTTTTTACGCACAATGCTGGTTTCGGGGCTGGTGGCAGTGAGCAGCTTTTCTGCCCCGGCGGCGATTGCGGCCGATACCTATCCCAGCCGTGAAATCACCTTTGTGGTTCCCTATCCCCCCGGCGGCAATAGCGACAACCTGGCGCGCGTGTTTGCCGACCGTCTACGTGTCAAGCTGGGTGTTCCCATCGTCATTGAGAACCGGCCCGGTGGCACCACCTCAATTGGGACCTCCATCGTGGGGCGTGCCAAACCTGATGGCTATACCTTGTTGCTGGCCACCAGCACGGCTTTTACGGTGCTGCCCTATATACGCGATGTGCCGTATGACCCAGTCCAGGGCTTTGAGTTTGTCGGCAGTCTGGCGGGGTACCTGCCCATCATGACGGTGCGCAATGATTTGCCCGTCTCCAATTTGAAAGAGTTTGTGGAGCTGGCGCGCAAAGAGCCAGGAACTTTGACCTTTGGCTCTGCAGGCATTGCGTCGGGAGGTCATTTGGCCGGCGAAATCTTGAAAAATTCGCAAAAACTGGATCTATTGCACGTCCCCTTCAAGGGTTCTGCGGACACCATGACGGCCTTGCTGGGCAAGCATGTTGATTTTTTTATTGATGGCGTCGGGTTGGAACTGGTGAAAAGTGGTAAAGCCAAGGCCTTGGTCACGTATGCCAGTGTGCGCCACCCCGAATTGCCGAATGTACCCACTCCCGGTGAAGAAGGTTTTGAGCTCGCCCTGCCTTTTGAAGGCTTCTGGGGGCTCGCTGCGCCCGCCGGCACGCCCGAGCCGGTCATACAGAAATTGGCCAAGGCCACGGAAGAAATTCTGGCCGAACCGCAAACTCAGGAGCGTTTTCACCGCATCAGTGTCAGCGCCAGTTGGAAGGATGGTGATGCCTATGCCAAGGATCTGGAAAAAAGCCGCGCCTATTACCGTGAGCTCCTCAAGACCATCAAGATGAGTGATGACTGATCGCTCACAGAACCCCCAACAGGAGAGAAATGGGATGGAAACCGTCACTTGCGCCAGTACGCTGGACGCGTTGCTGGACCCGGCATCCATAGCCTTGGTCGGCGCCTCGGAAGATCAGTCCAAGTTTGGTGGACGCTTGTTCCGCATGTTGCTCAAGCATGGTTATGACGGCAAGGTCCTGCCTATTAATCCCAGCCGAAGCAGCTTGTTTGGCTTGCCTGCTGCGCCGGACCTGGCCGCGCTGGACAGTGCTCCGGATCTGGCCGTGTTTACGGTGGGAGCCGATACCGTTCTGGAGCAGGCACAGATCGCTGCTCAAATGGGTGTGCGTGGTTTGTTGGTGATTTCTGCAGGCTTTGCCGATGCAGGGGAGCGCGGGTTGGAGCGTGAGCAAGCCTTGCTGCGTATCTGCCGTGATTCGGGCATGCGCCTGATTGGTCCTAATTGCCTGGGTATGATCAGCCCCAGCCGCAATCTGGTGCTGTGTTCTTCGCCGGTGCTGGACAGGGACAGTCTGCCGGAACGACCTATTGGTTTTGTCAGCCAAAGCGGTGCCCTGATGACCACCTATTTTGATCGGGCATGGGCGATGGGCGGCGGCTTTACCTATGGTTTCTCAGTGGGTAATCAGGCCGATCTTGATCTGTGCGACTTTGTGGATTTCCTGATTGATGATCCCAAGACGCAGGTGATCTGTACTTATATAGAAGGTATTAAAGATACGCAGGCCTTGCGTCGTACGGCCCGTCGTGCCCGGGCAGCAGGCAAACCCTGGCTGGCCGTCAAGGCCGGGCGTTCCAGTGCAGGCAAAGCGGCGGCCTTCTCGCATACTGCCAGTGTGGCGGGCGATCACGATGTGTTCGCCAGTGTTTGCCGCGATGAGGGCATCAGTCTGATGGACGATATGGGGGCCATGCTCTTGTTGGCAAACAGCATGGTGGGCTTTAGCAGCAACCAAATTTCCAAGGTCGCGATTGTGACCCCTTCGGGTGGCGGTGGGGCCTTGGCTGCAGATGCCCTGGCAGAGCATGGCGTGGAGCTGTCCCGCTTTTCCGCTGCTACCAAGCAGGCATTGGCTGCTCACTACCCGTCAGGGCAGGCGGATAACCCGGTGGATCTGGGCGCACGCCTGACCCAGGATTCCACCGAAGTGGCCCGCGCTACCCTGGATGCCTTGATGCAGGATCCGCAAAGTGATGCGGTATTGATCACGGCCTCCATGTGTCCGCAGGAATGGATGGCGGCCCTGATTGAAAAAATTATCCATCCCGAACCGTATTGGTCCAAGCCCGTGATGGTGGCCTTTGATGCGGGTGCAACGTCCGAGCCTTTGCGCAAGACTCTGGCCCAGCACGGCCATGCTTATGCCAGCTCCAGTCTGGAGGCGGCCCTGGCCTTGTCAGCCTGGAGGCGTCACGGGCAGTTCGTGCCGCGTCAACAAGCCTTGCGTCCCAGTGCCTGCCAAGCGCCCACGGTCATGCCGCACGGTGTTTTGAATGAAGATCAATCCAAGCGGTTGCTGGCGCATTACGGCTTGCCGGTGAATCTGGGGCAGGTGTGCGAGGACGTGGAGCAGGCCGTGGCGCAGGCTGAGCAGATCGGCTATCCGGTGGTGATGAAGATTGTCTCTCCCGACATCGTCCATAAAACCGAAGCAGGCGGGGTGGCGCTGGATGTGGCCGACGAAGCGAGCTTGCGACGCGACTTTGCCCGGCTCTACGCCAATGCCAAGGCCTATAAAGCAGATGCCCGTCTGGAAGGCGTGCTGGTACAAGCCATGGCTAAAGGGGATGTGGAACTGCTGATCGGGGCACGTCAGGATGCGCAGTTTGGCCCGGTCGTGGTGTTTGGTGCCGGTGGCATTCTGGTGGAAATGCTGTCGGACCGGGTGATTGCCGCGGCCCCTTTGACCCTGGCTGATGCAGATCGACTTTTATCTACCTTGATGATCGACAAGCTGCTGAAGGGGTACCGGGGACGCATGCTGGATCGTGACGGTGTGCTCGATGCGATTGTGCGTGTCAGCTTTCTGGCCCACGACTTGCGCGACACCAACTTTGAATTGGATATCAACCCCTTGATCGTGGCGGCTACCCGCTGTCACGCCGTCGATGCCCGCCTGTCCATAGGCGAATAAAACCAAAACCTATTCTTTTAAAAATACCCAGGAGGAGTAAACCATGTCGGATTATCAGTGCATTCTTGTAGAAAACCACGATGACGGTGTTTCCATCTTTACGATCAACCGTCCTGATCGCCGCAATGCCTTGAGCGCCACCGTGGTCAAGGAGCTGCAGCACGCGTTTCTGGCATTTGATGAGGATCCCACACGCCGCGTAGCCGTACTGACCGGGGCAGGCAATGACGCTTTTTCCGCCGGTGCCGACATTAATGAGTGGCCCGAGTTGTGGCGTGCGATTCCCACGGTGGGTTTTGAAACCGACAAGCCCATTATTGCGGCCGTCAGTGGCTGGTGCGTGGGTGGGGCCTTGGTGATGGCCATGATGACGGACTTGCTGGTAGCTTCCGAGAGCGCCAAATTTTCCTACCCGGAAGCCAAGCTGGGCTTTACGGGGGGGATCATTTCCGGCCTGGCTTCGCGCATTCCTCATCACGCTGCCATGGAGGTCATCTTGTTGTGCCGCACTTTGGAAGCCCGTCGAGCCTACGATCTGGGTTTTGCCAATGAGGTGGTGCCGGTCGGTGAGCAAGTTCAGGCTGCCGTACGCATGGCACAGGATCTGGCCAAGATGTCGCCGCGTGTGCTGCAAACCTTGAAACGCTTTATCAATAACGAGGTGCTGACGCGCGGTCCGTCCGAGCAAATGGCGCGCACCATGCGACACCTGAAAGCGATCGAGGATAGTTATGATGCCAAGGAAGGGATGAACGCGTTCAAAGAAAAACGTGCCCCGGTGTATCTGAACAAGTAAGAACTGACTCACGAATTGGGCCGCAAGGCCCAGTCAACGATGGAGACATTCCCCTATGCACCCCCGTTTTGAACGTTTTATCCAAGGGATGAATGAACTGACGGCCCGCCCTGCGGTGGGCGAGGCGGATATCCTGCGTGATGGCCGCGGCTTGCTGGGTGACCTGGTGGCCCAGGACGACTGGCTGGCCCCGGAGTACACCCAGCCCCACCCGCAGTTCTATCAGCAGTATTTGCTGTATTGCTGTCCGCAGGAACGTTTTTCCGTGGTCAGCTTTGTGTGGGGCCCTGGCCAGAAAACCCCTATTCATGACCATACGGTGTGGGGCTTGATTGGTATGTTGCGTGGGGCGGAACGCTCCCGGCCCTTTGAACGTGATCCTCAGACTGGGCATATGACCGAGGCAAGCACACAGATTCTGGAACCGGGCGTGGTGGAGGTGGTGTCACCCACGGTGGGCGATATACACGAGGTCTCCAATGTGTATGACGACCAGGTGTCCATCAGCATTCACGTTTATGGCGCGGATATCGGCAAGGTACGCCGCCATGTATTTGACTCGCAGACCGGGCAGGCCAAGGAGTTTATCTCCGGCTATGCCAACCGGCCTGCATAAGCCTAGGTCCTGCCCAGGGGCTTGCCCCCTCAGGATGCCTGTTCAAGCGTGACAGGTGGCTGGGTCACATCAATCCATTGTGCGCCGGTCAGCTCGGCCAGGCGTTGTGGGGTGATGCGTACCGCAGAATTAATAGAACCCGCTGCAGGCAGCACTGTGTCGTAGTCCTGTAAAGACAGGTCGCAGTAGATCTCCAGCGGGGTGGCCAGACCAAAGGGGCAGACCCCGCCGACCGGGTGGCCCGTCAAGGCTTCGGTGCTTTCCAGGTCCAGCATTTTCACACGCGTACCAAAGGCATTGCGCAGCTTCTTGTTGTCCAGGCGGGCATCACCGCGAGCGACCAGTAAGACCACTTTATCGCCTGCTTTCAGACTCAGTGTTTTGGCAATTTGCCCAGGTTCGACTTGGTGCACTTGCGCGGCCAGCACCACGGTGGCTGTGCTTTCGGTGGTTTCAATCACCTGCAGATCGGCAGCGTGTTCGTTAAAGAACTGTTTGACGGAATCAAGACTCATATCGGATCGGGAAGGATTAGTGTGTTTTGTTAAACTTTTTTGCCGGTGCCTAGTCTTAGCCAAGTGCATCAGAGTGTCAACCAGAGCGCCGTGGCGCTGCAAAACAGGAATGTAATTGTGATTAAACCTTTATTGTTGACGGCCAGTTTGATGGTCTTGAGTTCCGTGGCATTGGCACAGGGTCCCGCTATTACGATGTACCAGGATCCGAACTGTGGTTGTTGTGGGGGCTGGGCACAGCACATGCGCGATGAGGGCTTTGAGGTCAAAGAGGTCAAGGTCGTGAAGATTCAAGACGTGAAGCGGCTTTTTAAAGTCCCGGAGGACCTGGCGTCTTGCCATACAGCGATGATTGACGAGACGGGCCAACTGATTGAAGGCCATGTGCCCGCCAAGGTCGTCAAACGCATGATGAACGATGGCAGTGTGCGTGGGGTAGCCGCGCCTGGCATGCCTGTCAATTCACCCGGCATGGGCCAGATGGATGGCAATTTAGTTACCGTGGACTTTGACGGGCGTCCTTACTCGCGCGACTGAAAACTGTAACGAGACGGGTGGCATGCAGATACACGAAACTACATAGCGAAACTTGTAAGCGGCCGCCGCACTTGTCATGATGAATGTTCATTGACTCTGTTCAGGAGGTTCTATCCATGCAGCCCTCAATTAAAGCTTTTCTTGCTGCTACCGCAGTCGCATTTGGCATGTACAGTCCTTTTGCGATGGCCCAGGGCAATGCGGCTCCGGCCAACTCGGCAGCCCCTGCGGCTACCCAGATCGTTAAACCTACGGATTCTCAACTGGAGCAATATGCGCGCACCTACAAGAAGGTAGCCCAGACCGCTTCGGAATATCAGCCGCGTCTGGATGCGGCCAAAAGTGATGCAGAGCGCCAGTCCATCGTTCAGGAAGCCGACCAGCGTTTGGTGGGCGTGGTAACTGCCAATGGTATGGATCTGGCCGATTACAACGGGATCAGTCTGGCTATTCAGCAGGATCCGGCTTTGCGCCAGCGTGTTGAAGGGATGATCAAGTAAGGTGTGTGATCCTCGGGTTTGGCAGAGCACCGAGTGTTATTTTGTAGTGACCGTAGTGGGTAAATGTAACCCCCGGGCCTGAAAAGGCTCGGGGGTTTTTGCTGTGCCAGCAGTGGTGCCGGGCACGAGCGTTGTGCCTGTGCCTTGCTTTATTTAGGGAAAATCCGCTTCGGCGCGTGGAATAGGGACACCAGCATCAATGCGTTTGGCCCACTCTTGTAATGGCAGGGGCGGGATCGGCTCCCAGATACGGCGCAAAACGGGTTTGAGCAAAGCGATATCGTGGCCACTGGCCCAGCGATAGGGAATCACCGGCAGCCAGGTATCGTTGGCAATGCGTTCAGCGACGACAAAGCGAAAACTATATTGGCCAGGGCCCATGCTCATGCGTATATCGCTGACCACCAGCAGGTCATCGATGATGTCATAGCGCAGCCAATCGTTCGTGAACCAGCGCAGTTGTTCCAACTGTTTCAAGGGGGGGAACAACAAGGTGTAGTCGCTGTGGACGGGCAGACACAGGGATTCGTATTGATGGCCTTTGGGGGCACGCAGGCGATCGAGCAAACCCACAACGACTTCGCATTCCCGGTCTTGCGTATCGCGTACCAGTACACGCCAGAGCAGGATGTTCATGGGTTGAGCGGCTGAATACACCCGCTCAATGTCTACCTGCTGGTGTTTGAGCTGTTCTGTTGCCTGCTGCTCGGCCCAGAACTTGGCACCGACTGAGGCAGCCAGATACAGGCTACTCAAGAGCAGGGCCCAGGTGCAGGCCCGCACCGTGGCAGGCACTGGACCGCGTATCAGGCCTATGACTGTGGCAATGAACAAGGCAAGGGTGTAGAGCGGGTCAATAATGAAGACGCTGGACCAGGTTGCCGGTGTGGCGGCCAATGGCCACAGTAGCTGTGTTCCGTAACTGGTAAAGGCATCGAGCAGAGGATGGGTAATCAAGGTCAGCCAGATTGCCAGTCCCAGCCGCCCGGCGCTGGCGCGTGCTTGTGGAAACAGCAGTCGCCACAAAATAGTGACCAGTATGGCTGCCGCGCTCAGCACGAATAACGAGTGCGAGAAACCGCGATGGCTGACCATCGCGGTAATGGGGTCGCCATATTGAATGAAGACATCCAGATCGGGCAGGGTGGCGATGATGGCACCGGACAGGACCGCCTTGCGGCCATATTGCCGCCCCAGTAGGGAGCCGCAGATGCTGGCACCGAGGACTGCTTGTGTTACGGAATCCATAGCTCTCGTGCAAAGTAAAACAGGTACCGGGGCCAGATGCGGCCTGACGGCTTTAGCGTTATGATTTTAAAGTTGAATCCCCGGCGGGCCCCGTTTTCTTGACAGGCGTCAAAGGTCCAAGGGGTATCAGTCGCGTATAGTGTACGACGGCCTACGCTGTCCTAGCGCCTGCGGGCTACGCCTCCGCTTCTATCCAGAGAATTCGTTTACCTATGTCTACCTACCTGATCGCGGCTTTATATAAGTTCGTGGAATTGCCCGATTTCGCCCAAATGCGCGACCCCTTGTTTGCTTTTTGTGAGCAGCACGAGGTCAAGGGCACGCTGCTGCTGGCACGCGAAGGGATTAATGGCACCATTGCCGGCCCTCAGGAGGGTATCCGTGCCGTCTTGGCGTATTTGAACTCCGACCCACGCATTGCTGGCCTGGTGCATAAAGAGTCCTATGCCGACAAGGCGCCGTTTTACCGCCTCAAGGTGAAGCTGAAAAAAGAGATTGTCACCTTGGGGGTGCCAGATCTGAAAACCGCCCAAATGGTGGGTGAGTACGTCGCTCCCGAAGACTGGAATGCCTTGATCAGCGATCCGGACGTCGTGGTGGTGGATACGCGTAACGATTACGAAGTGGGCATTGGCACCTTTAACCGCGCCATCAACCCCAAGACCCAAAGCTTTACCGAGTTTCCGCAGTGGGTGGCCGAGCAGTCCAAGGAAGGCGGAGTTTTGCATGGCAAACCACGCGTGGCCATGTTCTGTACGGGTGGTATTCGCTGCGAGAAATCCACGGCCTTCATGCGCTCGCAAGGCTTTGATCAGGTTTATCACCTGCAAGGTGGCATCCTGAAATACTTGGAAGAGATTCCAGCGGCAGAAAGCCTGTGGGATGGCGACTGTTTTGTGTTCGACGAGCGCGTCTCGGTGCGTCACGGTCTGGAACCCGGCGATTATGATTTCTGCCGTGCCTGTCGCATGCCTATCAGCGAAGCAGAAAAAGCCTCGCCCCAGTTCGAAGAAGGCGTCAGCTGCCCTTACTGCCACGGCCACAGTTCCCCCGAGCAGATCGAGCGTTTCCGTGAGCGTCAAAAGCAAGTGGCCTTGGCGCGCGAGCGTGAAGAGCGTCACATTGGCGTCAGCATGGACGAGCTGACCGAGCGCCGCGAAGCTGCTCGTCGCAAGGCCGAAGAGCAACGCCTGCTGGCTCAGCAAGGCAAGGACGCCTAGCCCTGATCGGGAAGCTGTGTTACCTCTACTAGCTTGATTCTGACGCTGCCTCGTTTATAGCCCGCCCTTCTATTGCAGAAGGGCGCTTTGCATGAACGCCAGCGCGTTAAGTCCGTACCTGAGACGCGGCTTTTTAACGGTGTTGAGCATGTCCTTATCTGATCTGCCCATTTTGTATTCCTTTCGCCGTTGCCCCTATGCCATGCGGGCACGGCTAGCCATTGCGGCCAGCGGCGTAAGCTGTCAGTTGCGCGAAGTTGTGCTGCGTGACAAACCCGAGGCTCTGCGTCTGGCCTCTCCCAAAGCCACCGTCCCCGTGCTGGTCTTGCCCGATGGTAAGGTTATTGATGAAAGCCTGGACATTATGCGTTGGGCTTTGGCCATTGGAGACCCCAAACAGTATTTGCAGCCCGAGCAGGGCGATGCCGAGCAAATGTTGGCCCTGATTGCGGCCAATGATGGCCCTTTCAAACGGCATCTGGATTGTTATAAATACCCGGATCGCCACACCGAGGACGAGCAATTTACGGATGCTGCCAGTTTCTCGGTCCTGCATAGGGCACAAGCCAGTGAATTATTGATGGGGCTGAATGCCCGCATTGAACAGCAGGGTTACCTGATGGGACAGCGTCCCTGTCTGGCGGATGTGGCGATTGCGCCGTTTGTGCGGCAATTCGCACAAGTGGACCGGGCCTGGTTCGATGCGCAAGCTTGGACGGCGCTGTCGAGCTGGCTGCTGAACTTTCAGTCCAGCCCCTTGTTCCTGAGCATTATGGATAAGTATCCTGCCTGGACGCCGGATAGCGAGATAGTGCGTTTTCCTGCTGTCTGACTGATCAAGCAAAGCAGCATGAAAAAAGCCTGATAGATCGAAATCTATCAGGCTTTTTGAATTTTTTGGCGGAGCGGACGGGACTCGAACCCGCGACCCCCGGCGTGACAGGCCGGTATTCTAACCAACTGAACTACCGCTCCGCAGCGGTTGCCAAGCAAAAGCGTTGGCGTCCCCTAGGGGATTCGAACCCCTGTACCCACCGTGAAAGGGTGGTGTCCTAGGCCTCTAGACGAAGGGGACAGGACTTACAACTAAATCGTCGTTTTGGTGGAGGTAAGCGGGATCGAACCGCTGACCTCTTGCATGCCATGCAAGCGCTCTCCCAGCTGAGCTATACCCCCAATTTTCTTTACTTCGTATTTTGACTGCGTCAAAACACCGAAGTATCGAAATAAGTGTCAGGCTTGACGAGGCTTGCCACTTTAAACTGCTAAAACCAGTACAAGACTGATTTTTAAAAATCTTTTGGCGGAGCGGACGGGACTCGAACCCGCGACCCCCGGCGTGACAGGCCGGTATTCTAACCAACTGAACTACCGCTCCGCAGCGGTTGCCAAGCAAAAGCGTTGGCGTCCCCTAGGGGATTCGAACCCCTGTACCCACCGTGAAAGGGTGGTGTCCTAGGCCTCTAGACGAAGGGGACAGGACTTACAACTAATCTTCGTTTTGGTGGAGGTAAGCGGGATCGAACCGCTGACCTCTTGCATGCCATGCAAGCGCTCTCCCAGCTGAGCTATACCCCCATTTCGGTGTTCTTTGTGTCGACCACCAACGAAGAATTGAGATTATGAAGAGGTTTTTAGCTTTGTGCAAGTCTTTTGAGGAAAAAAAGCAAAATAAAGTGCAAAAACGTCAGGTGACCGGGGGGCGGGGCGATAGGGAAGAGCAAAAAATGATGCCCCTGGCTCGTAGTGGGTGACAACAAGGTGTGGAATGATCCCTTGGAGCCCCTTGTATCTTTTTGTTTTATGCCATGTTTTGTATCTTTTTTGTGTCAAAGAATTTCATTTGTGGATTAATAAGCAAAAATAGTTTCCTGTCCTATCGTCGTTTTTATGTCTCTTAAGGAGGGGGGTGATCTGCTCATTAGGCGCATAAATTAAGGGTTTATAAGAAATTTTTGCTGCTCTGTAATCTAATAATGTTATGCTTCGTTGAGTAACATTTCACCTGCAATAATTACGTTTTGTAGGTCGATCTCTCAGCCTGCATTTTCTTATTTAATGGCGCTATGTCAGCAAAGCAGTGCATATCATCACCTCTGCCAGTTCCAGTGGATGCACAAAGACGAATCAGTTTGAGTGCCTTGCTGATTTGGGTGCTGCTAGCCTGGTTGTTGTTGATTTCGGCAACGGTTACTGTCATTTACAAGCAGAATCAGGCGCACACCCGTCTACAGGCCAGCAGTGGTCTGTTGCGTCAGCTCTCGGACATCAGCTATTCCGTCGCCTTAGCTGTACCGTCCAGTTCAACGCCCGCTCGCTTGCGCCAATTGGATCAACAGTTCCAGGGGGTAGTGCATTTGCTCAGAGAGGGGGGGATGGTTGACGGCGTCATGCTGCCACCGCTGGACAAACCCTTGTTGGGCTTGGTCTCCCAGCTGAGTAATGAATGGCAACGGCGCTTGATGCGTCTGGACTTTCCGGTCAGTTCGGAACAGGTGCTCTTGCCGGCCGCCAGCCTGAACGCGGAAGACTCCCTGTTTCGCCACAATACTCAGCAATTGCTGGATGCCTTTGACGCCTCACGCGAAAGCATACGTGCTCAACATCGTTGGACCGTGTTTTTCATGTTGAGTCTGGATTTGTTGGCTTTGTGTCTGTTCTATTTCATGTTGCGTGCCTGGGCCGCCGATCCCTTGCGACAACTGGTGGCTCAGGGGCAAGCCTTTACCAGCGGTAATTACCGCGCAAAAAGCACCAGTTCAGGCACGAGTGAAACGCATTATTTGTCGCAGATTTTGAATTTCTGCGGTTTGAAGATTCAACAGTTGGATGCACAGTTTTCAATTCAACAACGTCATTTAGCTCAGCTCAATGCCATATGTCGCAGCTTGAGCCATAACCCTTTATTGGGGGTTTATATATCTCGCGATGGCCGCTTTGATTTCGTCAATAAAAAGCTTGCTGAAACATTGGGCTATAGCCGTGCACAATTGCGGCAGGAGTTCGCAGTTGATCAAGTTTTTTTGGAACCTCGATTTCCATCCCTGACTCAAGCAGTGCCTGATTCGCGTTCTGGTGGCAGCAGTATGCGTTATGAGACACGGGCACTGCGCTATGACGGTAAATCCATTGATGTAGAGATTTGCGCTATTCCCATCCAGTTGGATGGACGTCTGGCTGTGGTGGCGGTGGTTCAGGATATCACCACCCGGGTACGCAATGAGGTGACAGGCCGTTTGGCCGCTGTGGTGTACGAGAATACGTGTGAAGCCATCGTAGTGACGGATCGTTTTGGCCATGTGGTCGATGCCAACCCGGCTTTCAGCCGCATTACGGGTTATGAACTGGATGAAGTTCGAGGCCGCACTCTGTCTATTTTGAATTCCGGGCGACAGGACAATGAGTTCTACCGCAGGATGTGGCGGGAGATTTCAGAAACGGGGCGGTGGCAGGGAGACATCTGGAACCGTCGCAAGAATGGAGAGGACTTTGCCGAACGCTTGACGATCAGTACTGCCTGGAATCCGGACGGGACGGTGTATCGTCACATTGGCTTGTTCACCGATATTACCAGTCATAAAAAACGTGAAGCGCAGATGTGGAAGCAAGCGCATTACGACCATTTGACGGGTTTGCCCAACCGCCAGATGTTTCAGGATCGTTTGCAGCAAGCTCGAGACCGATCCCACCGCACCGGCTTGCCTTTTGCGCTGATCTTTATGGATCTGGATTTTTTCAAGGACGTGAACGACTCCTTGGGGCACGAAAAGGGCGATGTCCTGCTACAGGAAGTGGCGCAGCGCCTGCAACGTTGCGTGCGGGTAACGGATACCGTGGCCAGAATTGGCGGGGACGAGTTTACGGTCATCATCTCGGATATCAGTGATACTTCGATCGTGGAGCGTACCTGTCGCTGTTTGCTGGACACGATTGAGGAGCCGTTTCAGTTGGACAATAACTCGGTGTCCGTCTCGGCCAGCGTGGGCATCACGCTGTTTCCCGAGGATGGCGACGATGCTGGGCAGCTTTTGAAAAATGCCGATATGGCTATGTATGCGGCCAAGGCGTGTGGCCGCAATCAATACTGCCGGTTTTTGCCTGCCATGAGCGAAGCCGTGGAGGCACGCCTTCGTTTCTCGCAGGATTTGCAAAATGCCCTGAGCGAGCAGCAGTTTCAGCTTTATTACCAGCCCATTGTGGATTTACGTACGGGGCGTGTTACGCGTGCCGAGGCCCTGATTCGTTGGGAGCACCCGCAACTGGGCTTGGTGCCGCCATCAGAGTTTATCCCTTTTTCCGAGGATTCCGGGCTGATTGTTCTGATCGGTGAATGGGTGTTTGAGACGGCTGCCCAGGCTGCGGTTCAGCTACGGCAGGAGTTGGACCCTGCCTTCAGAGTCAGTTTGAATGTATCGCCTGCACAGTTCAAACTGAATGGCTCCTGCGCACGGGAATGGGTGCAATATCTGCAAGCCGAAGGCATTCCGGGTGATGCGCTGGTGGTTGAAATTACCGAGCGCCTGCTGCTGGATGATCAAGGGCAGGCTTTGCAACAATTACGCTTTTTGCGTGAATACGGTATGAGCGTGGCGCTGGACGATTTTGGCACGGGTTATTCGTCTTTATCGCACCTGAAGCGTTTTTCGATCAATGTGCTCAAAATTGATCAGTGCTATATCCGTAATCTGGCATTGAGTAGCGAAGATCTGGTTCTGACCCAGGCCATGATCGTCATGGCGCAAAAGCTGGGCTTGTATGTCGTGGCAGAAGGGGTGACCACTCAAGAGCAGTTGGATTTGTTGAACGGTGCAGGATGCGACTTCATGCAGGGCTATTTGTGCTCTGCACCTATCCCAGCCAATGAATTCGTGGGTTGGTGCAAAACCTGGAATCAGGAGCATGCAGACGGGTTTGTAGAGCGACTGAATACCAATGTGTCACAGACTTTACAGTAGCAGGCGCTTTTTATGCTTGTTTGTCACTCGCAAAGTCTGTGATGGCACGTGTGCCGCTTGGCTTAGGCTTGGCGGCGAGAGCGCCAGGCAAAAATAATCAGAAGCAGGCCTGCCCAGATCAAGAAGGGCAGATTGCCGTATTTCACGTAGGGGGTCAGGCCTGTTGTGCCTTGAACTTCTACATCCAGCACACCCGGCGTCAGGGGCGGCAGAACCGCACGAACACGCCCATAAGGATCAATGGCGGCTGTCATGCCGGTATTGGTGGCGCGCAGCATGGGGCGACCAGTTTCCAGTGCCCGCATGCGCGAGATCTGCAAGTGCTGGCTCAAGGCCCAGGAATCGCCGAACCAGCCCAGATTGCTGATGTTCAGCAGCAAGGTAGCGCCTTCCTGGCCGGGGCTGCCTTGCACGGCCTGGATGATTTCTTCACCAAACACGTCTTCATAGCAGATGTTGGGGGCCACACGGCCTTCCGCCATCTTGAAGGGCGCTTGCGGCAAGGCACCGCGATGGAAATCTCCTAACGGAATGTTCATCATGTCCACAAACCACTGAAAGCCGGTGGGGATGAATTCGCCAAAAGGTACGAGATGATGTTTGTCGTAGTAGCTGGCCGTGCTGTTGATAATGTCTTGGGGCTGGGTCTCGGGGCTGATGAGCAAAGCACTGTTGGTATAGCTGGGCTTGCCGTTGACGGTGCCACGGTCCATGGGTACGCCCAATACCAGATTGGCTTGATGGCGCTGCGCCAGCTCCGTCCAGCGTAGCCAGAAGCTGCTCTCCAAGCGGTTTTGCAGGACAGGGATCACCGTTTCTGGCAGAACGATCAGACGCGGAGCGTCTTCGGGAGATTTGGCGGGCAAGTTTGCCAGCTCGTAGTAACGCTCTATGCCCTCGTTCATGTTGGGGCCGAACTTGGCGCTCTGGTCGATATTGCCTTGCACCAGGCGGGCAATAAAGGGGGCACCATGAGATTGAACCCAGGCAATATGAGGCAAGCTGATGCCGATCAGGCCGAAAATCAGGGTGATACCAATGCCGATCGCGCTGGAAGGGCTTTGGTTCTTGTCTTTGGAAGCGGCAAATTGTGCAATCACGGCGGCACTGAAAGCCGACAACCAGGCCAAACCATAGACACCCACAACGGGCGCCCAGCCGGTAAACATCCCTTCTGCGTGGGCATAGCCGATATTGAGCCAAGGGAAGCCAGTGAGTAAATTGCCGCGCAACCATTCGCTGAGCGCCCAGCAGCTTGCCCAGCCTGCTGATAACAACAATCGTGGTAGCCAGGCATCACTATCGTGATTGGGACGCAGCTTTTGCCAAACTGCCGAAGCCAGAGCCGGGAAGACGGCCAGGGCCGCGGCCAGCAGCAGAACGCCCAGGGCGGCCATCCACGAGGGCATACCACCATACTGGTGCATGCTGATGTACAGCCAGTAAATCCCTACGCCAAAATGACCCAGCCCAAACAGATAGCTGCGTCCAAACGCTTGACGCACGGACCTGGAGCCCATGATCTGTGAGCAGGCAATGGCCAGCAAGGTGATCTGGTAGAAGGGCAGAATCCAGGATGGCAGAGGGCCAATGGAGAAGGACAGGGCATGCAAGCCCCCCAGAACCAGCAATAAAGCGACGCTCAGCGCCTGGGGTAAGGGGGGGGAATCAGGCTTGTTCAAGATCGGGCTCGGCGGGTGTGGCTCGCTGAACGTGCAACCATAAAGCTCGCTTGGCGTCGGCGCGCACAACGGTGATGCTGATGCCATCAAGCTGGGCCACATCGCCCCGGCGAGGGATATGTCCTAATTCGGATGCCAGCCAACCACCGACTGTATCGAAGTCGTCGTTAGGAAGCCTGGTTTGGAATTCTTTGTTGAAATCGGGGATTTCAGTCAGGGCCATGACACGCCAACTATCGGGGCCGGCCTGGAAGATGGTCTGCTCGGCGTCTTCATCGTATTCATCTTCGATGTCGCCCACAATTTGCTCCAGTACGTCTTCCATGGTGACCAGGCCTGCCGTACCTCCGTGCTCGTCAATAACAACGGCAAGGTGATTGCGACTGCCCCGAAACTCGTGCAACAGAACGTTCAGGCGTTTGGTCTCCGGAATGAAAACGGCAGGACGGATCAGCGGTCGCAAATCCAGCGTGGGATTGGCAATCGAGAGTAGCAAGTCCTTGGCCAGCAAGATACCGATGATATTGTCGCGCTCATCCTCGTAGATCGGAAAGCGGCTGTGGCCCGTCTCAATAATGATGGGCAGCATCTCGGTTAACGGTTTGGCGATGTCCAGCATATCGATCTTGGATCGAGGCACCATGATATCGGCGACGGTTTTGTTGGCCATATCCAACGTACCGGCAATCATGGCCAGCGATTCGTCGTCGATAACGTTGCGGGCGCGGGCCGCAACCAGAACAGACTTAAGGTCTTCTCGGTCTTCGGGTTCGGGACGCCGATTGAAAAAAGCACTTAAGCGAGAGATAGGGTTGTTTGAGCTGGTCTTTGAGGGACGGGGCTCGGGGTCGGGAGCAGAGTCTGACATTGTCCGAAGGACGAGTTAAAGAATAATTAAGCATAACCGAAAAACGATGACAGGGTATGTACCTGTCATTATTCGGAATGCGCGAAGGGCGGTTAGTCTTAATGTTGTTTTATGATCGCCGGTTACAGGCGGTCGGGACAGGCGGGCCTAGCGTTCCTGATAAGGATCGGGGATGCGAAGGCTGGCCAGCACGGCGGTTTCCAGCGCCTCCATGTCCTTGGCCTCATCTTCTTCAATGTGGTCGTAACCCAGAGAATGCAGGCAGCCGTGCACAACCAGGTGGGCGGCATGGTGCAGAAACGGTTTTTGCTGTTCCTGGGCCTCACGTTCCAGCACGGGCAGGCAAAGCACGATATCGCCGCTGACCACGCCGTCTTCGTCCTGACCATATTCAAAAGTCAGCACATTGGTGGCGTAGTCGCGTTCCCGGTAGCTTAGGTTCAGGCTTTGGCCTTCTTCGGCGTCCACAATGCGCAAGGTGGCGGACAGGGCGGTGAAGCGATCTTCGGGATGGATACGTTCGACCGCCATATCGATTGCGCGCTGCATCCAGCGGCGGATACGGGAGCGGCTCAGCTCGGGGCAATCAACAGCGTACTGGACGCTTAAGGACAGATCAGGCATCACCGGCTCGTTCATAGGCGTCCACAATTCGCGCAACCAGAGGGTGGCGCACCACATCGCGGCTGCTGAAACGCGAGCAGGAAATACCCTGTACGTTTTCCAGTACCTGGACGGCATGATTCAAGCCACTGCGCTGGCCTTTGGGCAGGTCTACCTGGGTGGGGTCGCCAGTAATCACGGCCTTGCTGCCAAAACCGATGCGGGTCAGGAACATTTTCATTTGTTCCGGCGTGGTGTTCTGGGCTTCGTCCAGAATGACAAAAGCGTGGTTCAGCGTGCGACCGCGCATATAGGCCAGCGGGGCGATTTCGATGATTTGTTTCTCGAACAGGCGCTGTACTTTTTCCACGCCCATCAAGTCGTAGAGCGCGTCGTACAGAGGGCGCAGATAGGGGTCTACTTTTTGGGCCAGATCGCCGGGCAAAAAGCCCAGGCGCTCACCTGCTTCGACGGCAGGCCGTGTCAGCACCAGACGGTGGACGGATTCGCGCTCCAGCGCATCAATGGCGCAGGCCACCGCCAACCAGGTCTTGCCGGTACCAGCCGGGCCTACGCCGAAGTTGATGTCGTTGTTCAGGATGTTGCGCAGATATTCGCGCTGACCGGGCGTGCGGGGACGCAGATCACGCTTGGCGGTGCGCAGGGAGATTTCTTCCTGGCCAACGGGAGGCAGCTCGGGCAGGGGCTCGGGCTGTGCCTCTTTTTCGTGACGGCGACTGGCGCCCAACTCCACCAGGCCTAGTTGAATGTCGTCGATATTGAGCGCACGGTGTACGGCACGCGAATGGAACCAGTCAATGGCCTTGGCGGCCTCGTCCGCGCGCTCGCCTTCAATCGAAACATGGCTGCCACGCCGACGCAGGGTGACGTCGTAGGCAATGGCAATCTGCTTGATGTTCTCGTCCAAAGGGCCACACAGATTGGCCAGATGGGTATTGTCCCCGTCCAGGCGCAAGGCAGTGGGCATGCGGCGGCGTTGGCTAGTCATAGATCAGGCTCCTGCAACCCGGTCATGGGTCACGATTTCTCCGCGCAGGGTGTTGGTCAGTACTTGGGTCACGTGCACATCCACAATTTGTCCGATCAGGCGAGGATCGCCGGGGAAGTTGATGATGCGGTTGTTTTCGGTACGGCCTTTCAGTTCCGAGTCGTCTTTGCGCGAGGTGCCTTCCACCAGAATGCGTTGCACGCTGCCCACCATGGCCTGGCTGATGGCCTGGGCCTGTTCGTTGATTTGCGCTTGCAGGCGGTGCAGGCGGTCCAGCTTTTCTTCTTTGCTGGTGGTGTCTTCCAGGTCGGCGGCGGGCGTACCGGGACGACGCGAATACACAAAAGAGAAAGACTGGTCGAAATTCACATCGCGAATCAGCTTCAGTGTCTTCTGGAAATCCTCTTCCGTCTCACCGGGAAAGCCCACAATAAAGTCCGAGGACAAGACGATGTCGGGACGGGCCTCGCGCAGGCGGCGGACGATGGATTTGAACTCCAGCGAAGTGTAGCCGCGTTTCATTGCAGCCAGAATACGGTCGCTGCCGGCTTGCACGGGCAGGTGCAGGAAGGGGACCAGCTTGGGCAGATTGCCGTGGGCGGCGATCAGGCGCGAGGTCATCTCCTTGGGGTGCGAGGTGGTGTAGCGAATGCGCTCGATACCGGGAATCTCGTGTACGTATTCCAGCAGCATGGCGAAGTCGGCAATTTCGCCGGCAACATCGGTAGGGCCACGGTAGGCGTTCACGTTCTGGCCCAGCAGCGTTACTTCACGCACACCCTGGTCGGCCAGGTCGGCCACTTCCATCAGCACGTCGTCAAAGGGGCGGGAGACTTCGGGACCACGGGTGTAGGGCACCACACAGAAGCTGCAGTACTTGCTGCAACCTTCCATGATGGACACAAAGGCCGAATAGCCTTCCACGCGTGCCGGGGGCAGGGCGTCGAATTTTTCGATTTCCGGAAAGCTGATATCCACTTGCGAACGGCCACTGTTGCGGCGCTTGACGATCAGTTCGGGCAGACGGTGCAAGGTCTGTGGTCCGAATACCACGTCCACGTAGGGAGCACGACGAATAATCGTGTCGCCTTCCTGACTGGCGACACAGCCACCCACGCCAATCACCAGATCGGGATTGAGCGCCTTCAAATGCTGAACCCGGCCCAGATCCGAGAACACCTTTTCTTGCGCTTTTTCGCGCACTGAACAGGTATTGAACAGGATGATGTCTGCTTCTTCGGGATTGGTGGTCAACTCCACGGGGCGATCCTGATTCAGGATGTCGGCCATTTTTTCGGAGTCGTACTCGTTCATCTGACAGCCAAAGGTGCGAATGAAGAGTTTGCGGGCAGGCTTGGTGGCAGCGTCCGCGCTGGCGGGGGTAGAGAGTGTGGTGTCGGTCATAGAAGGAGCCGTGACGGGTGTATATCCCGCGGGCCATTGAAAATGATGAATCGGGCATTATAACGCCCAGCCTCCCGTGGGCCACAAGCAAGCAGGACTCTTGTGGGAGGACTTGTTGCAGACAGGCCGCCCTTTGGATGAGGAGAACTGAAAACAGCCTGGTCAGGGCATCAGGCTGGATCAGGGTTTTCATTCAGGCTCTGCTTGCATCCCGTTTTTGTGGCTTATATGATTCGTATATGAATCATATAAGGATTGAGAAATGGGTATTGTGAATATTGATGACGAGCTCCATGACCAGTTACGCAAGGCGAGTACGGTGTCATGTCGTTCCATCAATGCGCAGGCGGCTTTCTGGATACGTATGGGACTGTTGTGCGAACTGAATCCGACCTTGAGTTTTAACGAGATTGTTGCTCGTGAAATGAAGGCGGCGGGTCTGGGTGAACCTGCGGTGCCGCTGGATCACGCGGAGCCAGCATGATCAAGACGGCAGATGACATTGCCTTGATGGCTGAGTCGGGCCGTTTGTTGGCCCAAGTGTTCACGCGCCTGGATCAGTTGGATCTGATTGGCATGAACACCATGCAGATCAATGATCTGGTCGAGAGCTACATCGTTCACGATCTGCAAGCCCGGCCTGCCAGCAAAGGGCAGTACGGTTATGCCTATGTGCTGAACTCATCGCCTAATCAAGTGGTGTGTCACGGCATGCCGTCCACGGCGGATGTGCTGAAAGAGGGCGATATCGTGAATTTTGATATCACCTTGGAGAAGAACGGCTTTATTGCGGATTCCAGCAAGACTTATACGGTGGGTCAGGTGACTCCTGCTGCACAAAAACTGGTTGATGCCTGCTATAGGGCAATGTGGAAGGGCATACAAGTCGTGCGTCCCGGTGCGACTTTGGGCGATGTTGGATTCGCCATCTCGCAGTACGCTCGCAAGAATGGCTACTCCGTTGTGCGCGATTACTGCGGGCATGGCATCGGGCGAGAAATGCACGAAGCCCCCGAAGTTCTACACTGGGGCACGCCGCGCACAGGCTTGCGATTGAAGGAGGGCATGGTGTTTACGATTGAACCCATGCTGAATCAAGGCGGCCATGCGGTGCAAATCGGGAAAGATGGCTGGACCGTGCGCACTTGCGATGGCTTGCTGTCAGCCCAGTTCGAGCACACGGTGGCTGTGACAGACAGGGGTGTGCGCGTATTGACGCTGCGGCCTGACGAAACCATCCCGTGTTAATTAAGTCGTCTGCGACCATTTCGTTCCCCACACTGTCGGCTTGTAGTGACTTATCCGATCCTTGCAACTTGTGCGCTGAGAATGGCGGCGACACGCTCTATCAGCCTGATGGAAATGAGATTCGCTCTAGACATCGCTGGAACCGCTGCAGCAGTAAGGTTCTGCCATATTGTCATCGCAGTATCGCCCACTGTATAGCCGTCGTGCCGAAGTATTCCTTCAGATACATATAGGGTGGCAGCAGTAAGCCTCTTTTTGTTTTATTGAGGGCCGGAGCAGGTCGGCGGGCGAGTCAGGTTGTTCGCCGCGGGCGGAGGCTGGATGCGGGGTGCAAGGGGCGTGCTGTTTGAGGAGCACGCTTGCGGTTTGTCCGGGGGACAAACCGCGCTCCGAGTTCACGACCCGCCCGCATTTGGCCTCTGACAAGGGGATCCGTGCGCAGCACGGGCGAATAACCCGCCAAGCAGACCTGCTCCGGCCCTCAATAAAACAAACGCCTGCCACCCTATTCCCCGCGATCCAGAAGCTACAGAAACAAAAAAGCCCGACATCACATCAATGTCGGGCTTTTCTTTAACAGCGACTAAAGAAGCAACTTATCCTTCTACAACCTCGCCGCCTTCGTCTTTCTTGATTGGTTTGATCAGGTCTTCGCGTTTGACACCGAGCCACATAGACAAGGCTGCCGCCACGAAGACAGACGAGTAGATGCCAAACCAGATACCGATGGTCAGCGCCAGCGAGAAGTTGTGTAGCGTTGGGCCACCGAAGAAGAGAATTGACAGCACCATCATCTGGGTAGAACCGTGGGTGATGATGGTACGCGAGATATTCTGGGTAATGGACAGGTCAATAATTTCCGATACTGACATCTTGCGCTGCTTGCGGAAGTTCTCGCGGATACGATCCATCACCACAACGGATTCGTTCACGGAGTAACCCAGTACCGCCAGCACACCGGCCAGCACCGACAGCGAGAATTCCCACTGGAAGAACGCGAAAAAGCCCAGAATGATGACCACGTCGTGCAAGTTGGCAATCGCACATGCCAGTGCCAGCTTCCATTCAAAGCGAAAACCCAGGTACAGCAAGATACCGGCAACCACAAAGGCCAGAGCCATCAAGCCGTTATTTAACAACTCCTGTCCGACTTGAGGGCCAACGAACTCCACGCGGCGCAGCTCCACATCTGAGTGTTGCTGCTTCAAGGCCTGGAGCACTTGTTCGCTTTGCTGGGTCGAGTCTTGTCCGTCCAGAACGGGCAAGCGGATCATGATGTCCTGCGAGGTTCCAAAGTTCTGTACCTGAAAATCGGTATAGCCCAAAGACTGAACCGAGCGGCGCACATCCTCAACCTGAACCGTTTGCTGATAGTGCACTTCGATGACCGTACCGCCCGTAAATTCGATGGACAGGTGAAAGCCGCGCAAGATAATGAAAACAACCGCTGCGATAAACGTCAGCAAACTGATCAGGTTCAGCACCAACGCATGGCGCATGAACGGGATGGTGCGGTGAATACGAAAAAATTCCATGATGCTTTATGCCTGTAGTTGGGCCTGGCCGGTTTGCACCGGCCTCGGCGCTTTACTTCTTGTCCTGTGGCTTCCAGACCTGGCCGATAGAAATCCCTTGCAGGCGACGACGGTTGCCATACCAGAGATTGACCAGGGCTCGAACCCCAACCACCGAAGAGAACATGGAAGTCAGAATACCGATCACATGTACCACCGCAAAACCACGGATGGGACCGGAGCCGAAGGCCAGCAAAGCAACACCCACAATCAGACTGGTCAGATTGGAGTCGAAAATAGTGGCCCAGGCACGGTCAAAACCTTGGTGAATGGCTTGCTGCGGAGAGGCGCCATTGCGTAATTCTTCGCGGATGCGCTCGTTGATCAGCACGTTGGCGTCAATGGCCATACCCAGTGTCAAGGCAATGGCCGCAATACCGGGCAAGGTCAAGGTCGCTTGCAGCATGGACAGCACCGCCAGCAGCAAGAGCACGTTGAAGGTCAGGCCAATCGTGGAGAACAGGCCAATCAAGTGGTAATACAGCATGATGAAGATGGCGATCGCAATAAAGCCGTACAGCGTGGCATTGAAGCCTTGGCGAATATTGTCGGCACCCAGACTGGGGCCAATGGTGCGCTCTTCAATAATGCTCATGGGGGCGGCCAGTGAACCGGCACGCAACAGCAGGGAAATATCGGCGGCTTCCTGAGCATTCATGCTGCCGCTGATCTGTACCTGGCCGTTAGGAATTTCGCTGCGGATAACCGGAGCCGTCACCACTTCACCCACGCCATTTTCAAACAGCACAATCGCCATGCGCTTGTTGATGTTGTTGCGGGTAATGTCGCGGAAAATGCGCGAACCCTTGTTGTCCAGCGTCAGGTTGACGGTGGGTTGCTGAGTTTGAGAGTCGCGGCCGGGTTGGGCGTCCTGCAGGTTCTCACCGGTCAGGATGACCTGACGGCGCAGCAGCAAGGGAGCACCACCACGTTCGGTGTAACGCTCCAGGCCAAAGGGCACAGTGCCCGAGTTCAAGGCAGCAACGGCAGCGGGGGAGTCTTCCACCATGCGCAGTTCCAGTGTGGCGGTACGGCCCAGAATTTCTTTGGCCTTCGCGACATCCTGTACCCCAGGCAACTGCACCACGATGCGGTCAGAACCCTGTTGTTGAATAACGGGCTCGGCCACGCCCAGCTCGTTGATGCGGTTGTGCAAGGTGGTGATGTTTTGGGTAAGTGCGTTGGTCTGCACCTGAATGGTGGCTGCTTCCGTCAAACGAGCAGTCAAACCATTATCGCCTGCAGGAGTGAACTCCAGGTCAGGCAGGGCGCGGCGCATTTCGGGCTGGGCGCGGTCGCGCTCGTCTGCTGACGCAAAGCTTATGCGCAGAGAATGGCCATCGCGTTCGATATTGCCAACAGGTACCTTGGCTTCGCGCAGCACGCTGCGGGCATCAGCCACCATGGAGTCGTAGCGGGCTTGTAGCGCGCCCTGCATATCGACTTGCAGCAGGAAGTGTACGCCACCGCGCAAGTCCAGACCCAGGTGCATGGGGTGCGCGCCCAATGCAGTCAGCCAGGCAGGCGATGCGGACACCAGGTTCAGAGCGACGGTGTAGTCGGGAGCGGTCGCAGGGGAGTCCTTGTTCAGTTCGCGCTCAATCAGGTCTTTGGCCTTGAGCTGAACATCGGTGGACTCAAAACGAAAACGCGCGGTGGCGCTGGGTCCGTTTTGCTCAAAATATGAGCCCGTCGTAGGAATATTGTTTTGCTTGAGCAGCTCTTCAACATGGCTGATCAGGCTGGTTTCAAGCCGGACTGTGGATTTGGCGCTGGAAACCTGCACAGCAGGAGATTCACCAAACAGATTGGGCAAGGTATAGATCAGGCCGATCGCCAGCGCGACCAAGACGATGACATATTTCCAGAGGGGATAACGATTCATGGGATATCTACGACGGGTGCAGAAATGGCAACCCCGGACCGAAGTCCGGGGTCGGAGGCATTACAGCGACTTGATGGTGCCTTTGGGCAGAACAGTCGTAACGGCCACACGTTGGACCAGAACTTCGACCGGTTTGTCGGTCAGGTTGGCAACTTCAACGGTCAGGTAGTTGTCGTGAACCTTGCTGACTTTGCCCAGCAAACCACCGGAAGTGATGACTTCGTCGCCTTTGGCCAGGTTGGACACCAGATTGCGGTGTTCTTTCTGACGTTTCATTTGAGGGCGAATCATCAAGAAGTACAGCACAACAAACATCAAGATGATGGGCAGCATGCCCATCAAGGCATTTTCACCACCGGCAGCGGCCTGGGCGGGGATGAGAGTCAGAATGTCAACAGCGGACATGTGGGGCTCCTGAGGATTTTTTTGTGTGGGTTGTCAAAAACTAACGGTGTATTGTAGCGGCACTTTATCGCGGCATCACAAACCGCGTGTCATTCAATGCCGCGTGCCCGATCCTGATGGAATTGCTCCCGCCAGGCCGTAAAACGCTTTTGCTCAATGGCATCGCGCATCTCTTGCATGATCTGCAGATAGAAATGCAGATTGTGCAGGGTATTCAAACGCGAGCCGGTAATTTCATTGGAACGCTGCAAATGATGCAAGTAGCCACGCGAGAAATGTTTGCACGTATGGCAAGTGCAGCTGGGGTCCAGCGGGCGGGTGTCATCGCGGTAACGGGCGTTGCGGATCTTGATGTCACCATAGCGCGTAAACAGCCAGCCATTGCGGGCATTGCGGGTGGGCATGACGCAGTCAAACATGTCCACGCCCTGGCTGACTCCTTCTACCAGATCTTCAGGCGTACCGACCCCCATGAGATAGCGGGGGGCATGGGTGGGCAGTTTCGGAGTGGTATGCGCCAGAATGCGCATCATGTCCTCTTTGGGTTCACCTACCGATAGGCCACCAATGGCATAGCCTTCAAAACCGATGTCGGTCAGCCCCGCCAGGGACTCGTCGCGCAGGTCCTCGTACATGCCGCCTTGCACAATGCCAAACAGGGCATTGGGGTTGCTTAGACGCTTGAACTCCTCGCGCGAACGACGCGCCCAGCGCAGGGACATGCGCATGGATTTGGCCGCCTCAATATGCGTGGCAGGGCGGTCGTCAATCAGGTAGGGCGTACATTCGTCGAACACCATGGAAATATCAGAGTTCAAGGAGTACTGGATTTGCATGGACACTTCAGGTGTCAGAAACAGGCGCTCGCCGGTGATGGGGGAGGCAAATTTCACCCCTTCCTCGGTAATCTTGCGCATGCCTTTCAGGCTGAATACCTGAAAACCGCCCGAGTCCGTCAGGATGGGCTTGTCCCATTGCATGAAGTTATGCAGGCCCTGGTATTTGTCCATGACCTCCGTGCCCGGACGCAGCCACAGGTGAAAGGTGTTGCCCAAAATGATCTGTGAACCAATTTCGTTCAACTCGTGCGGCATCATGGCCTTGACGCTGCCATACGTGCCTACCGGCATGAAGATGGGGGTTTGCACCACACCGTGGTTCAAGGTGATCTGCCCACGGCGAGCGGCGCCATCGGTGCTTAAAAGGTCAAACTTCAGTCCACTCATGGGGTAGGAGGCTCAATGAACATAGCATCGCCGTAACTAAAGAAGCGATACCGGGATTGGACGGCGTGCTGGTAGGCACGTTGTATGGGTTCGATCCCCGCCAGGGCCGATACCAGCATCAGCAAGGTGGACTGGGGCAAATGGAAATTGGTGATCAGCGCATCGACCCACTGGTACTGGAAGCCGGGGGTAATGAACAGGCGCGTGTCGCCTTCAATGCTGCCATCGGCGCAGGGCTGGTTCATGCCGGGCTCTGTGCTGGCGGCAGACTCCAGCGAACGCACGCTGGTGGTGCCTACAGCAATGACGCGGCCACCGGCCGCGCGGGTGGCTTCAATCTTGGCCAGGGTGGCGGCGGGGACATGGTAGCGTTCGGCGTGCATGACGTGTTCGCTGATAGTATCCACACGCACGGGCTGGAAGGTGCCTGCGCCCACGTGCAAGGTGACAAAGGCCTGGTCCACGCCTTGCTCGCGCAAGGTGGCCAGCATGTCGTCGGTAAAGTGCAGGCCAGCCGTCGGGGCGGCTACGGCACCGGGGTGGCGGGCGTACACCGTCTGGTAGCGCGAGTCGTCTTGTTCGTCGGCCGTGTGGGTAATGTAGGGTGGCAAAGGTGTTGCACCGTATTGCTCCAGCATGTCCAGCACCGGCTCGTGAAAGCGCAGCGCAAACAGGGCTTCTTCCCGCCCGGTGCAATCGGCCAGTACGCGGCCTTCGGCCAGTTCCAGCAAGGTGCCGGGTTTGGGGGACTTGCTGGCACGGATATGGGCCAGAGCCGTATCGGGGCCGGTTACGCGCTCGATCAGCACTTCCACCTTGCCGCCGCTGCTTTTCTGGCCGTGCAGACGGGCCTTGATGACGCGCGTATCGTTAAAGACCAGCAGGTCACCCTTGCGCAACAGGCTGGGCAGGTCGGTGAACTGGCGGTCATGCAATTGGCTGGCACTGTCCAGATGCAGCAGACGGCTGCCCTGGCGCTGGGCCGGCGGGCTTTGAGCGATCAGATCAGGGGGAAGTTCGTAGTCGAACTGGGCGATAGTTAAAGAGGGGTCGATGCTCATGGTTTGTCGTAAAGGGCCGCTGGCCAGAAGGCCGCGCCTGATGGGGTAACCGACTATTTTAACGCTTTGCCGTCAGATTGCTGAAACGGCCATATCCGTGGTGTTTTTCTTTCGGTATGCTTGGGTCTTTCCTGAATTGATCTGTTGGAGACGAGGGCATGGGCGTTTTAAAGGCAAAGCCTGTTTTGAGTCGTTGCAAGCATGTGGCCCTGGCCACCTTGCTCATGGTGCAAGGCGCATCGTTAGCCTTGGCCCAGGCCTTGCCGCCCGAGCTGGCTTCGGTCTGGAATGCCAGCCGCTTGCCGCAATCATCCCTGTCCATCGTGGTGGACGAAGCCGAGGGCCCGCGTCTGATTGGCGTCAATGCCCAAGAGCCCCGCAACCCCGCCTCGGTAATGAAACTGGTCAGCACCTGGGCAGGTTTGTCTGCGCTGGGGCCAGAATACACGTGGCGCACGACCTTGATGGCCCAGAATGGCTTGCAAGTGGATGAACAAGGCACCTTGAAAGGGCCTTTGTATATCAAGGCGGGGGGCGATCCGTTTTTGACCGTGCCGCAATTGTGGGACATGTTGCGTGAGCTTCGTTTGCGTGGAGTGAAGAATCTGACCGAAGTTGTTGTGGATCGTTCCATCTTCGGTAACGTCACCATCAATCCGGGCGACTTCGATAATGCGGGCGACCGCCCCTATAACGCCAGCCCGGATGCCATGATGGTGGGGTTGGGGGCGTCCCGACTGGTGTTTCAGCCGGATACCCAAGCGCGTAAGTGGGTTGCGATTATCGACCCGCCCTTGCCGGGCGTGCGCGTTCAGGGTGAAGTCGAGTGGTCGACGGCGACCTGCCCGGGTTCGCCCGTGGTTGGCACCCAGATTCAGCCTGAGGCCGGGGGCATGGTGGTCCGTGTCAGTGGCAAGGCTGCCGCCTCCTGCGGTGAGTTCAGCGTGTACCGACTGGTGCATTCCCAAACCGAATTTTTCGACAAGCTGTTTCGTAGCCTGTGGCGCGATCTGGGCGGCACCTTGGCCCGGGATATCAAGACAGGGCGTGTGCCTGCCCGTGCCCAGGCAATTACCTGGCATGATTCGCGGTCATTATCCGATTTGATTCGCCTTGTTAATAAGCAAAGCAATAACGTGATGGCCCGGACCATTTTGCTGACCGTGGGCGCAGAGATGAGCGGTCCGGGCGCGACCGTTGCGAGTGGTGAACGGGCTGTCATGGGAATTTTAGGTCGCCAGGGTGTCAACACGGCTGGCTGGACGGTGGACAATGGTTCCGGCCTGTCGCGTAATGGACGCGTTACAGCGGGCGGCATGGCCGACATGTTGAAAGTCGCCTGGCGCTCGAACTGGATGCCTGAGTACATTTCTTCCTTCGCGATTTCCGGTGTGGATGGCACGGTGCGTTCGCGCTTGCGCGATGAGGAGGTTCAGGGCCGTGCCCACTTGAAAACCGGAACGCTACGCGATAGTCGCGCGCTGGCCGGTTACGTGCTGGGAGCCAGCGGAAAGCGGTATATTGTCGTCATGATGGTCAATGACGAACGTTCTGCTGCTGCCCGACCCTTTTTTGACTCGGTGGTGAAGTGGTTGGCAGTACGTTAACGATCACGATAGTGCGGGCTGCTGTGCAGCAGCCCCGTTTTTAGTTAGTCCCTAATTGAATGAAGCAATCATGCCCATACACGAAATACGTCACCCATTAATCCGCCATAAACTGGGTTTGATGCGCAAGGCAGATCTGAGCACAAAAAATTTCCGTGAAATGTCCCAGGAAATTGCCTCTTTGCTGACCTACGAGGCCTGCAAGGATTTGCCCCTGGAACCCACCACGATTGAAGGCTGGTGTGGCAATGTGGAAGTGGAAAAGCTGGCTGGCAAGAAAGTGACGGTTGTCCCTATCTTGCGTGCCGGTATTGGCATGTTGGACGGGGTGTTGAACTTGATTCCTGGCGCCAAGGTCAGTGTGATCGGTATCGCCCGAAATGAAGAAACCTTTGAGGCCCAGACCTATCTGGAGCGTCTGGTCGGCGAATTGGATCAGCGCCTGGCCCTGATTATCGACCCCATGCTGGCAACCGGCGGCTCCATGGTCGCCACGATCGATCTGCTGAAAAAAGCGGGCTGCAAGAATATTCGTGCTCTGGTGTTGGTGGCGGCCCCCGAGGGCATTGCCACTCTTGAAAAACATCACCCTGATGTCCATATCTATACCGCGTCCATTGATCAGCATCTGGACGAGCATGGGTATATTGTGCCGGGCCTGGGTGATGCGGGTGACCGTATTTTTGGTACGCGTCAGAAGGTTCAGGACGGCGACGAGTAATTCCGGAACTTGTTGTGCTTTTTTACAATCCCTTGCCAGCACACTAGAGGGGATGGGCATAATAAAGCGTTAAGTCTACGTTTCACTGAACCCAGAATGCTTATGAAACTGAATGCTTGGATGGCTGCTCCCCTGTTGCTTACGTTGGGCCTGGGCTCGGCTCGGGCTGGTTTGTGCGATGTTCCTTTCATGCGTGACGGTGGACAGGTGCAACTGACGGGCTCGGGTTTTCTGGCCTTGGGCGCGGATCTGGCGTTTTCCGACGTGAAAAAGCAGGGTGGTGATCAATGCCAGGCTCGCGTGCAAGGCAAGGCGAGTGTGGCCTTGGCGGGTTTGCCTGCCAGCAAGCCTAATATTGACTATGTCATGACCGTGCGCGATGGTCGCACCCGTTTCCAGCGTGATGATGGCCGTGGTGGTCTGCAAGCTGTTCAGGGATCGTTTGATCTGCGTTTGCTGGGGCTGTTCTCTTACGAGCATGGTGGTCTGCAAGACGGGCAGACTTTCCCCCGTCAGAGCTTTCAGATCAATCTGGACAAGCGAAGTCAGGCCAATGTTTTGCGCATCCATACTGGTGCCAAGACGGTTGGCGCTCAACAATCCATACAGACTGCATTGGGCAGTTACCAATGCTGGCCTATTCGCTATCAACGCGAGATCGAGCCTACCCAGGCCAGTTTCAGTGGCATCAGCCTGCCTATTCCGGGAATCAATTCCCAGGTTACCGATTGGTATTGCCCGGATGTGCAGATGGTCATGAAGCAAGAAAGCATTCAGAACGGTGTACCGTCTACGGTAGAGGTGACCCAACTGAAGTAAGCCTGTGATGAACATGTCACAGGTTCTCCGAGTATCTTTCTCCTGGACATAACAGGTTAAAGAATTTTGTGCGGCGCTGCTATGGCGCCATTCACTTGGCGATACGTATTTGTCGCGTGTCCCTTTCAACGGCAAGGAGTTATTTATGGCTACCAAGAAAAGTGTGGAAAACAGCGGAGACAAATTCATCGAGGAAGTGAAAGCAAGCCTGGATGAGGCCGAAAAATTGATGCGTGAAGCAGCCGAGGCCACGGGCGATAAGGCCGGTGAGCTGCGTGAAAAAGCGTTGCGCTCATTGCGCGTGACCCGGGATTCCTTGCACGATGCCCAGGAAGCGGTAGTGGATCACAGCCTGCGTGCTGCCAAGGCAACCGACAATTATGTCCATGACAAGCCTTGGCAAGCGATTGGCGTGGCCGGTATTGTGGGCCTGATGTTCGGTATGCTGATCAGCCGTCGTTAATCTGTCTGTGCTCTGCGCTGCGGGCCTTTTGTGGGGCTGCAGCAGCATAAAAAGCAGCCTTGCCGATCTGGACTTTGCCGTCCAGATCGGCAGCCTTTTAGAAACCAGGCTCTTGTCCTTGCCAGCAAGGACAAGATGTCGCAGAGCAGGGATAAATCATGGCGCTTAGGCAAACTATCAGTCAGCTTGGTTCTACCTTGATAGGGGCTGTCAGTACCCGGCTGGAGCTGTTTGCTCTGGAGGCGGGTCAGCAAAAGGCGAGCCTGATCACTATTTTCAGTATGGTGTTTGGCGCACTGCTGTTCTCCACTCTGGCGGTGTTGGTTTTCAGCTTGTTGCTGGCTTTGTACTTCTGGCCTACGGACTATCGTTACTGGGCCTTGGGCGTACTGGTCGTTTTGTATGCCGGTTTGGGAGTGGGTTTGTTCCTGGCCGTACGCCGTCGTCTGACCACCGGCCCGATTCCTTTTTCGGCCACCTTGTCCGAGTTGCGTCGCGATGTCGCGTTTATTGAGCGTTTGAGGGATTCCGAGGAGGACGGGAAATGAGCACAAAGCAAGAGGGCATGTCCGCCCAGGAGCGGGCTGTGCGTATTGAACTATTGCGAGTCCGTGCCTCCCTGGAGCGGCAAAGCATGTCGTCCCAGATTCATTCCCTGGGAGAAGATTTAAGCCCCGGCAATTTGTGGAACAGCATCAAGCCGTCGGGTTTAAGTGTGGGCGGTGTGGTGGCCAGTGCATTGTCCTTGTCGCGCCGTTATCCGTTTCTGTTGTCCGGTGCCTCGGCGGTGCTGAGCAGTTTTGGTGGGCGCTGGCTGCGTATCGGAGCCTTGGCTCTGGGAGCCTGGAAATTGTTTGATTCTTCCAGGTCGGCAAGCGAAAAAGCACGCAACGTACTGGTTCCAGTACGGCGCAAAACCGATGCGGACGAGTAAGTCTGCTTGTCTGTTTGAAAACCGGCCCAGGCCGGTTTTTTCTTTCCTGCCTAGCCGTTCTTTTCGCTGCCCTGTTGAATGGCCCACTTGAATGAGCTGAATAAAACAAAGACCATGCACCCTTGCGGTGATGGTCTTTGTTTGTTTTTGGAACGTGCCATATGAAGGCGCGTTTTGGCTTACAGCCCCAGCGACCCCCACATATCGTCCACTTTCTTCTTGGTGGATTCATCCATCTGGATAGGTGTGCCCCATTCGCGCTGGGTTTCTCCGGGCCACTTGTTGGTGGCATCCATACCCATCTTGCCGCCCAGTCCCGAGACCGGCGAGGCAAAGTCCAGATAGTCGATAGGCGTGTTTTCCACCAGCACGGTATCGCGCACCGGGTCCATACGGGTGGTCATGGCCCAGATCACTTCCTTCCAGTCGCGCGTGTTCACGTCCTCGTCCACCACCACGATGAACTTGGTGTACATGAACTGGCGCAAGATGCTCCAGACACCAAACATCACGCGCTTGGCATGGCCTGCGTATTGCTTGCGAATCGATACCACGGCCAGGCGGTAGCTGCAGCCTTCGGGTGGCAGGTAGAAGTCCACAATTTCAGGCAATTGCTTGCGCAGCAGGGGCACAAAGACTTCGTTCAGCGCGACGCCCAGCACAGCAGGTTCATCGGGCGGTTTGCCGGTGTAGGTGCTGTGGTAAATCGGGTTGCGGCGCATGGTGATGCGCTCAACGGTAAAGACCGGGAACCAGTCCTGTTCGTTGTAGTAGCCGGTGTGATCGCCATAAGGGCCTTCCAGCGCCATTTCGTAGCTGCTGTCGGCGGGTGGCTTCATCCCTTCGGGGACGTCGGGAGCCAGAGCCTCTGGGTGGTTGCTGGGCAGGATATGGCCTTCCAGTACAATTTCGGCCCAGGCGGGCACGGACAAGTCGCTACCCACGGCTTTGGCCACTTCAGTGCGTGAGCCGCGCAGCAAACCGGCAAACTGGTATTCGGACAGGCTGTCAGGAACCGGCGTCACAGCACCCAGAATCGTGGCCGGATCGGTGCCCAGGGCGACTGCAATCGGGAAGGGTTTGCCGGGGTTGGTCAGGGCGTGATCGCGGAAATCCAGCGCCCCGCCACGGTGGGACAGCCAGCGCATGATCAGTTTGTTACGGCCAATCAGTTGCTGACGGTAGATACCCAGGTTCTGACGCTTGGCATGAGGGCCTTTGGTAATGACCAGACCCCAGGTCAGCAAGGGGGCCACGTCGCCGGGCCAGCACAGTTGCAAGGGGATCTGGTTCAGGTCTACATCCTTGCCTTCCAGCACGACTTCCTGACATGCGGGAGAGCGGACCTGCTTGGGGCTCATATCCCACAGGGCGGATTTGAGCATGGACACTTTGGACAGGGCGTCACGCATTCCAGTGGGAGCTTGTGGTTCTTTCAGATTGGCCAGCAGCTCGCCAGTGTCGCGTAATGCCGACACATCCTGTGCACCCATGCCCCAGGCGACGCGTTGCGGTGTGCCGAACAAATTGGCCAGAACGGGCATGGCGGCTTTGGCGCCTTGATGCTGGGCGTTCTCAAACAACAGCGCCGGTCCACCGGCACGCAGTACCCGGTCACTGATTTCAGTCATTTCCAGTGAGGTGGAAACGGGCTGCGTAATCCGCTTCAGATCGCCCTTGGCTTCCAGTTGGGCAATAAAGTCTCTCAAGTCACGGTATTTCACAGAAGAACGGGGCTCCGCTTGCAGATATGTTTGGTTAAGACCTTGAACAGGTTCTAAGGTTAACATCGGGCAGTTAGCAATACTAAGGATGATCCCATGGGCTTCCAAGATATGGACTATGTACTTAGTCGCTCGGCCCGCACCCTGACGTATCGCATCGGTGAGTTTGTGCACGTATGTGCCATGTACCTGGGCATTGCCGTACTGGTGACGATTGCAGCCTGTGTGGTTGTGCCATCGATGCGCGCTCAGTTTAACCAGCTTTATACCGGTCTCGTGCAAACCCTGCGCCCCGAGGCGGTGAAATACGATGCGTACAGCCAGGCGGTCTGGCCTGCGGACAAGACACAGCCCAACCCGTCCGAAGAGGGCGAGGACTTGAGCCAGACAGAGCAGCAGCAAGCTGTCTCTACTTATCAGGGCTTTATGAGAAACCTGCGTGCTTCGGTCACCGGGCAGCCCATTGCGGGCGTGACGGCGGCTCAGCAGCAGGCCTTGCGCAGCTATCTGGCGCGCAAATACAAGATTGCCTATTCGGTGGCGGGGGCCTTGATCCACACCGCTTTTATTGTGGGCAAGGAAAAGAACCTGGACCCGCAACTGATTCTGGCGGTGATCGCTATTGAGTCACGCTATAACCCCTATGCGGAAAGCCATGTCGGTGCTCAGGGCCTGATGCAGGTGATGACCAAAGTCCATAAAGAGAAGTTTGATATCTATATGGAAGGCACGCTGGCCGTGCTGAGTCCCGAGGCGAATATTCGGGTGGGCGCGCAGATTCTGTCGGACTGTATTCGTCGCCGTGGGTCTTTGGAGGGTGGCTTGGCCTGTTATGTGGGAGCTACCGGCCCTAGTGATGGAGGCTATGGGGCGAAGGTGCTGGCTGAACGTCGCCGTATTGCCTTGGCCTCGGGCATTCCAATCCGGTCTCGCTAAGCAGTCTGCATAGGAAAAGAAATCGGGCCTTGCGGCCCGAAATGCTGAAACGGCAACGGGCTTCACGACCCGAGTGATTGAAAAGATGCGGGGCTCAGCGGCCCAGAAATTGGCCTAGACGGTTGATCGCCTCCTGCAAGCGGTCCATGCCCGTGGCGTAGGACAGACGCAAGGTGTAAGGCGCGTGGGCCGTGCCAAAGTCCCGGCCCGGCACAGCGGCCACACCCGCCTCGTGGAGCAGTTGCTGCGAGAAAGCATCGCTGTCCTGGCTGTATTCACGAATATCCGTATAAATATAGAAAGCGCCATCCGGGCGCACGGGTACGCGCAGACCCAGCCGCTCCAGCTCGGGCAACAGATAATCACGACGCTGCTTGAAAGCCAGGCGGCGCTCTTCATAAATCGCCATGGTTTCCGGTTCGAAGCAGGCCAGAGCGGCATGTTGGGCCAAAGAGGGCGCGCAGATTGCCAGACTGGCGGCCATACGCTCGCAGGCTTCTGTCATCCAGGTGGGCAGAATCAACCAGCCCAGACGCCAGCCCGTCATGTGGAAGTACTTGGAAAAGCTATTGATCACAATAATGTCCTGATCCAAGGTCAGGGCGCTCAGTGGCGCCTCTTCATAAAACAGACCCAGATAAATCTCGTCCATGATGATGAAGCCGTCACGGGCGCGTACTTCCTTGATCAATGCTTGCAGAGCAGGGCGGGAAATCGTTGCACCAGTGGGATTGTTGGGCGAAGCAATCAGAACGCCGCGGGTCTTGGGACCCCAGTGCTCGCGAATGTGCTGGGCGCTTAGCTGAAAGCGTTCCTCTGCCGAGGCGGGAATCAGGCGGGCTGTTCCACCGGCAGCCATGATGAAGTTCTGGTTGGCCGGGTAGGACGGATCGGGCATCAGCACTTCGTCGCCGGGATTGATCAGGGCCAGCGTAGCCAGAGACAGGGCACCCGATGCGCCGGCCGTGACCACAATACGCGAGGGATCGACACGGGCCTGGAACTGCTGCTCGTAATACAAGGCGATACGTTCGCGCAAAGCCGTCAGGCCGGCAGGGGCAGTGTATTGACCTAAACCTTGATTGCTGGCCTGATGCAGCGCATCGACCACGGTTTGCGGGGCGGTGAAGTCCGGTTCGCCTATGCCCAGGCTGATAATGTCGCGGCCAGTGGCCTTTAAGGCATTGGCCTGTTTGAAGAGTTCAACAGCATGAAAAGGAAGAACATGTTCGGTACGACTGGCGAGGCGGGACATACGGCAAATCTCGGGTAAAAAGTGTATTGTAGGACCTTGCTCAAAAGGGCGTCAGGTGGCTGTGGCATGTGCGTGTGCCCTGCAGGGGTGCAAACAGGCGGGCCAGTGAGACTCAAGTTTAGGTTTGTTGCAGGAAAAGTCTATGGTTTCTTCGTCGCGGCGTGCATTTTTGATGGGGCGTCGTCCTCCCCAAACAGCGTGGCAGACATTTTGTTCGCGCCTGAAAGCCCGGGTCCAGGGCGAGTGGTCCGAACTTAACGCTGAGCCGCATCACGAGCAGGCCCGTCTGGAGCCCGCTTCCAGTGCGGATGTGCATATGGTGTTGACGCTGGCTGCCGAGTACGGCGTGACGGTGTGTCTGGAAGGCGTGCCGCAGGCCAGTGAAATCGATGGCCCCATGATTGTTCTGGCCCCAGGCCGACAGATGGCCCGCTGTGATCGTCTGGAACCGAATTCCAATCGTTGGTTTGTTCAGCCCGGCTGTTTGCTGGGTGAGATGGAAGCCAAAGGTTTTCACGGTCTGGCCAATGCCCCGGCTGGCATGACCGTCGCTGCCTGGCTGGCCGACCGTCGTCAGCATGACTGGCCTAGTGGTCGCACGGCCTTGTCAGGTGTGCTGCATTGTTCAGTCATCCTGGCGGACAACACGCAAGCGGCCTTGGGTCCTTTTGGACAGGACAACCGTAACCCCTTGGATAGCCTGCGCATGCAGCAATTGATTCCGGCCTTGTTTCAGTTGATGGGCGAATCGGAAACCCAGGCCCTGCGACAAGAGCACTGGCCTTGCCGCTATAGGCTGGATGCGTTGGAGCCGGTTGACGGCGAGGGTATCAATTTGGCTCATCTGATGCTGGGCCACGGCGGTGATTTGGCCTGGGTGGAATGGCTGGTGCTGGATGATGCCGTTTTAAGCGGCTCGGACCCACAAGATTGGTCCTGGCCGAATCAGGAGCAGTCCTGGCAGGCTCAGGATGTGGATAGCCGCATCAAAGCCCTGTTTGATCCTGCGGACCGATTCTCCTATCCGGGCCAGACGCTGTAAGTTTGTCCTGGCTTGCCCTTGACCCATGTTGTAACTCAAGGGCTAGAATGGTTCTTGCTTTGGCCTTGAGGGTCAGGCAAGGTGACCGGGGTTTCGGAGACAAGCACAGCATTTAGCGTATCAAGCCACGCGCTTGTTTGAGTTTACGTTGACAGGCAATGGCCACTTTCTGGCGATCCCGGTCCGTGTTAACTGGATTTTTTGGTAGGTATACAGCATGGACGCCAATTTTCGGAAAGCAGCTCTGGAATATCACGAGCAGGGCAGGCCCGGAAAGTTATCGGTCACGCCGACCAAGCAGCTCTCCAACCAGCGTGATCTGGCTTTGGCGTATTCGCCTGGGGTGGCGGCCGCGTGCGAGGAAATCGTTAACGACCCGCAAAATGCCTTCCGCTATACCGGTCGGGGCAATTTGGTTGGGGTGATTTCCAACGGCACGGCGGTGCTGGGTCTGGGCAATATTGGCGCCTTGGCCTCCAAGCCGGTCATGGAAGGCAAGGCCGTGCTGTTCAAGAGTTTTGCCGGTCTGGATGTTTTTGACATCGAGATCAATGAAACCGACCCTGACAAGCTGGTGGACATTATTGCTGGCCTGGAGCCGACCTTTGGCGGCATCAATCTGGAAGATATCAAAGCGCCCGAGTGCTTCGAGGTGGAGCGCAAGCTGCGCCAGCGCATGAGCATTCCAGTTTTCCACGACGACCAGCATGGCACCGCGATTTGTGTGACAGCCGCCTTTCTGAATGGCCTGAGCGTGGTGGAAAAAGACCTCAAGCAGGTCAAAGTAGTGACCTCGGGTGCAGGTGCTGCCGCGCTGGCGTGTCTGGATTTGATGATTGATATGGGTCTGCCGCTGGAAAATATCTGGGTTACCGATATTGATGGTGTGTTGTACGAAGGTCGCCCCGGTAATCCTGTGCCCGAGCTGGCCCGTTTCGCCAAACAGACCGACGCTCGTACTTTGAGTGACGTGATTGATGGTGCCGATGTGTTTCTGGGCTTGTCCGCCGGTGGCGTGCTCAAGCCCGAGATGCTCAAGAAAATGGCCGCTCGGCCATTGATTCTGGCTCTGGCCAATCCCAATCCCGAGATCCTGCCCGAAGACGCCCACGCCGCACGCGATGATGTCGTTATGGCAACTGGCCGTTCGGATTACCCGAACCAGGTCAATAATGTGCTGTGTTTCCCCTATATCTTTCGTGGTGCGCTGGACGTAGGCGCGACTACGATTACGCGTGGCATGGAGAAAGCCGCTGTGTTGGCCATTTGCCAACTGGCGCGTGAAGAGCAGGATGAAGGCGTAGCGGCCGCTTATGGCCTGGAAGAGGTTTCTTTCGGTCCTTCCTTCTTTATTCCCCGTCCCTTTGATTCGCGCCTGATTGTGCGTATCGCCCCTGCTGTTGCCAAAGCGGCCATGGAAGAGGGCGTGGCGACCCGTCCGATTGCGGATCTGAACAGCTACATCTATCAGCTGCGTCAGTTCGTCTACAAGTCCGGCTCGTTCATGAAGCCGATTTACTCGCTGGCCCGTGGCCTGGTGCAGGACGGTGCCAAGTCGCGCGTGGTGTTCAGCGAAGGCGAGGACGAGCGCGTGTTGCGTGCGGTACAAATTATTGTGGACGAAGGGCTGGCCAGCCCGATTCTGGTGGGGCGTCCTGCTGTTCTGCAGCAGCGTATTGAACGCTACGGCCTGCGCCTGCGTCTAGGCATTGATGTGGAAGTGACCAACCCCGAACAGGATGATCGTTTCCATCGTTACTGGACCAGCTATTGGGAAATCATGTCGCGTCGCGGTATCAGCAAAGAGATGGCGCGGGTAGAAATGCGCCGTCGCCCGACGTTGATCGGCGCCATGATGCTGCACTTGGGGGATGCCGATGGCATGATCTGCGGTACGGTGGGGCGCTACGAAAACCATCTGGAGCTGGTGGATCAGGTCATTGGCAAGGCTCCGGGCGTGGAGACTTATGCGGCCATGAATATTCTGCTGCTCAGTGAGCGCACCGTGGCCTTGACGGACACACACGTGAACCACGACCCCGATTCGGTTCAGGTAGCCGAGATCACCTTGGCGGCGGCTCGCAAGATGCGCCAATTCAATATCGAACCCAAGGTGGCTTTGCTGTCCAGCTCGAACTTTGGAACCAATGATTCGCCTGCCGCTGTCACCATGCGCGGTGCGCTGGAGCGTGTGCGCAAGCTGGACCCTGGCCTGGAAGTGGATGGGGAAATGCACGGCGACTGTGCGCTGGATGAAAAAGCCCGCCATCAGATCCTGCCCACCTCGGCCCTGACCGGCGAGGCGAACCTGCTGGTGTGTCCGAACGTGGAGGCCGGCAATATTGCCTACAACCTGCTCAAGACGGCGGCTGGTGGCAACGTGGCGATCGGCCCCTTTCTGTTGGGGGCACGGGCGCCGGTGCACATCATGACGTCCACTTCCTCGGTGCGTCGTATCGTCAATATGACGGCGGTCACAGTGGTGGATGCCAACGTCGCTACTGAAGGTTGATAGCTATCATGATCCAGCGCCCTCCCGCTTCCGTGGCATTGATCCTGAATGGGGGCGGGGCGCGCGGCGCGTATCAGGCCGGGGTGTTGGCCGGTTTGCTGGAACTGCTGGACCCGGATCGCAAGCCTCAGTTTCGCAACCCCTTCGATATTATTTGTGGTTCGTCGGCCGGTTCTATCAATGCTGCCGGACTGGCATGTCGCGCTGACAAGCCACACGAGGCTGTCGACCATATACAACAGTTGTGGGGGTCGTTGCGTACTAACGATATTTTTCATGCTGACCCCTTGCAGTTGCTGGCCACCAGTGTGCACTGGGTGGCGACGCTGGCCTTGGGTTGGCTGGCCCCGCGTCTGCGGGACCATGTGCCGCATTCCATGCTGGACAATTCACCGCTGCGCGACCTGCTGGAAGAGAGCCTGGACTTTGATCGCCTACAGCGCAATCTGGCTCAACAGCATCTGGGGGCCTTGGCGATTACGGCTGCGGCCTACACGACTGGCGAACACCTGACTTTTTATCAGTGTGACGAGCGCATTCGCCCTTGGTCGCGAAATCTGCGCCGCGCCATTCCTGGAGTGATCGGGGTTGATCACCTGATGGCTTCCAGTGCGATTCCCTTCATGTTTCCGGCTCAGT
This sequence comes from Alcaligenes faecalis, assembly GCF_041521385.1. Taxonomy (NCBI): domain Bacteria; kingdom Pseudomonadati; phylum Pseudomonadota; class Betaproteobacteria; order Burkholderiales; family Alcaligenaceae; genus Alcaligenes; species Alcaligenes faecalis. Next base: position 1,523,694 of record NZ_CP168006.1, on the reverse strand, counting down.
CTTTGCAGGTCGGTAAGCAAACCCAGTGGTGTGGGGACGGGACGATGCGTCAGTTGGCCCCTATCAGCCCAGCGATTCATTTGGGTGCGCGTAAGGTCTTGATTGTGGGTACGGGATACGCCGATAACACCTATCACGAGCAAGAGTGCAAGGATCCGCCATACCCCTCTTTGGCGCAAATCAGTGGCTATGCCTTATCCAACATATTCCTCGATAGTGTGTCAACGGATATTGAGCGTATGGAACGCATCAATACATTGCTTGCCTATATGCCTGCAAATGTATTACAAAGCCAATCGCTGCGTCCTGTCAGCACGTTTGCCATCACTCCCAGCCGCTCGCTGGATGAAATTGCCACTCGGCATATTCATCAGATGCCAACTGCTGCACGTACCCTATTTCGAGTACTTGGTGTATCTTCAAAGTCCGGTCCGACCACAGGCGGTGCATTAATCTCATATTTGTTATTCGAGTCCGGCTATACCCAAGAGCTGATCGAATTAGGAAAGACCGATACCATGAGTCGTCGTGAAGAAGTATTAGCGTTTTTTAAGGAAGCGTCCTGATGAGCCAATCCCTGACTTTGCAAGAGGCTTTGCAACAAGGTGGCGTGCTCGACGCAACAGGCCTGACGGCTGCTGATTTTCTGGAGCAGGCACAGGGCCAGGGGCTGACCGCCCTGGAAGTAAGTTGTGATCGTGCGCGCAATCGTTCCGCTGTGCTGCGAGCAGTCGCCAAGGCTGTCGATTACCCTGAGTTTTTTGGTGGCAATCTGGATGCGCTTTACGATTGCCTGTGCGATACCGTGCTGGACCAGAAAACAGGGCTGGCCCTGTGGCTGGACAATCTGCACAGTGGTGATCCTGCATTGGAAAAAGACGCCCAGGCGATTTTGGGTGTGTGTGAAGATGTGCAGGCCTGGGCCTCGAATAACGAGCGCCGTTTTGTCTGTGTCGTTCTACACGCTGGCAAGCACCCTGACCCTGAACCGGGTGAGACCCCAGCTTCTTACTCCAGCCAGGACGAGGAATAAGCCCTATTCCCAGCCTTGCAAGGCGCTGATCGCTGCTGTCAGCGCCAAGGCGGCGGTTTCGGTTCGCAGCACACGGTGCCCGAAACGAATCGCCTGAGCCTGGGCACCCAGTGCCACCTTCTGCTCTTCGGGCGACCAACCGCCCTCTGGGCCAATCAATATCGTCATGGCCTGATCTTGTGGTCCAATGGCCTGCGCCAGTTGCTGGGGGGCATCAGGATCACAAAATAGATGCAGGCCAGTTTCAGCCACACGAAAGTACTCGGCCAATGTCAGCGGCGCTGACAGTTCCATCAAGCGGTTGCGGCCACATTGCTCGCTGGCCGACTCAATCACTCTTTGCCAATGGCCCATGCGTTTGGCCTGCCGCTCCGCGTTCAGTTGCAGCACACTGCGTTGCGCGCGAATGGGCACAAAGTGGCTGACACCCATTTCCACGGCTTTTTCGATAATCCAGTCCATCTTGTCGCTGGAGGCAATGCCTTGCAGCACCGTAATGCGACCGGCCAGCTCACGGACAGGTGTTTCAGCCGTCCCCAGGCTGGCAAAGCCTTTCTTGCCCTCAATACGCAAAGTGGCAGGGTATTGGGTCCCGAGTCCGTCAAACAGGACGATGCCCTGACCATCCTTTAAACGCAGCACCCGGATGGCGTGGTGTGCCAACGCCTCGGGCAGGGCGATCTCGGTTTGAGCTGTCAGGCCCAAAGGGTGGTAGAAGCGTGGAGCTGCCATATCAAGACACCATCAAGCAAAAAAACCGCACAAGCATACCGTACCCAGGGCAGGGGAAGAAAGCACAAGGCCCCCGCTCAAGTGAGGGCGATTTAGCGCCAGCAATGCTAAAATAGCGCGTTTTATAAACTAATCAGGGCCGTGAGCCGTCCGCCTGCCGGAATTGTCGCGTCGCCGCCCCAATGAGCTTCTAATGGATATTGCGTCAGCCTCTGATAAAACCCTAGCCAATGCCGTCCGTGCCTTGTCTATGGATGCCGTGCAACAAGCTAATTCGGGCCACCCCGGTGCGCCTATGGGCATGGCCGATATCGCCCAGGTTCTCTGGTCCCGGCACCTGAAACACAACCCTGCCGACCCTGCCTGGTTTGATCGCGACCGTTTTGTGTTGTCAAACGGCCACGGTTCCATGCTGATCTACGCTTTGTTGCACCTTAGCGGCTACGACCTGCCCATGGACGAGCTGCGCAACTTCCGTCAGATGCATTCGCGTACTCCCGGTCACCCTGAGGTGGGTATTACCGCTGGCGTGGAAACCACCACAGGTCCTTTGGGCCAGGGTCTGGGTAATGCCGTCGGTTTTGCATTGGCAGAGGCCTTGCTGGCGCGTGAGTTCAACCGCGAAGGCCATGATGTGGTCGACCACCTGACCTGGGTATTCGCTGGCGACGGCTGTTTGATGGAAGGTATCTCGCACGAGGCTTGCTCCCTGGCCGGTACCTGGAAACTGTCCAAGCTGGTCGTGATGTACGACGATAACGGCATCTCCATCGACGGCAAGGTCGAGAACTGGTTTGGTGACGACACGCCCGCTCGTTTTGAAAGCTACGGCTGGAACGTGATCCGCGCGGTTGACGGCCACGATGCGGCGTCTATCCACAATGCGATTGAGCAAGCTCGCCGCAACGCGAAAGAGGGCACGGGTCCTACCCTGATTTGTTGCCGTACCGTGATCGGTAAAGGTGCTCCTAACGCCGCCGGTTCCGAGAAAGTCCACGGTGCTCCACTGGGTGCTGATGAAATCGCCGCTACCCGTGCTGCGCTGGACTGGAAGCACGGTCCGTTTGAAATTCCTCAGGAAGTCTATCAAGGTTGGGATTGCCGCGAAAAAGGCGGTGCTCAGCAAGCGGAGTGGCAAAAGCGTTTTGACGCCTACAGCCAGGCTTACCCTGAACTGGCCGCCGAACTGGCCCGTCGTTTGAAAGGCGAACTGCCTGCCGACTACAGCGCCAAAGTACAGGCCTTTATTGAAGAAACCGCCCAGAAGGCCGAAACTATTGCATCGCGTAAAGCCTCGCAATTGGCGATCAATGCCCTGGTCAATGTGTTGCCAGAAATGCTGGGCGGCTCGGCTGATCTGACTGGCTCGAACTTCACCGACTGGAAGGGTGCCGAAGCCGTACGCGCCCACGCTGATGGTCTGCACTTTGGTCGCCACATCAATTACGGTGTGCGTGAATTCGGTATGGCTGCCATCATGAATGGTTTGGCTCTGCACGGTGGTTACCTGCCTTTTGGCGGTACCTTCCTGACGTTCTCCGATTACTCGCGCAACGCCATCCGTATGGCTGCCTTGATGAAGCAGCGTGTTGTGCACGTCTTTACCCACGACTCCATTGGTCTGGGCGAAGACGGCCCTACACACCAGTCCATCGAGCACGCCAACAGCCTGCGCCTGATCCCCAACCTGCACGTCTGGCGTCCTTGCGACACCACGGAAACCGCCGTGGCCTGGGCCTGCTCGGTCGAGCGTCCTACCAGCATTGGCATGGACGTACAGAACGGTGGTCCTAGCGCCTTGCTCTTGTCGCGCCAGAATCTGCCTTTCGTCGAGCGCGATGCGCAAACCATCCAGAACATTCGTCGTGGTGGCTACGTGCTGCGTGACGCGCAAGATGCGCGCGCCATCATCATGGCAACCGGCTCGGAAGTCGGTCTGGCTCTGCAGGCTCAGGAACAGTTGGCCCAGCAAGGGATTGCGACCCGCGTGGTGTCCATGCCTTGTACCAACCTGTTCGACGCTCAGGACAAACAGTGGCGTGATCAGGTTCTGACCCCCGGTATCCCGCGCGTGGCGGTTGAAGCCGGCACCACCGGTCTGTGGTTCAAGTACGTGGGCCTGGAAGGCGCTGTAGTGGGTATTGATACCTACGGCGAATCCGCCCCGGCTGGCGTCCTGTTCAAGCATTTTGGTCTGACAGCAGAGAAGGTCGCTGCGGCCGTTCAAGAAATTTTGTAATTGGAGTCTGACATGACGATTCGCGTCGCAATCAATGGTTATGGTCGTATCGGCCGCATGATCTTGCGTGCCCACTACGAGTACGGCAAAAAACACGATATCGAGATCGTGGCCATCAACGCCTCGGGCGGTGCCGAGATCAATGAACACCTGACTCGCTATGACTCCGTGCATGGCCGTTTCAACGCCGATGTCTCGCTGGATGGCGATCATCTGGTGGTCAACGGTGACCGTATCCGCCTGCTGAGCCAGCGCGATGCGCTGACCCTGCCTTGGGCTGAACTGGGTGTGGACGTGGTGCTGGAATGTACCGGCGCGTTCACCACCAAGGAAAAAGCGGGCGAGCACATTCAGGCCGGTGCCAAGAAAGTCATCATCTCGGCCCCCGGTGGCAAGGATGTGGACGCCACCATCGTGTACGGCGTGAACCACGACATTCTGAAGAGCACCGATACCGTTATCTCCAACGCATCGTGCACCACCAACTGCCTGGCTCCGCTGGTTGCTCCTTTGCACAAGGAACTGGGTGTGGTCAGCGGTCTGATGACCACCATCCACGCTTACACCAATGATCAGGTCCTGACCGACGTGCGTCACAAGGACATGCGCCGTGCCCGTTCGGCCACCAGCAGCATGATCCCCACCAAGACCGGCGCGGCGGCTGCTGTGGGTCTGGTGCTGCCAGAACTGAATGGCAAGCTGGACGGTTACGCGGTGCGCGTTCCGACCATCAACGTGTCCATGGTTGACCTGACTTTCGTGGCCAGCCGCAACACCAGCGTTGAGGAAGTGAACGGTATTCTGAAAGCCGCTTCGGAAGGCGCCATGAAAGGCATTCTGGACTACTGCACCGAACCTCTGGTGTCCATCGACTTTAACCACACCACCGCCTCCAGCACGGTTGACTCCTTGCTGACCAAGGTGACCGGCGGCAATATGGTCAAAGTGGCTGCCTGGTACGACAACGAATGGGCTTTCTCCATTCGCATGCTCGACAGCACCATCGCGTTGATGTCGGCCAAGTAAGATCCAAGTAGCAGGGGCGGGATTTCCCGCCCCTGTCACGTTAATTCCCAGAACAAAAAATCATGTCTACAAGCATCAAGACCTTGTCTGCGCTGGCCGAAACGGACGCGCTGCGAGGCAAGCGGGTATTTATCCGCTCTGATCTGAATGTCCCCCTGCAAGACGGACGCATTACCGAAGACACGCGCGTGCGTGCCTCGGTGCCAGCCATTCGCATGGCGCTGGATGCCGGCGCGGCGGTGATGGTTACGTCTCACCTGGGTCGCCCCAAAGAAGGGGAATGCCAGCCTGTGGATTCGCTGGAACCCGTGGTGCAGCGTCTGTCCGAATTGTTGGGCATGCCTGTTGAGCTGCGTCGCAATTGGCTCGAGGGTGTGCAAGTGTCGCCCGGTCAGGTGGTCTTGCTGGAGAACTGCCGCTGCAATGTGGGTGAGAAGAAGAACGATCCCGAGTTGGCTCGTAAAATGGCAACCTTGTGTGACGTTTACGTAAACGACGCCTTCGGTACGGCTCACCGTGCTGAAGCGACTACCGAAGGTATCGCCCGCTTTGCTCCCGTGGCTTGCGCCGGTCCTTTGCTGGAAGCCGAGTTGACGGCCCTGGGCCGTGCCCTGAACCAGCCTGCCCGTCCTTTGGTGGCGATTGTGGGCGGTGCCAAGGTGTCCACCAAACTGTCCATCCTGCGCGCTTTGGCGGAAAAAGTGGACCAGTTGGTGGTCGGTGGCGGCATTGCTAACACCTTCATGATGGCCAGCGGCCTGTCTGTGGGCAAATCCCTGGTGGAAGAAAGCCAGTTGGAAGAAGCCCGCGAAGTGATCCGCATCATGAAAGAGCGCGGCGCTGAAGTGCCTATCCCTGTGGATGTGATGTGCGCCAAGTCCTTTGCTGCTGATGCAGCGGCTGAAATCAAGGCTGCAGATCAGGTGCAGGATGATGACATGATTCTGGACGTAGGCCCGCAAACGGCTCAACAGATCGCTGACATCATTGCCAAAGCGGGCACCGTGGTCTGGAATGGCCCCCTGGGCGTGTTCGAGTTCCCGGCTTTCGCACAAGGCACCGAAACGCTGTCGCGCGCGATTGCAGACTCCAAGGCTTTCTCGATTGCTGGTGGTGGCGACACCCTGGCCGCGATTGCCCAGTTCAATATTGGTGACGATGTGGACTACATCTCCACCGGCGGTGGCGCCTTCCTGGAATTCCTGGAAGGCAAGCGTTTGCCAGCCGTGGCTGCGTTGGAAGACAAGGCTTAAGCCGGTCTTTGCTTCTTAAGAAAAAGCCAGTCAACGAAAGTTGGCTGGCTTTTTTATGTACACAGCTTTTATGGTTCAGACATTGGCCATTTCGCGTTCAGCAGCCTTTGCCAGGAATGCAGAGCGGGATAGATGCTGGGCTTTTGCGACAGCATCAATGCGGTGGACTAAGGACTCCGGCAGACTGATATTCAAGCGAATGGCTCTGTTGTTGACTTTGGATAGGTCAATATCAACCATCATCCAAAATCCGTCTTTATAGTCTTCGTGCCAAGACCAGCTTTCAGGTGTGGTCGGAGCAGGAATGGATGGGCTGTCGCCGAAGAAATGGGCCTCAACGGCTTCTTGAGCTGCCTTAGGTAGATCCTGTAATTCGTCAGCCGCTGCAAAACAACCTGGAAAGTCCGGAAAGGATGCGCCATAGGCGCTATGTTCTTCTTTGTGTACGTGGATGGGATAGAGCATGGGCTGCGCTTTACGCCCCATCTTTAATCAACTGCGCATATCCCTGCAGGGCATCGGGCCAGTCCAGCTGAAAGCCGCTGTCCAGTAGTCGCTGGTTGCTCAGGCGTTTGCCACCTTCATTGGACTGACGCCGTTCGGGATGCGGTACTTTCAGCAAATCAGCCAGTCCGTCATACAGTTCCGTAATCCGGTAAGGGCGGCTATCAGTGCCTATATAGCAAGGGAAGGGCGCAGGAGCACGTAGCAGGTGCCAGCAGGCGCGCGCTGCATCTTCAATATGCAGGCGGTTGGCCCAATGCTCTGGGTCGTCCGGCACGGTGGCGCGACCTTCACGTAGACGATCCAGTAATTGGGTGCGTCCTGGCCCGTACAGGCCGCTGGGTCGGATGACGACAGCTTGGGCTGGAATCCGGTGGTGCAGCAACTGCTCGGCCTGCAGCAGCACCTGCCCGTTAAATTGTGCCGGTTCGGTGGGCGAGTTCTCGTCTACCCATTCATTGCTGGGCCCGTAGACGGCAGTGGATGAAACAAATACGAAACGTTTCAGGGCCTTCAGGTCCAGTTCCTTGAGCAGGTTCTCCAGACCGTGCAGAAAGACCTGCTCGTAAGCAGCCTGGCTACGCTGGCCGGGGGAGAGCGCATAAAGTACGTGGCTGATTTTGCGGTGCTTCAGGCGCAGGGAGGAGGGTTCGCGTAAATCAGCCTGCACCCATTCAATCCCGCTGTCATCGTCCAAAGGGGGGTGACGGCGCAGACCGATCACCGGCCAGTCGTGATGACGGGCCAGCATACCGGTGCGGGTGCCCAGATCGCCGGCACCTGCTAAAAGCAAAGTACGTTGTCGAGAGTCCAAAGCGGCAAGTCCTTGAGTAGAATGATCCCGAGCAAAGCTCGATTGGCTGGGATAACAATAGCATTGGAGGCGGTCATGGAGTGTCGCAATTGGATTGACGGACAGCAACTTGGCGCGGAGGGTGGTGGCGTGTTACCGGTTATCGACCCCTCTACGGGCGAAACCTTTGCCCGGCTAGCACAATCGTCCGAGGTGGATATTGAGTGGGCTGTACAGGCCGCCCGACGTGCCAGTCAGGGGCCGTGGAGCCGTCTTTCAGCCGCCCAGCGCAGCCAGTTGCTGCTGCGTTGCGCCCGAACCCTGTCGGATGCCCGCGAGGAATTGGCGCGGCTGGAATCTCGCGATACTGGCAAACCTTTGCGTCAGGCCCAGTCCGATGCTGCCGCCATTGTCCGCTATTTTGAGTTCTATGCGGGCGCGGTGGACAAGCTGCACGGTCAAACCATCCCATTGGGTTGGGAGATGACAGCCTTTACTTTGCGCGAGCCCTTGGGCGTTACTGCACACATCATTCCCTGGAATTACCCCTTGCAGATTTTTGGGCGTAGCGTGGCCGCGTCCTTGGCGGCGGGCAATACCTGCGTGGTCAAACCAGCAGAAGATGCCAGCCTGTCCTTGCTGCGGGTGGCTGAGCTATTGCATGAAGCGGGTTTGCCGGCAGGGGTGTTGAATATTTGCACGGGGCTGGGTAGCGAGGCCGGGCAGGCCCTGTCCGCTCACCCAGACATCAACCACATTTCCTTTACCGGCTCTCCCGGCACAGGTCGGCAGGTGGCTCTGCAGGCAGCGCAGAACTTTGTGCCGGTTACCTTGGAGTTAGGCGGCAAGTCTCCGCAAATTGTGTTCTCGGATGCAGATCTGGAGGCGGCCTTGCCGGTCGTGGTCAATGCGATTGTGCAGAACGCCGGGCAAACCTGCTCGGCAGGCAGCCGGGTGCTGATTCAGCGTGCGATTTATGGCGACTTTACCGAACGTTTAATCGAGGCCTTTAAGGCGTTGCTGACCGGGGCGGCCAGTGACAATTTGGATTGCGGTCCCTTGATCAGCGCACAGCAGCAAGCGCGGGTGCGCTCCTATCTGGAGAACCTGGATCAGGACGGCATCGTGGTACTGGCTCAAGGCAAGCTGGATTCCAAGGCCCCGGCTGGAGGCTTTTATCAAGTGCCTGTTTTATTGGGGCATGTGCCGGTTGATCATCGCCTGGCGCAGGAAGAGATTTTTGGCCCGGTTCTGGTCGCTCAGCCTTTCGGTACAGAGGAGGACGCTATCGCCATGGCCAATGGTACGCCTTACAGCCTGGTGGCTGGCGTCTGGACCCGCGACGGAGCCCGTCAGGTGCGTATGGCCAGACAACTGCGGGCCGGGCAGGTCTTTGTGAATAATTACGGCGCGGCGGGGGGAGTAGAGCTTCCTTTTGGCGGAGCGGGCCAGTCTGGTATAGGGCGCGAAAAAGGGTTCGAGGCTCTGTACGCGCTGACGTCCTTGAAAACAGTTGCGCTGCGTCATGCTGCGAACTGATCTTGGGGAAATCTAGGGTAAGCGTGGCTGTGGCGGGCCGGGTTTTCTGGCAGCATGGCGGCTGAACGCTAAACAGATTTCACTAATGGCGGCGCAAAGCCGCCATTTTTTATATAGAAAGTAGAAGGAGACAAAGATGCGATTGCAAGACAAAGTGGCCATCGTGACGGGCGGTGCATCAGGGTTCGGCCTGGGTATCGCACAACGTTTTGCACGTGAAGGAGCACGTGTACTGATTGCCGACCTGAATGAGGAGCAGGGCAAGGCTGCCGCTGCCCAGATTCAGGCTGCGGGTGGTCAGGCCATTTTTGCCGCTTGTGATGTCTCGCAAGGGGACGAAGTGCATGCCCTGTTGGATATTGCTTTGCGTGAATGCGGTGGCTTGCATATTGTGGTGAACAATGCAGGCACCACGCACCGCAACAAGCCTTTGCTGGAGGTCAACGAAAGCGAGTTCGACCTGGTCTATGCCGTCAACGTAAAAAGCATTTACTGGACTGCAAAACACTTTGTGCCCTACCTGCGGGCCCAGGGGGCGGGGGCTTTCATCAATATTGCGTCTACTGCCGCCTTGCGTCCGCGCCCCGGACTGGTCTGGTACAACGGCACCAAAGGTGCGGTCGTAACGATCAGCAAAGGCATGGCGGCCGAGTTGGGGCCGGACAATATCCGGGTGAACTGCATTAATCCTGTGATTGGTGACACGGCCTTGCTGGAACAGTTCATGGGCATGCCCGATACGCCGGAAAACCGCAGTCGTTTTTTGGCGGGAATTCCGCTGGGACGTTTTTGTACACCCAAGGACGTGGCGGCGGCGGCGTTGTATCTAGCCTCGGACGAGGCCGAGTTCATTACCGGCACCTGCATCGAGGTCGATGGCGGCCGTTGTATTTAAGCCCCACTGCGATTCGTTACAATCCTGCGGTTGGCAGGCCCTTGCAGGGCCTGTAGTTTATTTTGCTTCCAAGGAAAAGCATGACATTCAATCGACAGTCTCCCCGCGAGCATCCGGATCAATTGCGTATCGGCTTGGTGTCGGTTTCGGATCGCGCCTCCAGCGGACAGTACCAGGATCAAGGCATTCCGGCCTTGCGCAGTTGGCTGGACTCCGCCCTGACGGTCGCGCCGGCCTATCTGGAGCGGCTGATTCCCGACGAGCGTACCCAGATTACCGATACCTTGATCGACTTGGTGGAAGCGGGTTGCGACCTGATTTTGACCACTGGCGGCACTGGCCCGGCGCGTCGCGATGTGACGCCGGAGGCGACTCTGGACGCGGGAACGCGCGAAATGCCCGGATTCGGTGAACAGATGCGTCAAATCAGTTTAAAATTCGTACCAACAGCGATTTTGTCGCGGCAAGTTGCGGTCATCCGAGAAATTCAGGATCACGCTGCTCTGATTATCAATCTGCCTGGGCAGCCCAAAGCCATTCAGGAAACTCTGGAAGGATTACGGGATTCAGAAACCGGACACGTATTGGTGCCGGGTATTTTTGCAGCCGTTCCGTATTGCATCGACCTGATTGGTGGACCTTACGCACAAACGCACGAGCATGTGGTCAATGCGTTCCGTCCCAAGTCGGCGCGTCGGAGCGCCAGTTAACACGCTCAACCAACAATGGGCTGGACACGGACTGTGTTCAGCCAGGTTTTTCAATTATTTTAGTCTTCAGGAGGTCTTCTCATGGCCCTAGTGTCCATGCGCCAGCTGCTCGATCACGCGGCCGAGCACGGTTATGGTATTCCAGCGTTCAACGTCAATAACCTGGAGCAGGTCCAGGCCATTATGGAAGCCGCCTCGGAGACGGATAGCCCCGTCATCATGCAGGCATCGGCTGGCGCCCGTAAATACGCAGGCGAAGCGTTTCTGCGTCACCTGATCGAAGCTGCTGTTGAGTCCTACCCCAACATCCCGGTGGTGATGCACCAGGACCACGGCCAGTCCCCCGAGATTTGCAAAGGCGCTATCGAGCTGGGTTTCTCCAGCGTGATGATGGACGGCTCCTTGTTGCCCGATGGCAAGACCATTGCCGACTTTGAGTACAACGTGGAAGTCACCCGCAAAGTAGTCGACATGGCTCATAAGCTGGGTGTGACGGTTGAGGGCGAACTGGGCTGCCTGGGTTCCCTGGAAACCATGCAGGGCGATAAGGAAGACGGCCACGGTGCCGACGGCGTTCTGACTCTGGACCAGTTGCTGACCGACCCAGAACAAGCGGCTGAATTCGTGACCCGTACCCAACTGGACGCCCTGGCCATCGCCATCGGCACCAGCCATGGCGCTTACAAATTTACTCGCAAGCCCACTGGCGACATTCTGTCCATCGAGCGCGTGAAAGAAATTCACCGTCGTTTGCCCAACACACACCTGGTCATGCACGGCAGCTCCAGCGTGCCTCAGGAACTGCTGGCTGAAATCCGCCAGTTTGGTGGCAATATGAAAGAAACCTACGGCGTGCCCGTGGAGGAAATTCAGGAAGCCATCAAGTACGGTGTGCGCAAGGTCAATATCGACACCGATATCCGTTTGGCCATGACCGCTGCCATCCGTCGTTTCCTGTTCGAGAATCCAGAGAAATTTGACCCACGCGAATACCTGAAACCTGCTCGCGAAGCCGCCAAGAAAGTGTGCGTGGCCCGCTACCAGCAGTTCGGCGCTGCCGGTCAGGCCTCCAAGATCAAGGCTATTTCCTTGCCAGAAATTGCTCGCCAGTACAGCACCGGCGAGTTGTCCCAGATCGTTAAGTAATTGTCAGGCGGAGCAGGCGTGGGCAGCACGACTGCCCGCCCCGGTTCCGCGTCTTTGCCCGGTGCCGCAGGCGCCGGGATTGTCGTCCCGCCTGCATTCATAGTCAGCGGGATGTTTTCGTTTTAAGGATGAAATCGTGCAAGAGCCCTTACATCAATCCAGCCTGAGCTCCCTGCCGCTACTCGCACGCGGCAAAGTTCGGGATATGTATGCGGTGGGTGAGGATAAGTTGTTGATTGTGGCCAGTGATCGCATTTCGGCATTCGATGTGATTCTGGACGACCCCATTCCCGGCAAGGGCGCTGTCTTGACGCAGATGACCGAGTTCTGGCTGAACAAGCTGGCACACATCATCCCTAATCACACGACGGGCGTGAACCCGGTTGATGTGGTGGCGCCTGAAGAGCGCGCCCAAGTGGAAGGCCGCTCCATGGTGGTCAAGCGTTTGAAGCCCATCATGGTGGAAGCCGTGGCTCGTGGTTACCTGATTGGCTCGGGTTGGAAAGACTACCAGGCTACCGGCGCGGTTTGTGGCATCACCTTGCCGGCTGGCTTGAAGCAAGCGGCCAAGTTGCCTCACGTGCTGTTTACACCGGCTGCCAAAGCAGAAATGGGTTCGCACGACGAGAACGTGGATTTTGCCCATGTAGTCAAGGAAGTTGGTCAGGAACTGGCCGAGCAAATCCGTGACGTGACTCTGCGTCTGTACACCGAAGCGGCCGACTACGCAGCCAGCCGTGGCATTCTGATTGCCGATACCAAATTTGAGTTTGGCCTGGATGATCAAGGCCAACTGCATTTGATGGACGAAGTGCTGACCCCGGATTCCTCGCGTTTCTGGCCAGCCGACAGCTATGCCGAAGGCATCAGCCCACCGTCTTACGATAAGCAATTTGTGCGCGATTGGCTGGAAACCCAGGTTTGGGACAAGACGCCACCCGCTCCTCGCTTGCCTGCTGAGGTGGCCCAGCGTACCGCTGACAAGTACCGCGAAGCCCTGGAACGCTTGACAGCGTGAACGGTTTGCAGCCCGGACAGGCGCTCGTTGTAAACGAGCTGCCTGCTCGTCCTCAGCAGGGTGCCAAGCGGCCATGTCCGTGGACGACGTGCGACAGCGAGCCGGGCTTTGGGGGAGGGCGATGGGCAGAGCAAAGTCTGCCTCGCCGGAAAACCCATCCTTGGATGGACCCTGCTGTTTTTCTATTGACCAAGGCGCCCGGCAGCATGGCGCCTTCTTCCTTTTAGGGCGTATCTCTGATGAGCGTACAAACTCCTGCCGCCCCCACCGTGGGCATTGTGATGGGTTCCTCCAGCGACTGGGAGGTCATGAGCCAGGCCGTGGCCATTCTGGACGAATTTGGTGTGTCCTATGAATCTCGTGTGGTCTCTGCCCACCGCATGCCGATTGATATGGTGGATTACGGTGCCCAGGCTCCGGCCCGTGGCCTGAAAGCCATTATTGCGGGTGCAGGCGGCGCGGCTCATTTGCCCGGCATGCTGGCTGCCCTGACACACTTGCCCGTGTTCGGCGTACCTGTGCCTTCACGCTACCTGCGCGGCGAAGATTCCCTGTTGTCGATTGTGCAAATGCCCAAGGGCGTGCCGGTTGCCACTTTCGCCATTGGCGAAGCCGGTGCCGCCAATGCCGCGCTGCACGTGATTGCCAACTTGGCCGTCAACGATACCGTGCTGACTGAAAAACTGATTGCGTACCGTGCCCGCCAGACCGAGGCCGCCCGTGCGATGCGTGTTCCTCCTGCCACTGCCTGATTTTATTTTGTGATGATGACCCCCATGACTGATGCTGCCCTTCTGGTCCCTGGCTCCTGGCTGGGCATGATTGGAGGCGGCCAACTGGGCCGCATGTTCTGCCATAGTGCCCAAAGCCTGGGCTACAAGGTGGCCGTGCTGGACCCGGACGCCCATAGCCCTGCTGGTGCGGTCGCCGACCTCCATATCTGTGCGGCCTACGATGACGCACAAGCACTTGCCCGTCTGGGGGACTTGTGCCAAGCCGTCAGTACCGAGTTCGAGAACGTCCCGGCGCAGTCCTTGCTGACCCTGGCCCAGCACACCCGAGTCACCCCGTCCGGCGATGCCGTCGGCATTGTGCAGGATCGCATTCGTGAGAAAGCCTTTATCATGCAGGCCGGTGTGCCGGTGGCTCCGTATGCGGCCATCGAAAGCCTGGACGATTTGCAGGCCGCTGACAGCGCCTTGTTCCCCGGCATTCTGAAGACGGCGCGCTTTGGTTACGACGGCAAGGGTCAGGCACGTGTGGCAGACCGTGAACAGGCGCTGGCGGCCTTCAAGGAGTTCGGTTCCCAGGCCTGTGTGCTGGAGGCCCTGCAGCCCTTGAAATCCGAAGTTTCGGTTGTTCTGGCCCGTGGTCTGGACGATCAGGTGAAAACCTTCCCTTGTGCCCGTAACGAACATCGTGATGGCATTTTGGCCGTGTCCACCATCAGCGCCCAGTTTCAGGACGATGCCTTGTCCGAGCAGGCCCGTCAGGCGGCGGCGGCTATCGCCCGTACGCTGGATTATGTGGGTGTCTTGTGTGTGGAATTCTTCATTCTGGAAGATGGCCGTTTGCTGGCCAATGAAGTGGCTCCTCGTCCGCACAATAGCGGCCACTACACCATGAATGCTTGTGTCACCAGTCAGTTTGAGCAGCAGGCCCGTGTGATGGCTGCTTTGCCCTTGGGTGACACCCAGGCGCTGTGTCCATCCATGATGCTCAACATCCTGGGTGATATCTGGTTCGACGAACAAGGTCAGATGCGTGAGCCCGATTGGCTTGCCTTGCTGGCTGTGCCTGGCGTGTCCTTGCACCTGTATGGCAAGGCCGAGGCCCGTGTTGGCCGCAAGATGGGCCATGTGAATATTGTGGGCGAGTCGGATCAGCAAGTGCGTGAACGCACGGCCCGAGCTGCCGCCGCTTTGGATATCGCTTTTGACCATGACTGATACAGCCCCCAGCCCGTCCGAGCAGCAGATAGAGCAAGCCGCCCGTGTGCTGACGCAAGGGCGGCTGGTGGCCTTTCCGACCGAGACAGTCTACGGTCTGGGCGCGGATGCAGAAAACCCGGCTGCGGTGCAACTGATCTATAAGGCCAAGGGCCGTCCTGCGAATCATCCCTTGATTGTGCATGTGGCCCCAGGGGCTGACTTGCGCTACTGGGTGACGGATATTCCACCTGTAGCGCAGCAATTGATGGATGCCTTCTGGCCCGGTCCTTTGACGCTGATCTTGCCGCGCAATCCGGCTATTCCGGATACGGTCAGTGGTGGGCAAAGCAGCATTGGTATTCGTTGTCCTTCCCACCCGGTGGCTCAAGCCTTGCTCAAGCGCATGGCGGAACTCAAGCCCAGCGGTCAGGCCGGTGTGGCGGCGCCATCGGCCAACAAGTTTGGTCAGGTATCGCCCACGGCTGCCAGCCATGTACGCGATGAGTTCGCGGACATGAGTGCAGAGGAACTGCTGATTGTGGAAGCGGGCCCGTCGGAAGTGGGCATCGAGTCCACTATTGTGGACGTCTCGCGTACTCATCAGGGTGTGGGTGCCGTACTTTTGCGGCCCGGCCATATCAGTGCGGCCATGATTGCCGAGGTCATCGGCTACGAACCCGCCAGTCCAGATCAACAAGCCCCACAGGTATCGGGCAGCTTGAAAGCGCACTATGCGCCGCGTACCCCTTTGTCTTTATTTGATGAAGGCAATGCACCTGCGGTGCAGGCTGCTTTGGCCAAAGGGGGCAAGCAGGCCATTGTTGCTTTTGCCGCCTTGCCGCCTTTTTCGGCCGATGTACACGACTGGTATGTGTGCAGCTCGGATGCGCAGCTTTATGCCCAGGACCTGTATGCCATGTTGCGTCGTCTGGACCAAGGTCAGTACCAGCATATTTGGGTGCAGCGTTGCCCGGATACGGCAGACTGGCAGGCGGTAAATGACCGCCTGGGCCGAGCCGCAGCAGCCTTTGAGTAAGGCTGCTGTTCAGTAGGCGTGTGTGTGCGTTAAGGACTGAGCTTAGGGACTGAGTGAGTTCGCTGTTTAGCGGGCTGTTCGCTTCAGAAAGTCCACAATTGCCTGGTTCACCTGCGCTTCCTTATCCCGGTAGGGCAGGTGACCGCATTGCTCCAGCTCCAGCAGCTCCGTGTGCGGCACCAGCTCCTTGATGCGACGGATCTGCTCCAGCGTGCCGTATTCATCATCCACGCCCTGAATGGCCAGAATCGGGCAGGTGATGCGGCTGACGTCCTCTTCAATATTCCAGTCGCGGAATTGGGGTTCTGTCCAGGTGGCATTCCAGCCCCAAAAGGCGGATTCCACATCATCGTGATAGCGTGCCAGTCGTTCACGTAGAAAGCCTTGCTCGTAGGCTTCACGGGCGACCAGAATGCCGCGCAGGGAAATCTCTTCCACAAACAGGTGCGGGGCCATCACCACAATGCCTTGCAGCTTGTCGCTAAAGCCACTGGCTGCCAGCAGGGCAATCGAACCACCATCACTGTGGCCAACCAGCACAATTGGGCGCTTCTTGCCGTCTTCACCCAGTTGCTCCAGCAATTGGGGCAGCACCTCCAGCGACTGCTCATGCAGATAGTCTGGCTCTTTGGGGCTATTGTCGGGGCGCGGGGTACTGCGGCCGTATCCATAGCGGGAATACATCAGGCCGCTACAGCCGGTTTGTTCGCACAACTGTGCTGGCCAGTCTTTCCACATGGCAATTGAACCCAGGCCTTCGTGCAGAAACACCAGCAAAGGAGCAGTTTCCCGTTCGGGGGCAATGCGTTGATATTCCAGTTCAATGGCTTGCGTGCCTTGAGTCAGGCTCGCAAATTGCAAAGATGAAGCGAGTGTTGTCATAGCGTTGATGTGCATACGCCCTGAACACATTGGGCGTTCAAGTAAGTAGGAAACTCTCTTTATGCCATAGATTGATCAACGACGCACAAGCGTGCCCAAGCTGATCCTTGATGTGGACATTTTGCTGCTGTTTTGGGCCGCTTTGGACCGGGGGCTGCAAATTTTGGCAGAGATGGTAGAGTGGCGCTCTCGATCTTTTTTGCCACCGGGCCGCCCCAAGGTAAAAACTCCCCCTTGGGGAGCGGCAAGTCGAAGGCATAGCGTAGGGGTTTTTTTGCTTACACAACAACATGAAATTTGCTGAATTTGAAGTGGGTATGCTTATCAAGCATCCACTTGTCCTTGTGACTCGTGAAGAGATGCTGGATTTCGCCCAAAAATACGATCCACAGTCTTTTCATATTAATGAAAAGCAGGCTGAACAAGGCCATTGGGGCGGTTTGATTGCCAGTGGTTGGCTGACGTGTGGCAAGGCCATGCGTATGGCGGTGGACTGCGGCTTACATGACTCCGAGTCGTTTGGCTCGCCGGGCGTGGAGCGTTTACGTTGGGTGCTACCCGTTCGGGCCGGTGATTCCATTCGTCTGGAGGCCACGGTAGCATCCAAACGTGTGTCTAGCAGCCGTTCAGACCTGGGCATCATTCGCTGGAACTGGAATGTGTTCAACCAGTGTGATGAATTGGTGCTGGAGCTGGAAGCCACCAGCATGTTTGAGTTGAAGCCCGCACAAGAATAAAAAGACCACCACACGCTATCTTTGGCCTGCCGATTTCCCAGGGGCTGTTTTCGGCCTGGAAATGACCCTGCGACTGGTAAGAACCACCACGCTACGTCTTTTGTTCTTGATGGACGTTTTTTTATCGTTGAGTGGCCCGGCGGTAAAAACCAAGGATACAGATGAGGGGATATCTTCCCGCTGTCTGGAACCCACCCGTTTGATCAGGTTCTGAGCGAACAAGGGCAAAGTTTCTGGCTTTGCCCTGTTTGGCTTACTTTAGAAGAAAGCCTGAATCCCGGTTTGTGCGCGCCCCAGAATCAGAGCGTGTACATCGTGGGTGCCTTCGTAGGTGTTCACCACTTCCAGATTGACCAGGTGGCGGGCAATACCGAACTCGTCAGAGATACCATTGCCGCCCAGCATGTCGCGTGCCAGTCGGGCAATATCCAGTGCCTTGCCGCAGGAGTTGCGCTTCATGATGGAGGTGATTTCGACGGCCGCCGTGCCTTCGTCTTTCATGCGTCCCAGACGCAGGCAGCCTTGTAGCGCCAGCGTAATCTCGGTCTGCATATCGGCCAGTTTTTTCTGGATCAACTGATTGGCAGCCAAGGGGCGGCCAAACTGCTTGCGGTCCAGGGTGTACTGGCGGGCGGTATGCCAGCAGGATTCGGCGGCACCCAAGGCACCCCAGGCAATCCCGAAGCGGGCCGAGTTCAGGCAGGTGAAGGGGCCACGCAAACCCGAGACATGGGGCAGCATCTGGCTGTCTGCAATGTCCACGTCGGCCATGACAATCTCGCCGGTCAGGGAAGCGCGCAAGCCCACTTTGCCGTGAATGGCCGGGGTGGACAGGCCCTTCATGCCTTTTTCCAGAATGAAGCCACGGATCTTGCCGTCGTCTTCACCGCCCACGACCTTGGCCCAGACCACCAGCACATCGGCAATGGGGGAATTGGTAATCCAGGTCTTGTTGCCGCTCAGGCGATAGCCGCCGTCCACTTTCACGGCGCGGCTTTCCATGGCGCCGGGGTCCGAACCGTGATTGGGTTCAGTCAGGCCAAAGCAGCCAATCCATTGCCCGCTGGCCAGCTTGGGCAGGTATTTCTGTTTCTGCTCTTCGCTGCCAAACTCAAAAATCGGCACCATGACTAACGAGGACTGCACGCTCATCATGGAGCGATAGCCCGAGTCCACACGCTCCACTTCGCGGGCGATCAAACCATAGCTGACGTAGTTTAGACCAGCGCCACCGTAGGCTTCAGGAATGGTGGCCCCCAACAGGCCCAGCGAGCCCATCTCGGCAAAGATGGCGGGGTCGGTCTGTTCGTGGCGAAAAGCCTCCAGCACGCGCGGCAAGAGCTTTTCCTGTGCGTAGGCGTGGGCGGCATCGCGCACCATGCGCTCTTCATCGCTCAACTGCTGATTCAGCAGCAAGGGGTCGTCCCAATGGAAAGAGGGATTGGCAGACATAGAGGTACTCCGGGTAGATCAAAGACGGTCAATCAGGTGGGGCCAACAAGGGCACCATCGGTCTGGAAACAGGGAAAGAGCAGGCCAAGTATCGCTGAACGCGGGAAGATTTGCGCATCTTCAGGTGGGCGATATCAGGCTAAAGTCTCAGCATAGTGTGCATAAACCGCACAAGGCAATTGATAAAATTGCACAATGTCGTGTGTTGGCGTAACGATCC
This sequence comes from Alcaligenes faecalis, assembly GCF_041521385.1. Taxonomy (NCBI): domain Bacteria; kingdom Pseudomonadati; phylum Pseudomonadota; class Betaproteobacteria; order Burkholderiales; family Alcaligenaceae; genus Alcaligenes; species Alcaligenes faecalis. The sequence continues at coordinate 1,504,548 of NZ_CP168006.1, read as the reverse complement.
GACCCTGAGCTGAATGGGCAGGACTGAGGCTGGCAGGATTAAGAGGGAGACCTATGAGACAAGGCGTGCCCAGTTTGGGCGCATTACAGGCCTTTGAGGCCACGGCCCGCTTGGGGACTTTTTCCCGAGCGGCGGAGGAACTGTCCTTGACGCATAGCGCGGTGTACCGGCAGGTCAGCGGCCTGGAGCAACGGTTGGGCGTGACCTTGTTGACACGGGTGCGGCGGCGTCTGGTCCTGACCCCGGCGGGGCGCGATTATGCTGCTCGCATTCGCCATCATCTGGAGCAAATCGGCAAAGATACGTTCAGCTTGATTGCACGCGCCGGTGTGGGCCACAGCATTCATCTGGCCGTGCTGCCTACCTTGTCTACGGTGTGGCTGATGCCGCGCCTGGCCCGTTTCTCCCGGCAGTACCCTGACATTACGGTTAGTTTGTCCGTACGTACCACTCCGTTTCAGTTTGGTGACCATCCCTTTGATGCCGCTATTTATCATGGACGGCAGTTATGGCCGCAAACCAAGGGCATCAAACTGTTTGACGAAGGCGAGCTGGTACCCGTCTGCTCGCCCAAGCTGGCTGCTGGTGGCGACTGGCAAAAGCTGGTTCACCTGCATATGTCCACACGCCCCGATAGCTGGTCGGACTGGTATCGGTCAGCCGGTCTGGAGCCTGATCTGCGAGTTAGCTCCGGCCCGCGTTACGAGCTGTTCAGTCTGGTGATGGCGGCGCTGCATGCCGACATGGGCGTGGCCTTGATGCCGCGTTTTCTGGTGCAACAGGCGCTGGAGCAGGGCGAGCTCATCATGTCGCTGGACCATGCCATGCCCGTTAGCGAGGCCTATTTTTTTAGTTATCCCACGGCCAATGAGCCCAGCGAAGCGGTGCTTTTGCTGGAACAATGGCTGCTTGAGCACGAAAAGGAGAACACATGAGATTGCACTGGAAACCGGCTCTGCTGTCGGCTGCCTTGACCCTGGCCCTGGCGCTACCGACGCATGCCCGGGAAGTAGCCAGCCAGCACTTGAATCCGGAAGCGGCCAGCAGTGTCATGCAGCGCGACAAGCTGGTCACCCAGAAAAGCATGGTGGTGACAGCTCACCCTTTGGCGACTCAGGCCGGTTTGCGCATTCTGGAACAGGGCGGCAGTGCGGTGGATGCGGCCATTGCGGCTCAACTGGTGTTAGGGCTGGTGGAGCCACAGTCCTCCGGCATAGGCGGTGGCGGCTTCTTGCTGATGTTCCACCCCAAGACCGGCCTGATGAGCTATGACGGACGCGAAACCGTACCTGCGGCCAGCCGTCTGGATCGCTTCGAGCTGGACGGTAAAACCATGTCCTTCAAGCAGGCGGTCAATAGTGGTCGCTCCGTCGGGGTGCCGGGTTTGCTGCGTGCCCTGGAGTTGATGCATAAAGACGGTGGCGTGCTGCCGTGGGCAAATTTGTTTGATCCAGCAATTGAGCTGGCTGAGGTCGGTTTTGACGTCAGCCCCCGTTTGAATACCTTGATTGCTGATAATCCTGAGCTGGCTGACAAAGTGGCTACACGCGCCTATTTCCTGGACGAACAGGGCAAGCCCTGGCCAGTGGGTCATCGTTTGCAGAACAAGGAATACGCGCAGGTGCTGCGCTTGTTGGCCAGGCAGGGCGCGCAGGCTTTCTATCAAGGAGACCTTGCCCAGGATATGGTGGCTGCCGTCGCCGCTGACCCGATTGCGGGTGATTTGGCAGTGTCTGACTTGACACAGTACCGTGCCTTGCGTCGTGAGCCCCTCTGTATGGACTGGCAGCAAGTGGCCCTCTGTGGCATGGCTCCCCCCAGCTCTGGGGCCATCAGTGTGATGCAGATGCTGGGGATCTTGCAGCACACGCCCATTGCTGAGGCGAAGCCGCAATCTGTGGAGGCGATTCATTATTTCTCTGAAGCGGGGCGTTTGGCCTTCGCGGATCGGGATGCCTGGGTGGCGGATCCGGCTTTTGTGTCTGTGCCACAACAAGCTTTGCTGGCTCCGGAGTATTTGAAATCCCGCGCTGCCTTGATTCAGCCAGACCGTTCCATGGGACACGCTCAACCGGGCAAGCCCTTGGCCGACTCACAAGCCGCAAGCGACAACACGCCCGAGCTGCCTTCCACCACACATTTGTCCGTGACGGATGACAAGGGGCAGGTGGTGTCCATGACCACGTCAGTAGAGTCTGCCTTTGGCAGCAAGATCATGGTGCATGGCTTCTTGCTGAACAATCAGTTGACGGACTTTGCCTTGAGTCCTAAAGACGAGATGGGACGCCTATCCGTGAATCGGGTGGAGCCAGGCAAGCGCCCGCGCAGTTCCATGGCTCCGATGATGGTGATGCAGGATGGTCGCCCGGTGATTGCCTTGGGTTCACCCGGTGGCAGCGCCATCATCCCGTATGTGGCTCAGGCTCTGACCGGCATGTTGATATGGGATCTGGATGCTCAACAGGCGGTCAGCCTGCCCCATTACGGTAGCCGCAACTGGGCGACCGAACTGGAAGCGGGAACCGCGGTGACGGAGCAGGCACAGGCTTTGAGAGCGATGGGCCACGAGGTACGCGAGCAGCCCTTTCCCAGCGGTACGCATGTGATTCGCTGGACCCAGGAAGGACTGGAGGCGGGGGTAGATCCCAGGCGTGAAGGTTTGGCCTTAGGGCAATAAGCAGAGCGTGTAGTCGTGTGCCCGAAGTAAACCGTGCTCGTGTCTATGAGACAGGCAGAGCCAACTGCTACGTAGCGAGTAGGGGCAAGGCGTCTGGTTTTTGAGAGAAATGGGCAGCGAGTAAAAAAGCCCTCAATGCGTGGATCTCTATCCACCGCCTTGAGGGCTTTGTTTGTCAGGCTTGAAAACAGGCCTGATCGCACTGCTTAGCGGAATACCACCGTGCGTTGATCGTTCAGCAGGATACGGTGCTCAACGTGGGCGCGCACCGCACGGGCCAGAACCAGAGATTCCACATCGCTACCGATCTGGGTCAGTTCTGCTGGGCTGACAGCGTGGGTGACGTGCTCAACGTCTTGCTCGATGATCGGGCCTTCATCCAGATCCGCCGTTACGTAGTGAGCGGTAGCACCAATAATCTTCACACCGCGAGCATGGGCCTGATGGTAGGGACGCGCACCCTTGAAGCTAGGCAGAAAGCTGTGGTGAATATTGATGGCGCGACCAGACAGGGACTGACACAGATTGGTGGACAGAATCTGCATGTAGCGGGCCAGCACAACCAGATCAATTTTCAGGTCACGAGCCAGGTCGATGATCTGCTGCTCTTGCTGGGGACGGGTTTCCGGTGTCACAGGCAGGTGATGGAAAGGAATGCCGTAGGAGGAAGCCAGGCCAGCGTGGTCGGTGTGGTTGGAAGCCACGGCAGCAATTTCAACCGGCAATTGGCCGCTATGGGCGCGGAACAGCAGGTCGTTCAGGCAGTGGCCTTGGCGGCTGACCAGGATCAGTAGGCGGGCTTTGCGCTGGGCGTCATAAATAGTGGCGTCCATGCTGAATTTTTCAGCAATGGGGGCGAAGCTGGTTTGCAGCGCGTTGACGTCCTGCTTTTCGGGCAGGGAAAACTGGATGCGCAGGAAAAAGCGGTTGGTGGCGGCGTCGCCAAACTGCTGTGCCTCAAGAATGTTGCCGTTCTGCTCTAGCAGCCAGCCCGATACGCTGTGGACAATGCCGGTACGATCCGGGCAGGATAGGGTCAAGATGTAATCGTTCATCGACAGTATTGTAAAGATTTCAGAAAAATTTTTAAGCGGCCTGGGCCAGGGTTTCTTGGCTGTGTTGTGCAATCGCTAAACACGCGGTCAGGCCGGGAGACTCGATGCCGAACAGATTCAGCAGTCCAGGTATGCCGTGCTCGGTGGGACCTGAAAAGACAAAGTCGGCTGCCGCATGGCCTGCGGGCACAATTTTAGGCCGGATACCGCTATAGGCAGGGTTCAGACTGTTATCAGGCAAAGCAGGCCAGTACTCGCGCACGGCCGCGTAAAAAGAGTGGCCCCGCTGCGGGTCCATATCGTAGTTCTCGTCCTGCACCCATTCCGTGTCCGGGCCAAAGCGGGCCTGACCGGCCAGATCCAGCGTCAGATGCACACCCAGCCCGGCTTTATTGGGCATGGGGTAAATCAGGTGCTTGAAGGGCGAGCGACCCGTCAAAGAGAAATAGCTGCCTTTGCATAGATAGGCATTCGGGATATGGCGGGCATCCAGCCCCTCGATCTGGCGTGCCGCGGCGACAGCGCCCAAACCGGCCGCATTGATCAGGCAGGTGCTCGTCAGGCTGAAAGGCTCTGCGCCACCGACGTGGACCTCAAAACCCTGTCCGGGCAGGACACGCGCACTGATAAAGGGCGTATTGAAGACCAGTTGGGCACCGTGGTTCTCCGCATCGCCTTGCAAGGCCAGCATCAAGGCATGGGTGTCCACAATGCCGGTAGAAGGAGAAAGCAGGGCGGCGCTGCACTGTAAGGCCGGCTCCAGAGCCTGGGCCTGAGCGGCATCCAGCCACTGCAAATCGTTTACACCGCAAGTACGTGCCTGGGCCTGCAGTTTCAGCAGATCGGCCTCCTGCTCGGGCGTGGTCGCCACAATCAGCTTGCCGCAACGGGCGTGGTCTATATGATGTTCCTGGCAGTAGTCATACAGTTGGGTTTTGCCTTCTACACACAAGCGGGCCTTCAGGCTGCCGGGGGTGTAGTAGATGCCCGCGTGTATGACTTCAGAGTTACGCGAGCTGATGCCATTGCCAATGCTGGCGGTTTGCTCGATCAGCAGAACTTCCATGCCTTGCTGGGCCATTTGTCGGGCGCAGGCTAACCCTACTACCCCTGCTCCCAGCACTATGCAATCAACGTCGTTTGCCATGATCAGGACCTTATTGGCGGGTAAGCGCAAAAGGCGTAGTGTACTCCTGCCATGCAACTGCCGTCAGGGGCGCCTTGCAACACCCTGTCACGCCAGGGAAGGGGTCAGGTCAAAGTCGCCTGCGTGGTAGATCAGGGGTTGATGGGCGCTGCGTTCGCAGTGGGTGACTTCACCGATAAAGATCAGGTGGTCGCCGGCTTCATGCATGGCATAAGGCTTGCACTCGAACCAGGCACTGCAACGCTCGTCGTCCAGCATGAGTAAGCCGTGCGGGGAGCGTTTAGTGGGGTGATCGTGAAAACGTTCGGCCTGGCTGCCCCAGGCAAAGCGTTTGGCCAGTGATAGCTGGCTGGCTCCTAAAACGTGAATCACATAGCCTTCGCCGTCCACAAAATGCGGCAGAGACTGGGACCGTTTGGCCAGCGACCATAGCACCAGTGGCGGATCCAGGGAAACAGAGTTAAAGGAGCTGACGGTCAGGCCGATGGCCTGATCGGGGTGGTCTTTGTTGGCGCCGGTCACAACCGTCACGCCAGTGGCGAAACGGCCCAGTGCCGAACGAAAGAAGTCGCTATCGAAAGTAGAAGAAAAAACAGTCATTGCATCGAGTCTGAGGGCATACGTCCCCAAGGGAGCGTGTTAAGGAGCCAGTCGGCTCACCTGCCAGTCAGAGGGGGACTTGAGGTCGAACACCAGCCTGTCGTGCAGGCGCGAGGCACGGCCTTGCCAGAATTCAACATGGTCTGGAGTCAGTCGGAAGCCACCCCAGTGTTCAGGGCGGGCGGGATGTTCACCTAAGCTTTCAGTGTACTGCTTGGCGCGGGTATCCAGCTCTGTGCGGCTGATGGGTTGGCTTTGCGGCGAGGCCCAGGCACCAATGCGTGAGCCCAGAGGACGGCTGTGAAAGTACTCGTCGGATTCAGCCGCGCTGATGCGGCTGATGCGGCCTTCAAAGCGCACCTGGCGCTGCATGGAGGCCCAGAAAAAGGACAGGCTGGCCCAAGGATTGTGGTCCAGATCCGTGCCCTTGCGAGATTGGTAGTTGGTAAAGAACACCAGTCCTTGTTCGTCGTACGCCTTGAGCAGGACAATGCGCGCCGATGGGCGACCTTCCGGGCTCACGGTGGCCAGCGTCATCGCCGTAGGTTCGACTTCTTTCAATTCAATCGCCTGATCCAGCCAGTGTTGGAATTGCTGGCGGGGATCGGAACGGAGTTCGTTTTCGCTCAGGGAAAAGCGTTCGTATTCGTTACGCAAATCGGCAAGGGACATGGGGCGCTCTTAGGCTTGTTGAGGATTAAGCCGTGCAGTCTGGCTCTGTAGTAATTGAACCACTGATTGCAGGCGTTTATCCAGAATTTTAGAGCGTTGCAGCGCCGAGGCGGTTTCCATGACGTATTCGATGCAAGGGCCGTTGGTTCCCTGGGCCGAGTACACCACTTGTCGCAGTTGTTCGTCCGGCATACGGGGTACGTAAGCATCGGTCTTGCGGTTCATGGTAAAGACCAGGGCACGAATATCGCCCTGGCTGGTGCGGCAGCGCAACCAGCGGGGAATATAGGCTCCGCTGGGCATCTCGCGCAGCCACAGGGCATCGAAGACCTTGGGCACGCTTTCAGCCGGAATGCGGAAAGCCATGCCCCGGCAAGAACCACCGACATCCAGCCCAAAGACCAGACCGGGCTGCTCGGGCGTGCCACGGTTGATACGTGACCACAAGCACAGCGCCCGGTGGTAACCGCGCAGCAAGGCTTGGCGCTGCTCGGCAAATTCAAAATCGGGACGCCAGATCAGGGAGCCGTAGCCATAGACCCACAGGTCTTGCTTTTCACACCACTGTGCCTCTTCCAGGGATTGACGCAAAGAGGCGTTGCGCTCTTCGTCAGTCAGGACACGAAAGCTGCACGGTGTGGGTACGGCGGAAGGTGAGGCGGAAATAGAATCGATGTTCACGGCAAGAAGGGGTGGTAAGCCAAAATCACAGATGCTTGAAACCTATGACAATTGTAGAGCAAGCACAGTCCACTGTAGCGGGCTTTGCTGCTGATAACTAAGGAAAAATACTCATTTGCTTATATGAGTGTTGCTATTTGGCAGAGCATAGTCAAGCCTCCAGGGCATAAGGCCCATTTCACGGGCTGGGCAGGCGCAATTAGACGTAGAATTAACGGGTTTGGCCGCATGGGCCGGTGATGGACAGATTGCATGACAGAGCAGCACAACATGGATGCCGAACGCCGTTTCGGCGGTTTGGATCGTTTGTATGGAGCCGGAGCGCGCGAGCGTCTGGCGGCCGCCCATGTGATGGTGGCGGGTATCGGGGGCGTGGGAACTTGGGCGGTGGAGGCCTTGGCCCGTTCTGCCGTGGGCCGGATTACCTTGATCGATCTGGATAATATTGCTGAATCCAATATCAACCGCCAGTTGCCTGCTTTGGATAGCACTTTGGGGATGGCCAAGATTGAAGCCATGGCCCAGCGCATCGCACAAATTAATCCGAGCTGTCGGCTGCAATTGATCGAGGACTTTGTTACCGAGGACAATGCGGCTGGCCTGATGGAGCAGCGCCCTGACGTGTTTCTGGATTGCACCGACCAGGCCAGCGCCAAGATCGCCCTGATCTTGCAGGCCAAGCGTTGCAAGGTGCCCCTGTTGAGCTGTGGCGGGGCTGGTGGCAAAACCGACCCGCTGACTTTACGCCGGGGTGATTTGTCGGTGGCACGTCATGATGCGCTTTTGAACAAGCTGCGTCAGATTCTGCGCAAGCAGCATGGCTTTGCGCGTGGCAGCGATGCCCAGGGCCGTGCCTTGAAGCGTGTGCCCCGCATGGGGGTGGATTGCTTGTGGTTCGAGCAGGAAACCCGCCTGCCACAAAACTGGACACAGGCTGAAGATGGTGCCCTGCAAGGCCTGGCCTGTGCAGGCTATGGTTCCGGGGTGACGGTCACGGCCAGTATGGGAATGCAGGCCGCCGATTACGCCTTAAACCGGATCCTGAACCAGTAAGGCGTCCTGCCAGCCACGCAAGGCGTTCGAGATTCGGATTGCCTTGGCATTGAGCAAGTCATCCAGAGAAATGTCTGTTTCACGGGCCAGCCCGCTATTCAGGAGCGCCTGCCTTTGCACGCCGGGCAAGAGCCAGCCTTGCGCGGGTGGCGTCCACCAGTGGCCCTGTTCATCCTTGATATAGATATTGCTTCGGCTGCCTTCGCAAACCCGGTTTTGCGTATCCAGAAAAATCACATCAAAGAGTTGGGGATGCTTTTCCAGCAGGGCAGCGGCGTCCTGATACCAGGGGCGATGCGTGGTCTTGTGCGAAAGCAGCGGGTCCTGGGCTGGCAGAGGGGTCTTGGACAGGCACAGTTGCACGGGGCCTTCCAGCGCAGGCAGCCTCTGAGCCTCGGCCTTCGCACTGGCGGTTGCGCTCCACAGAATGCGTAGCCGCAAGGCAGTGTTGACGGGGGCCTGGCCCAGGGCCACATGCATCGCCTGCAGCCAGGTTTGTGCGTCCCAGTCGTAGCCCAGTTCCGCACAACTGCGTGCTACGCGTTCCAGATGCAGTTCCAGCAGGGGGATTTGGCCGTCCGCGTCTACCCGCAGGGTTTCTATCAATTCAGGTTTGCTTTGGCTCATGATGCTGCCTTTAAGTCAGTGTTACAGGGGCCTGCAATACACGTGCTTTCCACAAGCACTCCAGCCATTCCTGGTCCGGGTCCGAATCCAGCACGATGCCACCGCCTACGCCGAACGTCCCCTGGCCTTGATTGTTCAGTTCCAGACTGCGGATGCTGACATTCAGGGACAGGTCGCCGTTGGGGTTCAGGAAGCCGACCGAGCCGCAGTAAATACCGCGTCGCTGCGTTTCCAGTTGACGTATGCATTGCATGGCAGCCAGCTTGGGGGCGCCGGTAATCGAACCACAGGGGAACAGGGCGCGCAGCAGGGTCTCCAGGCTGCAATCCGGCTCTACGTCGGCCTGAATGCTGGACGTCATGGTCCAGACCGAGGCATATTGCTCTACATCGAACAGGCTGGTGGTTTGTACGGTGCCGGTGCGGGCTACCTGGCCCAGATCGTTGCGCAACAAATCCACAATCATCAGGTTCTCGGCCTGGTCTTTCAGGCTGTTTTGCAGCTCCTGGGCGTTTTTCTGATCTTGAACAGGGTCGGTATCGCGCGGGCGTGTGCCTTTCATGGGGCGGGTCCACACGGTATTGCCACGTTTTTCCAGAAACAGCTCGGGTGAAAGCGACAGGATATGCCGATCACCCAGATCCAGATAGGCACCGTAGGCCACCGGGTGGCGGCTGGCCAGTGCGGTATAGAGTTCACGTGGTGCCATGCCGGATTGAATGTTCAGGGGCATGGTGTAGTTGATCTGGTAAAAATCCCCGGCTTGCAAACCTTGCTGAACCTGGGCCAGCGCATCCCGGTAGTTTTGCTGACTGATTGGCAGGCTGATTTTCAACTCGGGCTTTGCCTGACCATCCCATAAAGCCACTTCCTGCGCCTGTTCAAACACCAGCGCGTTCAGGGGAGCATGGGGCGCCGCCTCGCGAGCAGGCAGACAGGGCTCGAACAGCTCGGCCAGTTCGTAGTCCAGCGCCAGGGCCACCCAGTGGCCGGCCTGACGAGCCTGTTCGATTTTTTCAAAAGCAGTACTTAAGTCTTCCGGGCTACGAGCCTGGATATGGCCCAGGTAGCCCTGCATTTCCAGCGCATAGCCTTTTAGTCTGTCTTCAAATCGGCCATACATGCGCCGTGTTCCTTTAAAAATTCCGCCAGGGCCATGCCGGTATGCGAGGCACGGTTGGCCTGTACCTGATCCGGGGTGCCCTGCACCACCAGCCTGCCGCCGCCCGAGCCGCCTTCGGGACCCAGATCGACAATCCAGTCTGCTTCGGCAATCAAATCCAGATTATGTTCAATCACCAGCACGGTATGACCGGCATCAACCAGTCGGTGCAGCACCACAATCAGCTTTTCCACATCCGCCATGGACAGGCCCACGCTAGGCTCGTCCAGCACGTATAGGGTGTGTGGAGCCTTGTAGGCGCGGCCCGTGCGGGTCAGGCCTTCGTCCAGACGGGCCTTGACCAGTTCGCTGACCAGCTTGACGCGCTGCGCCTCGCCACCGGACAGGGTGGGAGAGGGCTGACCCAAGGTCAGATAACCCAGGCCCACGCTTTGCATCAATTGCAGCGGGCGCAATATTTTAGGATGTGCGGCAAAGTATTCAACGGCCTCGTCTACATCCATTTGCAAAAGCTGGCCGGCGGAGACGTCGCGCCAGGTGACGGCTAGTGTTTCCGGGTTGAAACGCTGGCCGTGGCAGGCGTCACAAGGCACCTTCACATCCGGCAGGAAGCTCATTTCCAGGGTGCGCATGCCTTGGCCTTCGCACAAGGGGCAGCGGCCATCGCCGGTATTGAAGGAAAAGCGTGACGCGCTCCAGCCGCGCAGGCGGGCATCGTTGGTGTTGGCGAACAGTTTGCGTACTTCGTCCCAGAAACCGATATAGGTGGCCGGGCAGGAGCGAGGGGTTTTGCCAATCGGGGTCTGGTCCACTTCCAGCACGCGGTCCAGGCTTTCCCAGCCACTGATGCTGGAGCAACCCTGCCAAACGGGTTTTTCTTTGCTGCCGACAACGCGCTGCAAGTTATCCAGCAGCACATCACGGGCAAAAGTGGATTTTCCGGAGCCTGACACGCCCGTCACCAGACTGAGTTTGCCCAGTGGAATACCGGCCTGGACCTTGTTCAGGTTATGCAGGCTGGCATCGTGGACCGTCAGCATGGGTGCATCGGCCTGGACGGGGCGGCGTGCCTGCATGGGGTGTTTGAGCGGCTCGCGCAGATAGCGGCCAGTCAGCGAATTGGGGTTGGCCTCGATTTCTGCCAGCGTGCCCTGGGCGATGACTTCACCGCCGCGTTTACCCGCGCCGGGGCCCATATCAATAATGTGTTGGGCGCGGCGTATGGTGTCTTCATCGTGCTCGACAACGACCAGCGTATTGCCATTGCCTTCCAGGCGCGCCATGGCGTTCAGCAAAATCTGGTTGTCGCGTGGATGCAGACCGATGGTGGGTTCATCCAGCACGTAGCAGACGCCCTGCAGGTTCGAGCCTAACTGGGCGGCCAGACGGATACGCTGGGCCTCACCACCCGACAAGGTGGGGGCAGCACGGTCCAGCGCCAGATAACCCAGGCCCACTTCGTGCATGAAGTCCAGACGGCTGCGGATCTCGTTCAGAATGTCGCGCGCAATATCGGCTTCGCGGCCACTCATGTTCAGGCCGCCAAAAAAGGTCTGTGCTTCGTCCACGGGTAAACCGGCCAGCTTGGCAATGGACTGGTCGCGCCATTCAAACGCCAGAGAGACCGGGTTCAAGCGTTGGCCATGACAGCTTGGGCATTCCACGGCTTCGCCGTCGTAGCCGTTGTTCCAGTTGTTTTCCTCGCCCGTTTGTTCCTGGTCGAAGCCGGTCAGCTTCAAGCCCGTACCAAAGCAGTCCTTGCACCAGCCGTGCTTGGAGTTGTAGGAGAACATGCGTGGGTCCGGCTCGGGGAAGCTGGTGCCGCAGCAGGGGCAGGCCCGTTTGACGGAGAAATGTTGCTGGCTGGCATTGGACAGCGGCTGACCTTGTCGGCGTTGCTCCAGCGACAGGGAGCCCGATGGCGTCAATGGAGCCAGCACACTAAAGGAGCCGTGGCCCAGTTCCAGCGCCTCGCGTATGGCTTGGCGCAGTTGCAGTTCGTGGCGCGGGTCAATAATCAGGTCGGCTACCGGCAGTTCCAGTGTGTGTTCGCTGTAGCGGTCCAGACGGGGCCAAGGGTTGACGGGGATGAATTCGCCATCCACGCGCAAGTGCGTATAGCCCTTACCTTGCGCCCATTTGGCCAGGTCGGTGTAGTAACCCTTGCGAGCGGTGACCAGCGGAGCCAGCAAACCAATATGCTCACCCTTGTGATCACGCAGCAGTTGTGCGGCAATTTGCTCAGCCGTTTGCGGGGCCACAGGAACCTTGCAGTCCGGGCAGTATTGGGTGGCCAGCTTCACATAGAGCAAGCGCAGGAAATGGTGGATTTCCGTCATGGTGGCCACGGTAGACTTGCGACCCCCGCGGCTGGTGCGCTGCTCAATGGCAACGGTAGGTGGAATACCGTAAATCGCGTCCACATCGGGCTGACCGGCTGGCTGCACAATGGCACGGGCGTACGCGTTTAAGGACTCCAGGTAGCGGCGCTGACCTTCGTTAAACAGAATGTCGAAGGCCAGGGTGGATTTACCCGAACCGGATACACCCGTCACCACCGTGAAGGTGTTGTGCGGAATGTGTACCGAGATGTTTTTCAGATTGTGCTCGCGCGCATTCAGGATGGCGATCTGGCCATCGTTGCTGCCGCCCGAGCTAGCCTTGTAATCTACCGCAGGCTCCTGGAACAGGGCCGAGCCTTTGCCCAGGATGGCTTGTTCGTACTCTTTCAGGGCATGGCCGGTGTGCGATTGCGCCAGCGCCATGATGTCGTCAGGCGTCCCCGCGCCCAACAATTGTCCACCATGCTCGCCACCTTCAGGGCCCAGGTCAATAATCCAGTCGGCCGCGCGGATCAGGTCCAGATTGTGCTCAATAATCAGCAGGCTGTGACCGGCGGCCAGCAGCTTGCGGAAGGCGCGCATCAGGCGGGCAATATCGTCAAAGTGCAGGCCGGTGGTGGGCTCGTCGAACAGGAACAGATTGCCTTTCTTGGCGACTTTCACCTGGCTTAGACGGGTACGCGAAGCCTGGGCCAGATAAGCCGCCAGCTTCAGACGCTGCGCTTCACCGCCTGAGAGCGTGGGCACAGGTTGGCCCAGTTTCAGGTAATCCAGACCAACATCGGCCAGTGGCGCCAGGCCAGTTTGTACATCGCGCAAACCTTCAAAAAACTCCATGGCCTGATGCACGGTCATGTCCAGCACCTCGTCAATCGAGGCGCTGCGACCAAAGTGTTCGATACGTACTTCCAGCACTTCTGGGCGGAAGCGCTTGCCATCGCAATCCGGGCAGCGCAGGTACACATCGGACAGGAATTGCATTTCGATATGTTCAAAGCCCGTGCCGCCGCAGGTGGGGCAGCGGCCATCGCCACTATTGAAGCTGAAGGTGCCGGGCGTGTAGCTGCGTTCTTTGGACAGCGGGGCCTGGGCAAACAGTTTGCGGATAGGGTCAAAGGCCCCGACATAGCTGGCCGGGTTGGAGCGGGCTGTCTTGCCGATAGGCGTCTGGTCTACCATCACCACTTCGGCAATTTGCTCGGCGCCCAGCAAGGCGCCGTAAGGGCCAGGGGCTTCCGTCGGTTTGCCTTGCTGTTTCAGGATGGCCGGGTAGAGCACGTCCTGAATCAGCGTGGATTTGCCCGAGCCGGATACACCCGTCACGCAAACCAGACGGCCCAGTGGAATGGACACGGAGATATGACGCAGATTGTGCGCGCTGACGTCTTCCAGCAGCAGGCGGGGCGTGTTCTCGGCCACCGGCATAGGGCGGGGCGATTCGATGCTCAGCTCGCCGCTCAGATAGCGGCCTGTCAGCGTTTCCGCGCCGCGCAAGGCTTGGGGCGAACCATCAAACAGAATCTGACCGCCACGCTCGCCAGGGCCGGGGCCCATGTCCAGAATACGGTCGGCAGCTACCATCACTTGCGGGTCGTGTTCAACCACCACCAAGGTGTTGCCATTGCCGCGCAGACGGTGCATCACTTCAATAATGCGGTGCATGTCACGCGGGTGCAGACCAATCGAAGGCTCGTCCAGCACGAACAGGGTGTTCACCAGCGAGGTGCCCAGCGCCGTGGTCAGGTTGATACGCTGCACTTCACCGCCAGACAGGGTGCGGCTTTGGCGGTCCAGGGACAAATAGGACAGACCCACATCGCACAGATAGTCCAGGCGGGACAAGGTTTCTTTCAAGAGCAGATCAATGGCTGCATCGCGTGCGTCGCCAAAGTGCAGGCCACGGAAGAAGGTACGTACATGCTCAATAGGCAGACGCATCAGGTCCGGGACGCTCAGGCCGGGCATGGCATCCAGTTGCTCGCGCAGCCAGTTGGAATGCACGGGCATGAAGCGTGGATAGCGGGAGTCGGCGGGCGCTGCCTGATCACCCACGCGCCACAGGCTGGCTTCGGGTTTCAGACGAGAACCCGCGCAGGCCGGGCAGGTGTTGTAGCTGCGGTATTTGGACAGCAACACACGTACGTGCATCTTGTAGGCACGTGATTCCAGCCAGTCAAAGAATCGCTGGGCACCGTACCACTGTGTTTTCCAGGCCTGATTGCCGCCTTTCCAGTCTGGGGTACCGTTAATCACCCAGTCGCGCTCTTCCTGGCTCAAATCTTTCCAGGGCACGCCCAGACGCACACCGGCCGCCGGGGCGTAGCGTTCCATCTCGACCTGACATTCCTTGTAGCTGGCCGTCTGCCAAGGGCGGATTGCACCTTCCAGCAGGCTTTTGCTGGGGTCGGGAACGACCAGACCATAATCAATGCCCATTACCCGGCCAAAGCCACGGCAGGACTCACACGCGCCCAGAGGCGAGTTGAACGAGAAGGTGCTGGCAACCGGCGTGCTGTATTCGATATCGCACTGGGCACAGTGCAGGCCCTGGCTGAAACGCCAGGCGGTTTCCGGGCCATCGGCACTGGCCGAGGCGTACACCGTCAGCTTGCCCTGGCCGTGGCGCAAGGCCGCTTCGATGGCTTCCATGAAACGCTCCGGCTCGACCGTGCTGGCGCGGAAGCGATCCTGAATCACATAGAGAAGCTTTTGTTCTGTGGAAGCGGTTTTGCTGCTTTTGCCCTTTTTCGTGCTGCTGCTGACCGTGACGGTCTGTGTTTCTTCGTGGTGCAGGCGGGTGTAGCCCTGCTGATGCAGCAAGGTTTCAATTTCTTGCTGCGTGAAGTTGGCCGGAACCTTGACGGCAAAGGTCAGAACCAGACGAGGATCGTCGTGGTCTACCGCCAGTTGGCGAATCTGTTGGGCGATGCTGTCGGCATTGTCGCGGCGTACAGGCTGGGCACACTGGCGGCAATACAGCTCGCCCAGACGGGCGTACAGCAACTTGATGTAATCGTTCAGCTCCGTCATGGTGCCCACGGTACTGCGCGAGTTGCGTACCGGGTTCACCTGGTCGATGGCAATGGCGGGCAAGATGCCTTCGATGCGATCGACCTGTGGCTTGTCCATGCGGTCCAGAAACTGACGCGCATAGGGCGAGAAGGTTTCTACGTAGCGCCGTTGGCCTTCTGCATACAGAGTGTCAAAGGCCAGTGAGCTTTTGCCTGAACCTGAAACGCCGGTAATAACCAGTAACTCGCCCGTTTTGATACGTACATTCAGGTTTTTCAGAGTGTTCTGGCGGGCGCCAAAAATGCGAATTTCTGAGCTCATGGCAAGGTCGGCTTTCTGGAGAGGGCAGAGTAGGGACGCGGCAGCGAAAAGGCCTGTCAAACAGGCCCCATGCGCCAGTGAGAGCGGTACATGCCAGCAAGGTGTTGCCAGGGATGCACACTCTAGCCTTTGTATCTTAACGCGGATTACGGTAGAATTTCTGGTTAGCTATTGCGCTTTTGTCGGGATCATCCGGCAGGGCTTACATTAAGATCGGAGATCACCATGGCGGAAATCAAACGCACTCGCCGCAACACGCTGGAGCGTCGTTGCCTGGGTAAAGCATTCAAACGTCTGTTTGTTCGCGCACCCAAGGGCGTTTTCAAAATGCTGGAAAAGGTCAAGCGCGTCTAAGTGCCTGGCATGAGCGGTGTACAGGCAGGAATCTGATTTTTCAGCTTTCAGTCACACCCAGCAGCAAAAAAACCACAGGCTTGCCTGTGGTTTTTTTGTGCCCGTTTGATTTTTCTTCGGGTTTGTCTGGAGCCCAGCAGATCGTGCACTGCACAGTGCTGGGCTTGCCTTATGATGGTGTCATCGTTATGCAGATGTAAAAGTTGCCCGTAACAATAATCAAAACGGCTGATTGCATCTTTGGGGGACATTAGCTCATGGAATGGCGCCACGTATTCACTGTTCTGACACCCAGCTATAACCGTGCCCACACTCTGGAGCGCGTTTACCGGTCACTGTGTGAGCAAACCTGCCAAGACTTTGAGTGGGTTGTGGTTGATGACGGCTCCACGGATGGCACGCGGGAACTGGTGCAGGGCTGGCAGCAGCAGGCTCCCTTCCCGATTCATTACGCCTGGCAGGAAAATCGTCACAAGAAGGCCGCGTTCAATCATGGTGTGGCCCTGGCCCAGGGCGAACTGGTTGTTGCTTTGGACAGTGATGACACCTTGCTGGTCAATGCGCTCTACGACATGGCGCAAATCTGGGCAGACATTCCCGTGTCAGAGCGGGCCGGCTATGCCGGCATTACGGGTTTGTGTGTGCGTCCAGATGGCAAGGTCGTCGGGGATATGTTTCCTCAGGATGTCTTTGATGCCAGCTCCTTGGACATGAGCTTTCGCTACCATGTGCGGGGCGAAAAGTTCGGCTGCTTGAGTACGGCCGTGCTGCGCAAGTTTCCCTTTCCCGATCAAATTGAAGGCTTTGTGCCTGAAAGCCTGGTGTGGCGGGCGATTGCCCGAGCGGGCTACAAGAATCGCTTTGTAAATACGGTGTTTCGGGTCTATCACGACAGCCCGGATTCTTTGTCGGTGCAAGGCAAGACCAGCCAGCAACATGCACTGGGCTTGTGGTTGCTGGCGCAGGATACGGTGGTGAAGTGCCTGCCCTGGTTTCGTTACGAACCCAAGGCTTTCTTGATGGCTGCTGCGCGTTATACCCGCTTTGGGCTGCACCTGCGCGCCAGTGGGCGCACGCCACCAGCAGGCTATGGCCTGAAAGGCCTGGCCTCTTATCTGCTGGTGGGTTTGATGTGGCCGGCGGGTGTCGTTTTATATCTGCGCGACAAGAGACGGGCCTGAGCGAGATCAGTGCAGGGTGTGGCCATGCACGCCCGGCTCCGGGCTGTCATCATCGTCCTCGTCGTCGTCTTCATCCGTATCGTCTTCAGGGGCGAAGGCATCTTCGTTCAAGGCGAAAGGCAGCAACTCTTCCAGGGTTTCAGTCCAGGCGACTTCTTCGCCTTCTTCGTCCACTTTGATAAAGCGCACGGGCTCGGCATCGCTTAGCTGGATGGCCCACAGGTAACGGCAGGCGTAGACAGCATTGTCCTTGGGATCCAGGCCACCGCGGTTGCCCACGATGCGGGCTTGTTCGCCGCCTACCTGCACAACGGTGAATTCGCTTTCGTCCTCGTTCTTGTCCAGGGGCATGGCAAAGATGACCCATTCAAAGCCGGTTTCTTCCGCGCCCACGATCTCGGCCAGGACGGCGCGACCCAAATAGGCACTTAACGCATCGGCAGTGCGGCCCAGGGTTTCGATCTCTTCGGTGGTAAATACAAGCTCAGGGGCGTCAGGTGTGGACATGGCGTTTTTTGGATTGTCAGCAAAAGTGAGTATATTACCTGAGACAGACCTGCATTCAGGCCGGGTGTTTTGTTCTGGACCAGACAGAAGCGCGCCTTTTGGGCGCCAAACGCCTACAATCCCAGGTTTCCGAACACGACCTGTTTTTCCTTTTTAGGTTTATATGGCTCAATACGTTTATTCGATGAACCGCGTGGGCAAAATTGTGCCGCCCAAGCGGCAGATTCTGCGCAATATCTCCTTGTCCTTTTTTCCGGGTGCCAAGATTGGTGTGCTGGGCCTGAACGGCTCGGGTAAATCCACCTTGCTCAAGATCATGGCTGGGGTAGATACCGAGATCGAGGGCGAAGCTGTCCCCATGGCGGGGATCAAAATCGGTTACCTGCCACAAGAACCACAACTGAACCCCGAACACAGCGTGCGCGAAGCCGTACAGGCCGGTTTGGGCCAAGTGTTCGAGGCGCGTCAGCGTCTGGAGCAGGTCTACGCCGAATACGCTGAGCCCGATGCGGACTTTGACGCTCTGGCCGCCGAGCAGGCCGAGCTGGAATCCATTATTGCCGCCGCTGCCACCAGCGGTGCCGACGACATCGAAACCCAGATGGAAATCGCGGCCGATGCGCTGCGCTTGCCACCGTGGGACGCCTCCATTGCCAATCTGTCCGGTGGTGAAAAGCGTCGCGTGGCCCTGTGTCAGTTGTTGCTGTCCAAACCCGACATGTTGCTGCTGGACGAGCCAACCAACCACTTGGACGCGGAAAGTGTGGACTGGCTGGAAGTGTTCCTGCGCCAGTTCCCCGGCACCGTTGTGGCGGTAACCCACGATCGTTACTTCCTGGATAACGCCGCCGAGTGGATTCTGGAACTGGACCGTGGTCACGGTATTCCCTGGAAGGGTAATTACAGCTCATGGCTGGAGCAGAAAGACGACCGCCTGAAGCAGGAAGAGGCGTCGGAAAGTGCTCGTCAGCGCACCATCAAGAAAGAGCTGGAGTGGGTGCGTCAGAACCCCAAGGGACGTCAGGCCAAGGCCAAGGCCCGTCTGGCCCGCTTTGAGGAACTGTCCTCGCACGAATACCAGAAGCGCAATGAAACCCAGGAAATTTTCATTCCTGTGGCCGAGCGTCTGGGTAACGAAGTGATTGAGTTTGAAAATGTCAGCAAGGGCTATGGCGATCGTCTGCTGATCGATAACCTGAGCTTCAAGGTGCCAGCCGGTGCCATCGTCGGGATTATTGGCCCTAACGGGGCCGGTAAGTCCACCTTGTTCCGCATGCTGGCCGGTAAAGAGCAGCCTGATTCCGGTACGGTCAAACTGGGTCAAACCGTCAAACTGGCGTATGTGGACCAGTCGCGTGATGCGCTGGCCAACGAGAAAACCGTATTTGATGCGATTGCCGATGGCGCAGACTTGCTGACCGTGGGACGCTTTGAAATGCCATCACGTGCTTATCTGGGTCGCTTCAACTTCAAGGGTGCGGATCAGAACAAGATCGTGGGCAATCTGTCCGGCGGGGAGCGTGGTCGTTTGCACCTGGCCAAGACCCTGATTGCCGGTGGCAACGTCTTGCTGCTGGACGAACCGTCCAACGACCTGGACGTGGAAACCCTGCGCGCCCTGGAAGATGCCTTGCTGGAGTTTGCCGGCTCAGTCATGGTGATCAGTCACGATCGCTGGTTTCTGGATCGTATCGCCACTCATATTCTGGCTTTTGAGGGTGATTCGCAGGTTGTCTTCTTTGACGGCAACTACCAGGAATATGAAGCAGACAAGAAGAATCGTCTGGGCGAAGATGCTGCCAAACCTCGTCGTATCCGCTACAAATCCCTGAAATAAGGAAATTGCCATGCCTGTGCTCAATGCCCACCAGTCTTTCGTCCTGATTGTTGATATGCAAACGGGTTTGTTGCCCGCCATTGCAGACCATCAAACCTTGGTCGAACGGGCCGGGAAGCTGGCACAGGCGGCCCGCCTTTTAGGGGTGCCGGTTCTGGCAACCGAGCACTGGGCCGAGAAAATTGGCCCAACAGCTCCGGCCCTGCTGCCACATATAGACAAAGTGCTGCATAAAACCCACTTTGATGCCACGCGTGAAACCGATTTTTTGCCCGCTTTGCCGGTAGGACGCACACGTGTCTTGTTACTGGGTACAGAGTCTCATGTGTGTGTGTTACAAACTGGCCTGGGTTTGATGGAGCGCGGTTATGAGCCGGTCATGGTGGGTGATTGCGTCGGCTCGCGTCATCCCGAGTCCCGTCAGGCGGCCTGGGATCGATGGGCGATGCATGGACTGGAGCGTGTTAGCGCCGAAATGGCGATGTTTGAATGGCTGGAAACGCCAGCTCATCCCGCATTCAAGCAGGTTCTGGCCTTGATCAAATAAACTGAACAAAAGCTGAATTACATCTGTTGCGTTACCTAACAATCGGGTCTGGACTAATCTGTTCCATAAGGTGAAGATAGACTTTAACGCCGTGTTAAGCACGGATACTTCACGGAGGTTTACGGATGAAAATGACGACTATCACTAAAGTAGGTATGGCCACGGTTCTAGCCGTCGTGATGGCGGGTTGCTCTTCCTGGGATAGTATGAGCAAGCGTCAGAAGGGGGCCGTAACCGGCGCTGGTGTTGGTGGCGTGGCCGGGGCAGTGATCACTGGCGGCGGTGTACTGGGTACTGTGGGCGGCGCTGCTATTGGTGGTGTGATCGGTGACCAGGTTGGCAAGAACCGTTAAATTAAAAATCGTTTGGTTGAGCTGACACGCTCGCCGAAGCAAAAAGCCTCAAGGCATGGGGAATGAGTCCCGACCTTGAGGCTTTTTTTGATGGGTACGTCCAGATCTATCGGTACGCGTCTCCATCCATCATGGAGCGATACCAGTGGTGAAAGTGCTTCATGCCGTCCTCCAGTGGTGACTGGTAAGGGCCAACTTCTGATACTCCGCGCTCCATCAAGGCGCGGCGGCCGGCATCCATGCGTTCGGCAATCTCATCATCTTCTACGGCCGTTTCCATATAGGCGGCGCGCTGCGCTTCTACAAAGTCACGCTCGAAGGCCACGATGTCCTCCGGGTAGTAGAACTCCACCACATTCATGGTTTCCTGCGGCCCCTTGGGGTAGAGCGTGGAGAGCACCAGCACATGTGGATAGATCTCGATCATGTGGGTGGGGAAGTAGGTCACCCAGACAGCACCGAAATCCGGCGCTTCGCCCTGGCGGTAGGCCAGGAGCCTGTCGTGCCATTGGCGATAGGTGGGTGAACCCGGATTGGCCAGGGCTTGATGCACACCGACTCGTTGCAGGCTATACCAGTCGTTGAACTCCCATTCCAGATCATCACAGGTCACGAACTGACCCAGACCGGGGTGGAAGGGGGCGACGTGATAGTCCTCCAGATAGACCTCGATAAAGGTCTTCCAGTTGTAGTTGCACTGGTGGATTTCGACGTGATCGAGCACATAGTCCTGAAAGTCGAACTCGGGGCGGCTGAACAAGGCTGCCATATCCTGGGCTGGATCGCGCGGGCCTTCAAACAGCAGGCCATGGCAATCGCGCAAGGGATAGCGTTCCAGGTTCAGACAGGGTTTGTCCTTGAAGCGGGGTGCCGCCAGTAAATCGCCTTGGGCGTTATAGGCCCAGTTGTGCAGGGGGCAGACAATATTGCCTCCCGTGCTGCTCAGGGAGCCGTGGCTGGCCTGATTGGGCTGGCCGGGCATGCCACCCAGCATCAGGGCCTGACGGTGTCTGCAGACGTTGGAGAGCAGTTCTACGCCGTGTTGGCTGCGTATCAGGGTACGGGCAGCATTTTCCTGTGCCAGGGTGCGCCAGTCGCCGGGTTCGGGAACGAGTTTTTCATTGCCGACGTATAAGGCGGACTGCTGAAAAATACGCTCTTGTTCGCGCTCGAACAGAGCGTGGTCAAAGTAGGCGCTAACAGGAAGCTGGGGGTGAGCGGGCACAAGACGTGCCATCTGACCGAGCTCGGTCATGATTCCCTCCGCATGGGTCAATAAGCCAGGCCTCTGTGGGCATTTGATGGCACTACTTGCCATCTCTGGCGCGAAGAAAAATCGGAACGGGCCGATTACCAAGGCGAAATTGTACCTGATCTATTAGCCACCTAGCCGCATTGCACCAGCCTTGGCGGGTGTTTTGCGTAATGCTTTTGGTATAGGGAACCGCCAAGAAAATGGCCATCCGCACGGGATGGCCATTTCAAGCAGCAAGGGTTTGCCTGTCAGCGACGCTTTACTTGTTCTCCAGCGTGCTGGCATCAATTTGCGGCATTTCGATTTTGACTTCCAGCACTTCCAGCGAGTCCTGGCGATCAAGGTTCACCTTGATGTCATCGGGGTTAATCTTCACGTAGCGCGAGATCACTTCGACCAGTTCTTTTTGCAGGCGGGGCAAGTAGTCCGGGGCAACACCCCCTTGGCCACGTTCGTTAATGAGGATCAGTTGCAGACGGTCTTTGGCAACCGTTGCCGACGTTTTCTTGTGACCGAGCAGGAAGGACAGGAAAGACATATTACTTTCCTCCGAACAGGCGCTTGAACAGACCTGGCTTTTCGTAATCCACAAAACGCAACGGTTTTTCGCCACCCAGGTAACGATCTACGATGTCCTGATAGGCCTGGGACACATCACTTTCCTTGATATGGATAACGGGTACTCCTTGGTTGGATGCTTGCAGCACGGTTTCCGACTCGGGGGTGACCCCAATCAGTTTGATGCGCAAAATATCTTCCACATCCTGTAAAGACAGCATTTCGCCGTCCGATACGCGCTTGGGGCTGTAACGGGTCAGCAGCAAATATTCTTTGATCGGCTCGTCGCCTTGCTCACCGCGTCGTGATTTGGCGGCCAAAATACCCAGGATGCGGTCTGAGTCACGAACCGAAGATACTTCGGGGTTGGTCACAACCAGGGCATCGTCTGCAAAGTAGGAGGCCATCAAGGCGCCGGTTTCGATACCTGCGGGTGAGTCGCACACAATGTATTCAAAGCCCATGCCCTTGAGCTCTTCCAGTACTTTCTCCACGCCTTCGCGGGTCAGGGCGTCTTTGTCGCGCGTCTGGGAAGCGGGCAGGATGAACAGATTTTCCAGCTGTTTGTCACGGATCAGGGCCTGGTTCAATGTGGCTTCGCCCTGGATCACGTTGACGAAGTCATACACCACGCGTCGCTCGCAACCCATGATCAGATCCAGGTTGCGCAAACCGACGTCAAAGTCGATGACCACGGTCTTGTGACCGCGCATCGCAAGACCAGATGCAAAACTGGCACTGGTGGTGGTTTTGCCCACGCCACCCTTGCCGGAGGTCACTACAACTATACGCGCCATGACAATCGGATTCCTTTGTTTTTCAAGTCACATAATCGTAAAGCATAACGGGCCTAATTTTGACATCCGTTCTGCCACTTAGCCTACTGCTTAGAAACAAAACATATCAATTGCTTTGTTCCGTGTCAGCTTACACGGTTGCGCTTGCACTTGCTTGCCCTCATGCGGGTTCTCAGTGCAAGCCACTATAAAAAGCGCCGGCAAAAGCCGGCGCCTTGTACGGTTAGGAGCTTAGGGGATCAAATCTGAGCGTGTCGTTGTCCAGTGTGACCACGGCTGGTTTATTGCGTAACTGCGTATCCAGCCGCGTTTCAATAATGCGATACACACCGGCAATGGCGATCAGTTCCGGGTCCAGTTCGGTCGTGAAAATGCGTGCCTTGGTATCACCACGGGCACCAGCCATGGCTTTGCCACGCAGTGGGCCGTAAACATGGATGTTGCCGTCAGCCACCACTTCTGCGCCCTGACTGACGGCTCCAATCACAATCAGGTCTGTGTGACGTGCGTAGATGCGTTGGCCGGAACGTAGCTGACGGTTGATGATGAGCGCAGCCGGAGCAATAGCGGGCGGCGGTGGGGTGGCCACGGCGGGGGCTTCCTGCTGGGCCGCTTGCGACAATACAGGCACTTCCTTGTCCGGAGCCGCCTGGGCTTGCGGGCGGGCCGGCGGGTTGGACAGTTCGACGTGTGGCAAGCCACTGTCGATAGCATTGTCGGCATGATCGGGGTGGGCAATGATGCCAACCGGATGCAGCTTGTGCTGACGCAGCGCGTCCACCAGAGCAGCCCAATCCACCGGCGCGTCAATGGCGCTGGCATCGATGACGACGGGCTCGTCTTCAAAGAAGGAGCCAGCGTCTTTCATGCGTTGAGCCAGTGCGGCTAATTGTTCGGCTGTATCCGCCGAACGTAGCACCACCCGTACGGCGTACAGTGTGGCGCTTTTGAAGTCCAGGGCCTGAGGCCCTTTGGCATGAGTCTGATCGTTCACGTTAATAGCCTTAGACCCAAGTGTCTTTCAGAGTCGTTGTGCGGTTAAGAACGGGTTTTTCGGGCGTCGAGTCCACACGGTCTGCCACAAAGTAGCCCAGACGCTCAAACTGCCAGCGAGCATCGGGTGTGGCATGGGTGCCAGGTTCCAGCCAGCCCTGAATCACGCGCAGCGAGTTTGGATTGATGTGCTCCAGGAAGTCCTGGTCGGCCGCGTCGGGCTGAGGATGGGCAAAGAGACGGTCGTACAGACGAATCTCGGCTGCAATCGCGTGTTCTGCGCTGATCCAGGTGATGTTGCCCTTGACCTTGACCGAGTCCGCACCGGGCGTGCCGCTCTTGGTGTCGGGCAGGTATTCGGCCAGTACCTGGGTGACATTGCCTTGCTCGTCCTTGACGCAGCCGGTGCAACGCACCACATAGCCGTACTTCAGGCGCACGGTATTGCCGGGAAACAGACGGAAGTACTTTTTAGGAGGTTCTTCCTTGAAGTCCTCGCGCTCGATGTACAGGCGAGCGGAGAAGGGGAACTCGCGTTGGCCGGCTTGCGGATTGTGCGGATTGCGTGGTGCGTGGCACAGCTCGCTTTGGCCTTCGGGGTAATTGGTGATGATCAGTTCTATCGGGTCCAGAATGGCAACGCTACGGTCGGCGACCGGGTCCAGATCATCGCGCAGAGCTTGTTCCAGTAGGCTGTAGTCCACGTGCTGGGCGGCTTTTGATACCCCCAGACGGTCTGTAAACAGACGGATGGCACCTGCGCTGTAGCCTCGACGGCGCAAACCGGCCAAGGTAGGCATGCGCGGATCGTCCCAACCGGATACGCGGTTTTCCTGAACCAATTGGCGCAGCTTGCGCTTGCTGGTGACTACATAGGATAGGTTCAAACGCGAAAATTCGTACTGTTTGGGCAACGGGTCGGCCAACTGACCCAGTTCGACCAGACGCTCCAGAATCCAGTTGTAGAAGGGACGCTGGTCTTCAAATTCCAGGGTACACAGGCTGTGCGTGATGCGCTCGAGCGCGTCTTCCACCGGGTGCGCCCAACTGTACATGGGGTAGATGCACCACTTGTTGCCCGTGCGATGGTGTTCAGCATGGCGGATACGGTACATGACCGGGTCACGCATATTGATATTGGGTGAGCCCATATCGACCTTGGCGCGCAGGGCCATACTGCCGTCAGGGTGTTTGCCGTCGCGCATTTCGCGCAAGAGCTGGATGGACTCCTCGGCAGGGCGGTCGCGCCAGGGCGAGTTCACCCCTTTTTCGGTCAAGGTGCCACGGTTGGTACGCATTTGTTCAGCGTTCTGTTCGTCAACGTAGGCATGACCCGCATTTACCAGAGCCTCGGCAAACTGGTACATATAGTCGAAGTAGTCGCTGGCAAAGTACAGGTTTTCTTCTTTCTTGAAGGTCCAGTCAAAGCCCAGCCATTTCACCATGTCGAGAATGGCGTCGACGTACTCCTGCTCTTCTTTTTCGGGATTGGTATCGTCAAAACGCAGGTGGCAGGCGCCTTGGTAGTCGCTGGCCAGCCCGAAGTTCAAACAGATACTTTTGGCGTGCCCGATATGCAGATAACCATTGGGCTCGGGGGGAAAGCGCGTACGAATACGTGCGGCATCAACAGCCGCCCCTTCCTGGGTGCTTGCCGGGCCCGGCTGACCGGCCCAGGTCTTTTGTGCGTAACGGCCGGCGCTCAAGTCCTGGTCGATGATCGTGCGCAGAAAATTAGATGCGGGAGCGGGAGTGGTGTCAGAGGTCATACACGTTTGAAATAAAGAAGCCGACAGACGAATCGGCCATTTTGCCACGTTCTTGTTTTAGAGGGGTATTTACCCCATGAACGCGTTCTGAAAAATCAGGGGAAAACTTGGGGTAGTATGGTGGCGTTTTCTGGCTAATTCACCCTACACTAGTGCTCATTATGACGCACTCCGCCCTTTCCCTGTCTCATGCCCAGTTTTTTCTTAGTCTGGGATTCATGCTGCTGTTTCTGGCCCTGGAGCTGGGGCTGGCCTGGGTGCTGCTGTATTTCAAAGTCAGGACCTTTGGCCGCAACGCAACAGCCTGGATGGGGGCATACCGTTTTTGGGTGCGTCTGTTTGCATTGGCGTTTATTTTAAGTTTTGCTGCGTCCATGCCGGTACTGATTCAGTTTGGCAGCGTCTGGCCAGGACTGATGGGACAGGTAGGCGATGTGATTGGCCCCATGCTGGCCGCCTCTATGTTGTCGCTGTTTGTTTTTAAATCCTGTTTTTTGGGTGTCATGCTGTTTGCCCAGCGCATGCTCTCCAATCTGGTTCACACCTTGGTGGTGCTGATGGTGGCCTTGGGCGTAACGGTAACGGCATTTTGGCTGGTGGCGATGGTGGCCTGGATGCAGGTGCCAACGGGTGTGGATGTTATTGAAGGCCATTATGTGGTGCTGGAGTGGCTGGATGTGCTTGGCACACCGGCCTTGCCCTGGTACGCCGGTCTTTTATTTGCAGGCAGTTTACTGACGGTTGCCTTTTTTATTTTGGGCGTGACGTGTGCGCAGACCATGCAAAAGCCGGTTACCGATCAGGAGCGCCTGGCTTTTCGTAGCGCCTTGTCTTTAGGCGCAGCCGCTTGGCTGGCTCTGGTTTTTGCGGTGGTGGGCAATGGTTTCATGACCGCCGAGCATCAGCCAGCCAAGGCTGCGGCGACGGCTGCGTATTGGGAAAGCGGCTCGCAGCCTGATCTGATTTTTGTGGCCGCACCCTCGGCCATGCAGGACAGCGTTTTGGGTGTGTTGCGTTGGTCACACGCCGGTGGTCGCTGGCTGGGCCGCAACGACAGTGGCATCCTGATGGGCCTGGATCAGTTTTCTGAAGCCATGCCTCCCGTTACCTTGACCTTCTGGTCCTTTCGTGTGGCGGTGCTCGCCGGCGCCTTGATGCTCTTTCTGTTGGTGTGGGTCTGGTTGCGTACCCGTCGTTATGGCTTGGATCCGCATTCACTTTCCTATAGAGAGCGTCAGGGAATGGTGATGGCGTCTGTACTGGGCTGGATCATGTTGTTGGGGGGGGCGGCCTATGTCTTGCTGGGCTTTCTGCCCTACCTGGTGGGTAACGATATCAAGGCCGTGCAAGTGCAAAGCACCGAAAGCGTCTTTACCGTGGGCCTGGGTTTGCTGTTCTATGGCCTGGTCTACGTCTTGTGCATGATTGGTTTTTTCCAGAAGTTGCGCCATGCCGTTCGTTTTGGTGTGGTGCCGATCGCACGTCATCGGGGTCGGGCATGATTGATTCTTTCGCCAATGCGCTGGGCCTGGGCGCCCATGATCCCGCGTTCTGGATGCCGCTGGCCTTTTTGGCCCTGTTCTTTTTGATTATTGTGGCCGGTACGGTTCTGGACGGCTTCGATATTGGTGTGGGCTGCCTGTCCTTGCTGGCACCGGACTCCTTGCGTCCCCGCATGCTGTCATTGCTCAGCCCCTGGCGCGATGCCAACGAGTTCTGGTTGTTTCTGGGTTTGGGCTTGTTTGTCTGTGCTTTTCCCAAAGCCTGGGGTGCAGTGATGGGGGGACTGTATGCGCCTTTATCCGCCTTGGGTATCGGCGTCTTTGTCCGTTCCGTATCCTTTGAGTTCCGGCTGCGTGCGCCAGTAGAGCGTCAGTCCCGCTGGCAGATGGGTTTTGCCCTGGGGTCCTGGTTGACGGCGTTCTCCCACGGTGTTTTGTTGGCACAAGTCGTCGTGGGTTTTCAAAGCGATGCGGGCTATATCTGGTTCTCTGTCTTCATGGGTTTTTGCGCTATTGCCGCCTACTGCTTGTTGGGCGCCAGTTGGCTCATCATGCGCGAGGCAGGCGAACTGCGTGCCCGTGCAGTGAACTGGGGGCGTCGCTCGGTACGTTGGTTTGCGGCCGGAGCCGTGGGCGTTTCGGTCGTGTTGGCCTTTGTCAATGCCGGTGTCCTGCTGAAATGGAGCGACGGGCCGTACTGGGGCTTGGTCTTGTTTCTGTGGGCCTTGATTCTCAGTTGCTTTGTGTCGATTGAAATGAGCCTGCAGCGCATGATCAACAGCAGTTATCGCACTACTGCCTTGCCCTTTTTGCTGACTCTGTTCGTGATGGTGTCTGTCATGGCAGGATTGGCGTTCAGTTTTTTCCCCTATCTGATTCTGGACGAGATGACGATCTGGGATGCCGCCGCGGGGGTGCCTGCCTTGAGTCTGATCCTGTCGGCGATTGTGATTACCTTGCCCATCGTGCTGATTTTCAACGTGTGGGTGTACTGGCGCATGTTTGGATTGTCCCGCCCACCTTTGCCGCCCAGCTTTAAAGGCTGACCCTTTTTATGATTGCCCATTCTGTGCTGTCGATGCGCAAGCGTCTGCAGGGTTTCAAGTGGTTATCTGATATGCCCGCCATGCTGGCGTGGGCAGTCTTGGCTGGCATTTTGGGAGCCCTGGCTACGCTGGCCTTTCATCTGGGCATGCGTTTTGTGCAGCAAATAGTTACTGGACAGCACGGCGGTATTGTTGCGGTAACGGAAAGCCTGCCTTGGTACATGCGCCTTTTGTTTCCCACCTTGGGCGGTTTGTGTGCCGGTATCTTGCTGTGGCTGGCGGGACGTCTGCCGTCGGGCAGCAATTCAGACTATATGGAAGCTGTAGCCATTGGTGATGGCCGCTTGTCCATTCGTCAGGGCTTGCTGCGATCCTTGTCTTCCTTGATGACGGTGGCCTCGGGCGGTTCTATTGGGCGGGAAGGGGCGATGGTGCACCTGGCTTCCTTGTCTGCTTCTGCGATTGGCCGTTTCACGCTGTTTCGTGAGGCTCGCCTGCGTTTGTTGGTGGCTTGTGGTGCCGCAGCCGGGGTGGCTGCAGCCTATGGTACTCCCATTGCCGGTGCGGTATTTGTGGCCGAGATTGTGCTGGGCACCATGACCATGAGCAGCTTTGGTCCCCTGTTGATGGCGGCGGTCAGTGCTCACCTGACCATGCGTGTGCTGGGTGGTTATCACGCCCCTTATGAAATGACAAATGTACAGGCGGTGACGGGTTGGGATATTTTGCCTTTTCTGGTTCTGGGGGTACTGATTGGTCTGGCTGCGCCCGCTTTCCTGAAGTTGCTGAATTTGTTTCGCGCTCTGTTCAAGCGTACTGGCCTGGGTCTGCCTCTGCGTTTGGCTTTGGGCGGCTTGTTGCTGGGGCTTTTGCTGATCGCCATGCCGCGCGTGGCGGGTAATGGCTTTAGCGTAGTATCTGCCATGTTGCACAGTGACTGGGCCTGGTACAGCGTACTGCTGATCCTGGCATTCAAGGTTCTGGCCACGGGCCTGACGGTGGGTTCAGGTGCCGTCGGTGGTGTGTTCACTCCCGCTATCTTTGTGGGAGCTGCCTTTGGCACCTTGTTTGGACAGTTGAGCCTATTGATTTTTCCGGGTCTGGACCTGCCTTTGTATCTGTTCACTTTGGTGGGCATGGGGGCGTTTCTGGGGGCGGCAACCAGTGCGCCCTTCATGGCCATTCTGATGTTGTTTGAAATGACATTGAGCTACCAACTGGTGCTGCCGCTGATCGTGGCCTGTGTCATGGCTTATTTTGTGTCGCGTGGGGTGGCCGAAGTCGCCATGTATGAAGTCACCCTGGTACGCGAGCGTGATGCCTTGCTGCGCCACAAACTGCGTCACACCACCTTGGCTGAGCTGGTGCGTCCAGCAGACACCGTGGTCAGTACCACCACACAAATGCGCGATGCCTTGCAGATGTTCCTGGATTATCCCGTGCGCTATCTTTATGTGGTGGATGAGGAGCAGATCTATCAAGGTGTGATTGCCCAGCCTGACCTGACCCGGATGTTGTTGGACGACAACGCTGCCCAGGAACGTGTGGTGGGGGATATCTTGCGTATGGATTTTGTCAAGACGCTCTACCCGAACATGAGCCTGGACGAGGCTCAGGAGCATTTTGTCAGCTTTGCCGGAGAACGCCTGCCTGTATTGAATGGTGACGGCTCGGGTCGCCTGATTGGTGTAGTCTATAAGTCTGCTGTGCTGGAAAAATACTCCGCCATCAAACGCTCCCTGGATGCGAGCGGCGAAGTCATGCTGGATGCCCGGCGCTAAACTCTTTTTGTGACATAAACCATGCGTACCAAAGCTTGCCAGCGAGGCTTGGCAGGCGGGCTGATTGTCGGTCTTGCCATGCTGTTCGCTGTTCCATTGGCCACCGCTCAAAACCGTGTTGGGCTGGAGAACTTATCGGCCACGCGTGTGTATGGTGTGGATGAGGCCCAGGCGATTCCTCCTCAGGAGCTTCCCCCGGTAGAGCCGTTTTTTGATGCCTCGCAATGGCATCGTCAGGGCGACCAGGATTTGGTCAACCCAGCCACGTCGATTGATTTTTCTTTTTCCGATTTCAGCCTGAACGGTGCCAGTACGGCCAGTCTGGCGCGCTCTATTCAATATAGTCAGCAGTCCTCGCCGATCTGGAGTGGGCGGTGGCTGAGCAGCGCACCTGATCAGGTCTGGCAGTTTGGCGAGCGCAATTGGCGCTACGTCAATGATGATGGCTTGCAACTGACCCTGGGTAATGACACGGTGACTGCCCCGGATTGGGCGCGGCCTGTGGAGCTGGGCGGGATCAATATTACCCAGCAGTTTGAACAGGGCCCTGCTGGCCCCTGGCGCTATGCCTTGGCGGTGGGGGCGCTGGATATAACTGGCAAGCAGGACAATGGGGATCTGGTGTACGGATCGTCGGCAAGTAGCTTGATGGTCAGCACCGATATCACCAGCAGGACCAGTATTGATACTCAGGTGGAAAGCGCAAGCGATTTTGGCTTGACCGGAGTGGGCGCTACTTATCACTCCCCTGATTTTGGGGTGTGGCAGGCCAGTGTGGCCAAGGCGTCCCATTCGGTGGGGCAGGGTTGGCGATATCAGGCGGCTTACGGCCTGGATGTGCTGGATGATTTGCATCTGCAATGGCAAGGCGAACGCTATCAGGACCACTTTCTGGATTTAAGTCGTTATCAGGGCATGAAGATCGATGCGGCCAGCAGCCGGCAGGTGGTGGGCTTGTCCGTGCCCCTGCGCCGCTGGGGCGAAGTCAAGACCCAGTACGAGGTGCAGCAGGTAATGGCCGGTGGGCAGAACCGCTATCTTGGGGTCACGCAGCAGTTCTGGTACAGTCCCCACCTTAGGGTGGGTTTGCAAGCTCGCCGTCATCTGGAAAGTCGCCAGTCGAATATCGCGCTGCGCTTTTCCATTCCGATTTTTTAAGCAGGCGGCATGGCCCAGTCAGCACTTGAGGTTCTTCAGGAAGTTTTTGGTTATGACAGTTTTCGTGGCTCTCAGCACGAGATTATCGAGACCCTGATCCAAGGCGGCGACGCTCTGGTCTTGATGCCCACGGGCGGCGGAAAATCGCTTTGTTACCAGATTCCTGCTTTGGTGCGACCCGGCACCGGCGTGGTCGTATCCCCCTTGATTGCCTTGATGCAGGATCAGGTGGACGCCCTTAACGAGTTGGGTGTTAACGCGGCGTATTTGAACTCCACCCAGGACTGGCAAACGGCCCGCGAGGTTGAGCGCGAGTTTCTGACGGGGCAACTGGATCTGCTCTATGTGGCTCCCGAGCGTTTGCTGACAGACCGCTGCCTGGATTTGCTGGCACGCGGCCAGATTTCCCTGTTTGCCATTGACGAAGCCCACTGCGTATCGCAATGGGGTCACGATTTCCGCCCGGAGTATCTGGGTCTGGATTTGCTGGCCCAGCGTTGGCCGGGTGTGCCACGGGTTGCGCTGACGGCGACGGCCACTCAGTTTACGCGGGTAGAGATTGCCCAGCGCCTGAAGCTGGAAGCGGCCCGGCATTTTGTCGCCAGTTTTGATCGCCCCAATATTTGTTATCGCATCATTGAGAAAAACGAGGTGCGCAAGCAGCTCTTGAGCTTTATTAAGGAAGAGCACTCCGGGGATGCGGGAATTGTGTATTGTCTGTCGCGCTCGCGTGTGGAGGATACGGCCGAGTTTCTCTGCAAGAACGGTATTCATGCCTTGCCTTACCATGCTGGGCTGGATGCGCAGCAACGTGCCATTAACCAGGCCCGCTTTCTTCGAGAAGAAGGGGTGGTCATGGTGGCGACCATTGCTTTTGGCATGGGCGTCAATAAACCGGATGTGCGTTTTGTGGCCCATATTGACCTGCCCAAATCAGTGGAAGGTTATTACCAGGAAACCGGGCGGGCAGGACGTGATGGCGAAGCGGCCACGGCCTGGCTGGCTTATGGCCTGCAAGACGTGGTGCAATTGCACCGCATGATTAATCAGTCGCAAGGTGATGCGGCACACCGACGTCAGCAAGGTCAGGCGCTGGATGCCATGTTGGGCCTGTGCGAAACCATTTCCTGCCGTCGCCAGCGTTTACTAGCGTATTTTGATCAGCAGATCGAACCTTGCGGCAACTGTGACACCTGCCTGGAGGCCCCCGAGGCCTGGGATGGCACCGTGGCCGCGCAGAAAATGCTGTCCACTATTTATAGACTGTGGCGCGAGCGCGGCCAGCGTTTCGGGGCCGGGCACCTGATTGACATCTTGCTGGGCAAGCTGACGGATCGTGTCAAAGAGCATGAGCACGACAAGCTTACGGTCTTTGGGGTGGGCAAGGAATTGACCGACCAAGCCTGGCGCGGGGTGCTGCGCCAGTTACTGGCGCATAGTCTGGTCACGGTCGACCCGGAAGGCTACGGCACTTTGTTGCTGACCGAAGCCAGCCGCGAAGTACTCAAGGGAGAGCGCACCTTGATGCTGCGGCGCGAAACCGTAAAACGTGGACCGGCAGCACACCGGGTAAAAGGTCAGGCGCCTGCCGGACCCGCGCTGGAGCCCGATCAACAGCGACGATTCGAGGCTTTGCGCACCTGGCGTGCCACTATCGCACGCGAACATGGCGTACCCGCCTATGTCATTTTTCATGATGCCACCTTGCGCGAGGTGGCCATCCGCTGCCCCAGCTCAGAGGCTGATCTGGAGCCGATTACCGGCATTGGCGTACGCAAAAGAGAGGCCTACGGCGAGGCTTTGCTGCGCTGCGTTCAAGAGTTCCAAACGCAATAGAAATTGTTAGCAGAGCAAAGATTAGTTGCATTTTTATGCGCTGAATCTGCTCTGCAGTGACAAAACCGCTATTCGCTCAATCCGCTATATGTAGTAGAATGACGCCAATATCGCACTATATATGGTGTGCATCAAATGACGCCGGCGGCTGCAAAAGCCGCGTCTTCCGTCAATTACCACCGATTTCCGAGACTGACATGCAATCAACCGAACAGTTAATGGTCACTAAGCGAGATGGCCGTACAGAACCTATTAACCTCGACAAGATTCACCGAGTGGTTGATTGGGCTGCTGAAGGTCTGAGTAATGTGTCCGTCTCTCAAGTAGAGCTGCGCTCGCACATTCAGTTCTACAACGGCATTCGCACCAGCGACATCCACGAAACCATCATCAAGTCGGCGGCGGATCTGATCTCTGAAGATACGCCGGACTACCAATATCTGGCTGCCCGTCTGGCGATTTTCCACCTGCGAAAAATCGCTTTTGGTCAGTTTGAGCCACCAAGCCTGTTCGATCACGTGACCTTGCAAACCAAGGAGGGTCGCTACGATCCACACCTGCTGCAAGACTATACGCGCGCCGAGTTCGATGAGCTGGATGCGCATCTGGATCACTGGCGTGACATGAACTTCTCTTACGGCGCCGTCAAGCAGTTGGAAGGCAAGTACCTGATTCAAAACCGTGTGACCAAGCGCATCTACGAAAGCCCCCAGTTCCTGTACATGCTGGTGGCCATGTGCTTGTTCGCCCGTTACCCAGCCGAGACCCGTCTGGGTTTTATCAAGCGTTTTTACGACGCCGTATCGCAATTCAAGATTTCCTTGCCCACGCCCATCATGGCTGGCGTGCGCACACCCACCCGCCAGTTCAGCTCTTGCGTGCTGATTGAATGTGACGACAGCCTGGACAGCATCAATGCCACGACCAGCGCCATTGTTCGTTACGTGTCCCAGCGTGCCGGTATTGGTATCAATGGTGGCCGCATTCGCGCCGTAGGCAGCGAAATTCGCGGCGGTGAAGCGCAACACACTGGCTGCCTGCCGTTCTTCAAGATGTTCCAGGCTGCAGTGAAGTCGTGCTCGCAAGGCGGCGTGCGTGGTGGTGCGGCAACCTTGTTCTACCCCATGTGGCACCTGGAGGTGGAAACACTGCTGGTTCTGAAGAACAACCGTGGTGTGGAAGAAAACCGTATTCGTCACTTGGACTACGGCGTTCAGATCAACCGCTTGCTGTATCAACGTTTGATCAAGGGTACCCATATCACCCTGTTCTCGCCGCATGATGTCCCCGGACTGTACGACGCTTTCTTTGCAGACCAGGACGAGTTCGAGCGTCTGTACGAAATGTACGAGCAGGATCCCGCCATCCGCAAGCGCAGCCTGCCAGCCGTGGAGCTGTTCTCCTTGCTGATGCAAGAGCGTGCCAGCACTGGCCGTATCTACATTCAGAACGTGGACCACTGCAACACGCACAGCCCATTCCAGGCCGACCGCGCTCCCGTGCGCCAGTCCAATCTGTGCATGGAAATTGCTCTGCCCACCAAACCCTTGAACGATCTGAACGACCCCGAAGGTGAAATTGCACTGTGCACACTGTCGGCTTTCAACCTGGGCGCTCTGGAGTCTCTGGACGAGCTGGACGGTCTGGCTGAACTGATTGTTCGTGCTCTGGATGCTCTGCTGGATTACCAGGACTACCCGGTCAAGGCTGCGCTGAATGCAACCAACAAGCGTCGTTCTCTGGGTGTTGGCGTCATCAATTACGCTTACTACCTGGCCAAGAACGGCGCTCGTTACTCCGATCCCGCTGCCTTGGGGCTGACCCATCGTACCTTTGAAGCGATCCAGTACTACCTGTTGAAGGCTTCGGTTCAGTTGTCGCGCGAATATGGTCCTTGCGACGCCTTCGACGAAACAACCTATGCCAAGGGTCTGTTGCCTACCGACACCTACAAGAAAGATGTGGACGGTATTTGCAACGAGCCATTGCACCTGGATTGGGAGGCCCTGCGTGCCGACATCGTCAAGCACGGTCTGCGCAACTCCACCCTGACCGCCTTGATGCCTTCGGAAACCTCCAGCCAGATTGCCAATGCCACCAACGGTATTGAGCCTCCGCGTGGTCTGGTGTCCGTCAAGCAGTCCAAGGACGGCATCTTGCGTCAGGTGGTGCCTGAATTTGAAAAATATAAGGATCAGTATGAATTGCTGTGGCAAATGCCTGGCAACGACGACTACCTGAAGTTGGTTGGCGTGATGCAGAAGTTTGTTGATCAGTCGATCTCTGCGAACACCAACTATGACCCACAGCGGTTCGAGGGTGGTCGCGTCCCGATGAAGCA
Organism: Alcaligenes faecalis; assembly: GCF_041521385.1. Taxonomy (NCBI): domain Bacteria; kingdom Pseudomonadati; phylum Pseudomonadota; class Betaproteobacteria; order Burkholderiales; family Alcaligenaceae; genus Alcaligenes; species Alcaligenes faecalis. The sequence goes on along the minus strand of NZ_CP168006.1, from coordinate 1,469,423 downwards.
ACTGCTCAGGGACTTGCTGCTGGCCTACAAATACGGTGTGAAGACCTTGTACTACCACAACACCCGCGACGGTGCTGATGATTCGCATGGCGAAGTAGAGGACGACGGTTGCGCAGGCGGCGCGTGCAAGATCTAAGCAAGGGTAAAGAGCATCATGACTACCTATAGTACTTTTTCTAAAACGGATAACGATCAGCTCAAAGAGCCCATGTTCTTTGGGCAGCCGGTTAACGTGGCTCGCTACGACCAGCAGAAATATCCGATTTTTGAAAAGCTGATTGAAAAGCAGTTGTCTTTTTTCTGGCGTCCGGAAGAAGTGGACATTACGCAGGATCGAATCGACTACCAGAACCTGCCTGATCACGAAAAGCATATTTTCATCAGCAATCTGAAGTATCAGACGTTGTTGGACTCCATTCAGGGCCGTAGCCCCAATGTGGCCTTCCTGCCTCTGGTGTCAATTCCAGAGCTGGAAACCTGGATTGAGACCTGGGCTTTCTCCGAGACGATTCACTCGCGCTCGTACACGCACATCATTCGCAATATTGCCAATGATCCGTCCGTTATTTTTGACGATATCGTGCGTAACGAGAATATTCAGCTGCGTGCTGCTGATATTTCCTCGTATTACGACGACCTGATCAGCGACACCATGCTGTATGCCCAACTGGGTGCTGGTGAACATGAGATCAACGGTGAGACTCGTACATTGAGCCTCTATGAGCTGAAGAAGAAGCTGTACCTGTGCATGATGAGCGTCAATATTCTTGAGGCCATCCGCTTTTATGTCAGTTTTGCCTGCTCTTTCGCCTTTGCCGAGCGCAAGCTGATGGAAGGCAATGCCAAGATCATTCGTCTGATTGCGCGTGATGAGGCGCTGCACCTGACTGGCACGCAACACATCATCAATATCCTGCGTTCCGGCAGTGACGACCCCGAGTTCGCTCAGATCGCCCGCGAACTGGAGCCGGTCTGCTTTGATATGTTCAAAGATGCCGCCGAGCAGGAGAAACAGTGGGCGGATTATTTGTTCCGCGACGGTTCCATGATTGGTCTGAACAAGGACATTTTGGGTCAGTACGTGGAGTACATCACCAATATCCGTATGGGTGCGGTGGGCCTGAAGCCTGCGTTTGAGTCCGTCAAGCACAACCCCATTCCCTGGATCAACACCTGGCTGTCTTCGGACACCGTGCAGGTGGCACCTCAAGAGGTGGAACTGAGCTCTTACCTGGTCGGTCAGATCGATTCGGCCGTGTCGGCTGGCGACTTCGACGGTATCGAGCTATGAGTCTAGTCCGGACAACTGATCATGATTTTCAGTTGCGGGACGGCGAAACTTTGTTGGAAGGTTTGGAGCGAACCGGCCATCAGGTTGAGTATCAATGCAGGAGCGGTTATTGCGGCTCCTGCCGTATTCCTCTTGTGTATGGAAAGGTTGCCTATAAAGAGCAGCCTTTAGCGTATGTCGGCCCAGGTGAGGTTCTGCCGTGTTGTTGTACGGTACTTGAACCGATCATGGTCGATTGTCAGCGCGTTGCCCGGATTGAGGAGGAACCAGAGGATCAGTTCGGTTTTACCGGGCTGAATCCCTGATTCCTTGATCTCCTTTTAGCTGGCCAGGCGTTTTTCTTCCAGCTTTTCCCAGCGTTCAAATAACTGCTCCAGGTCTTTGTTTAGCTGATCTAGTTGGCTGTTGATCTCGTCAGCTCGGGCAGAGCCGTCTTTATATAGATCCGGCGCGCTCAGTTGTTCCGCCAGTTCGGCTTGCTGGCTTTCTATAGCTGCAATTTTCTCGGGCAGCGCGTCCAGTTCCTTTTCTTCCCACGGGGCCAGACGGCCAGGTTTGGCCGTCTTGTTGTTGCGCTCAGCAGCAGGTTTTTCAGCGGCGGCGGGAGTTTGAGTGCTGGCTGCCGGTGTCTCAGCCTTGGCTTGTGGGCGTTGTGCCAGCCACTCGTCGTAGCCACCCACATACTCGCCCCAATGGCCGTCGCCTTCGGCCGCAATCACCTGGGTGACCACGTTGTCCAGGAAGGTACGGTCGTGGCTGACCAGCAGCACGGTGCCCGTGTAATCCTGAATCAGGTCTTCCAGCAGCTCCAGCGTTTCGATGTCCAGGTCGTTGGTCGGTTCGTCCAGTACTAATACATTAGTGGGCTGGGCAAACATGCGGGCCAGAGCCAGGCGGGCGCGTTCACCACCGGACAGGCTGCGTACGGGCGAGTGAGCGCGGGCAGCCGGGAACAGGAAATCCTCCAGGTAGCTCATGATGTGTTTGCGCTGATTGCCAATTTCCACCCACTCGCTACCAGGGCTGATGGTGTCGGCCAGAGTGGCGTTTTCGTCCAGGCGACTGCGCATCTGGTCAAAGTAGCCAATGTTTAGTTTGGTGCCGTGGCGCACTGTGCCGGAGTTGGGTTCCTGCAAACCCAGCATGATGCGCAGCAAGGTTGTTTTGCCGGCACCATTGTGGCCGATCAGGCCAATGCGATCGCCGCGCATCAACACAGTGGAAAAGTTCTTGATCAGGATTCGGTCATCGTAGCCGTGCGTGACATCTTGCAGTTCTGCGACCAGCTTGCCGGAGCGTTGGCCTTCGGAAATGGCAAACTTCACGTCACCGGAGCGTTCGCGTCGTTCAGCGCGATCACGGCGCAATTGCTCCAGACGGCGGACACGGCCTTCGTCGCGGGTGCGGCGCGCTTGCACCCCTTTACGAATCCAGACCTCTTCCTGAGCCAGAAATTTGTCGAATTTGGCGTTTTGCTGCTTTTCCGCTTCCAGAAATTCCGCTTTGCGTTCCTGCCATTGGCTGAAGTTGCCGGGGAAACTGAAGAGTTTGCCGCGGTCCAGCTCGATAATCCGCGTTGCCACTACATCCAGAAAACGACGGTCGTGGGTGATGATGACTGCGCTGCCACGGAAGTCCAGCAGCAATTGTTCCAGCCAAAGAATGCCGTCGAAGTCCAGGTGATTGGTGGGCTCATCCAGCAAGAGCAGGTCGGGTTCGTTGACCAGCGCATTGGCCAGGGCGACACGTTTGCGTTGTCCGCCCGACAGGCTGCCCGCTAGCGCATCCGGGTTTAAACCCAGCTTGTCGATCAAGGCGTTGACGCGGGCAGGGCGTTGCCAGTCTTCGGCTTCGGTGAAATCGCCGCACAGCAAATCGTAAATGCTGAGGCTGGGGTCCAGCTCGGGTTCTTGCTCGACGGTGGCCACTTTCAGCCCGCCCAGTCGTTTGACCTGACCATCGTCAGGTGCCTGACGTTGATCCAGAATTTTCAAAAGCGACGATTTGCCAGCACCATTGCGCCCGATCAGACCGATACGTTCGTTGCTTTGAATGACCAGATCGGCGTGGTCCAGCAAAGCATGGTGGCCAAATGCCAACTGGGCATCGGTCAGGGAAATCAGATTGGTGGACATAAGACTCCAGATAAAACAGCGCGTCCTGCGAATTTCTCTATTGTCGCAGGTTACAATGCATCTGTGAGGCAGGCTGGGCAGTCGCGGTACACAAGTATCGAGGAAGGTCCGGACTCCATAGAGCAGGGTAGCGGCTAACAGCCGTCCGGCAAGTGTGGCATCACGCCAGACGAGCCGAGGACCAGGGCCACAGAGACGAGACCACAGCAAGGGCTTGCGAAAGCAGGCACAGATACGGCCACTTCCGTGTTTTCTTGCGCTTCGGTGCAAAGTGCTGTGGGGTGAAACGCGGTAACCTCTACCCGGAGCAATACCAAATAGGCATACGCAGGCTTTTAGCCCGAGAGGCGGCTCGTCTCAGTATGCGGGTAGGTAGCTAGAACCGGCCAGCAATGGTCGGTCCAGAGGAATGATTGCCGGTCAGCGGGTTCCCGCTGACATACAGAATCCGGCCTATAGGCCTGTCTCACACTTCTCCTGGCATTCGCCACCAATTGCACCGATTTCGTACATTTGAAAGCAATTGTTAAGGATGTTGAGTCCTTGGCAGGGGTTGCTTGTGCGCGTTTTTATAACAATTCACTTTTAATGCACACCGCAATTTCTTGATTTAACACGATATTTTTTTTTAGCCACTTCTGGGATAGTGCGCTAAGTGCTTGTTGTGATTGAAAAAATTGCAACCGCTGCCTTGACCGCAAAGCCTTTCCACCGTAGAGTGGGGAAAAGTAGGAAATAGTGTAAAAAAGTGGGGGAAAAAAGTGTTCCAAGGCAGCAGCGCACTCACACTGGATGCTAAGGGTCGGATGTCTATTCCGACTCGGCACCGTGACGCGCTTTTGCAACAGGAACAAGGCCGCTTGACTCTCACTCGCCATCCCGACGGCTGTTTGCTGGTGTATCCGCGCAGTGTGTGGGAAGAAAAGCGCGAACAAATTGCCCGCTTCCCCATGAGTGCACGTTTCTTGCAACGCCTGCTGCTGGGCAGTGCTCAGGACGTTGATCTGGATTCCGCTGGTCGGATATTGATCGCTCCCGAACTGCGCGCCGCAGTAGGGCTGGAGCGCGACGCCATGCTGCTGGGTATGGCCACCCATTTTGAGTTGTGGAATGCCCAGGAACTGGAACGCCGACAGGCCCAGGACCTGGCTGAAAACTCCACAGACGTATTCGACACTTTTTCTTTCTGAGTAAGTCATGACGCTGGTACATCGATCCGTGCTGCTGGAGCCTACGGTGGCGGCCCTCGTGGACCCGTCCTTTGAGGCCCGACGCTGGGCGAAAAACCCGGAAATTCAGGGTTTGGTCGATGGTGTGTACGTGGATTGCACCTTTGGTCGTGGTGGTCACAGCCGCTTGTTGTTGTCACATCTGAGCCCTGAAGGGCGCCTGATTGTCATCGATAAGGATCCGCAGGCGATTGCCGTGGCTCAGGAGCTGGCGGCACAGGATAGCCGGGTCACGGTTGTACATAGTGGTTTTGGTGATCTGGCCCAGGCTCTGGACGAGCTGGACGTGGGGCCATTGCAGGGCGTCATGATGGATTTGGGCATTTCCTCGCCACAAATCGATGACGCAGAACGAGGTTTCTCTTTTATGCGCGAAGGTCCGTTGGACATGCGCATGGATACCAGCGGTGGTTTGACTGCTGAACAGTGGCTGGCCGAGGTCAGCGTGGAAGTTTTAAAGGAGGTCATTGCAGAATATGGCGAAGAACGGTTTGCTTTCCAGATTGCAAAGGCGATTGTTGATCGCCGCCAATCCCGCCCGCTACATACAACGCGTGATCTCGCCGAGCTCGTCGCCGGTGTCGTCCGCACGCGCGAAAAGGGTCAACATCCGGCAACCAGGACCTTCCAGGCTATACGGATTTACCTCAATCGTGAGCTCGAAGAGCTCGCGTACGCGCTTCCGTCAATTCTGAGTCGATTGGCGACTCGGGGCAGGCTTGCGGTGATTGCATTTCATTCGCTGGAGGACCGTATGGTCAAACAGTTCATGAACGCAGCTGCGCGTCCCGCGCAGGAACAGTCACGTCTACCTATTCTTGAAAAAGACTTGCCCCAGCCTCTGGTGCAGTCTTTGGGCAGAATCTTGCCCACCGACCAGGAGTCCAGCGACAACCCCCGAGCCCGCTCGGCGGTATTACGTGTGGTGCAACGCACCGACACCCCCATCCCTCAGGACTGGATGCGCAGCGCCAGCGAGCGTCTGCTGCAACAGGCCGCCTATAGCCGACAGCCCGCCGGCAAGCGAGGCCGCCGATGATGCGCCTGGTCATCACCCTCTCTTTGGTGTTGATGCTGTCGGCCATCTCTTTGGTGACAGCGCGCTATCAGGCGCGCGAGCTGTTTGTGCAAACGGATCGTCTGATTACCAAGGCCGGCGAGCTGGATACGGATTGGCGTCGTTTGCAACTGGAGCGGGCCGAGTTGGCTCGCAACGCCCGGGTGGATGATATCGGTCGCAACGAGTTGGGTCTGGTGCTCAGCTCCCCCGAGCGCACTCTTTATGTACAAGGTGGTCAGCTAAGTTCGACCCTGGCGCAGCCTGGAGCGCGGCCATGAAACGATACGGCTATCACGAGAACCCTGCCCTGAGCGTCCAGATCCCATTCTGGCGTTCGCGTTTGGTGTTGGTTCTTTTGTTCCTGGGTTTTGGCGCCCTGATCGTCAAGGCCTTGTACTTGCAGGGCCTGTCTACCGAATTTTTGCAGCAACAAGGCGAGCGTCGCTACGAGCGCACCCAGGTGCTGCCGCCCATGCGTGGCAAGGTGTTTGATCGCAGTGGTTCCGTGGTGCTGGCCTCCAGTGTGCCCGTCAAGGCAATCTGGGCTATTCCTGATGATGCCCGTAATGCCAAGCCCGAGCAGATTGGGCAACTGGCCAAGTTGCTGGGCATGGGCTCGTCCGATATCGAGCGCCGTTTGTCCGTCGAGGACCGCAATTTTGTTTACATCAAGCGTCAGGTGGACGTGGATGTGGCTGCCCAGATTGCTGAATTGAAAATTCCAGGCATTCACCAGCAGGAAGAAATGCGCCGCTTCTACCCAGAAGGGGAAGTAATGGCGCATGTTCTGGGCTTTACGAATATTGAAGACCAAGGCATTGAAGGTATCGAGTTGGCCTTTAATTCTGCCTTGTCCGGTACACCCGGTTCGCGTCGTGTGATTCGTGACCGTCTGGGCCGCGTGGTTGAGGACGTACGTGCCATTATCCCGCCTACTCATGGCCAGGATTTGCACCTGTCGATTGACGCAGGTCTGCAATTTGACGCCTACACTGCCCTGAAAAAGGGGATGGAAGACGTCAAAGCCAAGGCGGCGGCCGCTGTGGTCATGGATGTAAAAACCGGGGAAATTCTGGCCCTGGTGAACTTACCTACCTACAACCCCAACGACCGGGATGATCGCAAGGGGCCGGCTCTGCGTAACCGTGCCTTGACTGACACCTTCGAGCCTGGTTCCATCATGAAGCCCTTTACGGTGGGGCTGGCGCTGGATATTAACCGCATTACCACTGCCACCCTGTTCAATACGGGTAATGGTCAGTATCGCTATCAAGGCAATGTGATCAGCGATGTCAGCCGCCACAATGGCACCTTGGATGCTGCGGGGATCTTGCGTCGCTCCAGCAATATCGGCATGACCATGATTTCCGAGCTCCTGACATCTCAGGAGATGTGGAACAAGTTTACCGAGTTGGGTTTTGGCCGTTCTCCGCAGGCCGACTTCCCCGGTATTGCCAGCGGGCGACTACGCCCGTGGGAACGCTGGCGTCCTATCGAGCGCGCCACCATGTCCTATGGTTATGGCCTGTCGGTTTCCCTGCTGCAAATTGCCCACGCCTATACGGCGTTTGCGCGTAATGGCGATATGGTTTCCATGACCTTGCTCAAACGCGAGGGCAAGCCTGCCAGTGTTCAGGTTTACACCCCTAAAGTGGCTGCCGAACTGCGCGCCATGCTGGAGGCTGCAGCAGGCCCTGCCGGTGCCCGGCTGGCCCAGGTGCAAGGCTATCGCGTCGCAGGCAAGAGCGGTACGGCCCGCAAGATTGTAGATGGTCGTTATAGCAAATCCCTGTACCGCGGCTCTTTTGTAGGCTTCGCACCCGTTTCCGATCCTCGCATTGTGGTGGCCGTCACGATTGACGAACCGCATAGTTCCAATTATTACGGCGGGCGTATTGCCGCGCCGGTTTTTTCAGAAATTGTGGCCCGGAGCTTGCGACGCCTAGGTGTCCAGCCCGATGCGCCCATAGATTCGCTGGTGGCTGTTGGCCCCGGTGCGGAGAATGTACGATGAACGCCGCAGCAATACTGGAGTGGCTGGCGCAGCATGTAGCGCCTACGGCTAATCTGTGTTTGGATTCTCGCCAGATCAAGGCGGGTGATGCGTTTTTTGCCTGCCTCGGCCATCAAGGTGATGGCCGTGAGTACGAAACTCAGGCTGTGCGGCAAGGTGCGGTTGCGATTGTGCGTGAGCAAGGCGATCAGACCGTTGATCCTGGTGTGCCTGTTTTGCAGGTTCGCAATCTGGGGGCCTTGCTGGGTGAAGTCGCTCATGAATGGTGGGGCCGCCCCTCCGAGGAAATGACGGTTGTGGCTGTAACCGGCACCAATGGCAAAACCTCCACGGTCCAGTGGGTGGCCTCGGCGCTGAATCATTCCCAAGTGCCTTGCGGCACGATTGGTACGCTGGGTGTGACCTTGCCCGATGGTTCCAATCTGGGTGGCGTGTTGACGACCCCGGATGTGCTGACTGTCCACCGCAGTCTGGCTGCGATTCGCGCTCAAGGTGGGAATGCCGTGGCGCTGGAAGCCTCGTCGATTGGTTTGGAGCAGGGTCGCCTGGATGGTGTCCGTATTGATATTGCCGGGTTCACCAACCTGACACATGATCATCTGGACTATCACCACAGCATGCAAGAGTACAAACAGGCCAAGCTGCGCTTGTTTAGCTGGCCCGGTCTGCGTAGTGCTGTTGTCAATGCAGATGATGAAACCGGCCGTGAATTGATGCAGGCCGGTCTGGCCGCTCGTGTGATTTCTTATTCCATGAGCCAGCCCGAGGTGGATCTGCTGGCGCAGGACGTGCATACCGGTGCTGATGGTCAGGTATTTAATCTGGTTACTGCTCACGGCACTGCTCAAATTCTGACCCACCTGTTGGGCGAGCATAATGTGGCTAACCTCTTGCTGGTGGCCGGTGTGCTGCAAGAGGTGGGTTGGCCGGTCTCCAAGATTGCCCGCATCATGGACAAGTTGGAGTCCGTTCCTGGTCGTTTGCAGATTGTAACGCCCAAGAGTACGGCGGGTCGCCAGCCTTTGCCGTTGGTGGTGGTGGATTACGCCCATACGGCGGATGCGCTGGAGCGCGCCTTGCAGGCGCTGCGTGAAGTGGCCAGTGTGCGGGGCGGCAAGCTGATTTGCGTATTTGGTTGTGGCGGTAACCGCGACACCAGCAAACGCCCCATCATGGGTGAAATAGCCGCTCGTCTGGCTGACAGCGTCCTGGTCACGACCGACAACCCGCGTTTTGAAGATCCCGCCGATATCATTCGTCAGATTGTGGCCGGTATGCCTGAAGCGCCTGCGGTACAACTGGATCGCGCCCGCGCCATTCTGTCTTCAATCTGGGCGGCCAGTCCTGACGATATTGTGCTGCTGGCTGGCAAGGGGCATGAAACCTACCAGGAAGTGCAGGGCGAACGCTCTGTGTTTGATGACGGCGACTGGGCCAAAGCGGCCTTGCTGTGGTTGCGTGGCGTGCGTTTGAGCACCGACTCTCGCAGCTTGGCCAAAGGTGATGTGTTCCTGGCTTTGAGTGGCGAGCAGTTCGATGGTCACCGCTATTTGGAAACAGCCAAAGAGCAGGGTGCTGTTGCCGCCATCGTGGCTCAGCGTGATGCCCAGGTAGAGCTGCCACAGATTGTGCTGGGCGATACACGTCGTGCCTTGATGACCTTGGCTACCGAATGGCGTTCGCGCTTTGACATTCCCGTCATCGGCGTGACGGGCAGCAATGGCAAGACCACGACCAAGGAAATGATTGCGGCTATCTTGCGCGCCTGGCTGGGCGAAGCGCAAAGTCTGGCAACTCGCGGCAATTTGAACAACGATCTGGGTGTGCCTCTGTCCATTTTGCGCTTGAGTGCCGAGCACAAGGCCGCCGTTCTGGAAATGGGCATGAACCATCCCGGCGAAATTGCCGTGCTGGCGTCCATGGCTCGCCCCACGATTGCACTGATCAATAACGCACAGCGTGAACACCAGGAGTTCATGCACAGTGTGGAAGCGGTGGCTCGTGAAAACGGTGCTGTCATTGATGCGCTGCCTCTAGATGGCGCGCTGGTCATTCCAGATGACGATGCGTTCAGTGCCATGTGGGTTGAACAGGCCGGTCAGCGTTCCGTGTTGCGTTTTGGCCTGAGTGGTCAGGAAACGGTGTTTGCAGCCGATATGTTTGTCGAGCCGGCCCAAACCCGTTTTGTGCTGCACGTAGCAAGCCAGTCCTCCGCCTTGATCTTGAGCAGCCCTGGCATTCATAACCTGCGTAATGCCTTGGCTGCTGCCGCTTGCGCCCATGCCGCCGGTGCTCCTTTGAGCGCGATTGTGCAAGGTCTGGAGAGTTTTCGTCCTGTTTCGGGACGGATGCAGCCCAAGCAGTTGTCTTCTGGTTACCAACTGATTGATGACACTTACAACGCCAACCCGGATTCGGTTCGTGCCGCGATTGATGTGCTGGCACAACTGAAAGGTCGCAAGGTGCTGGTGCTGGGCAATATGGCCGAAATCGGTGACAACAGTTCTGAATTGCACGCGGAAGTTGGCGCCTACGCCAAAGAGCGCGGTATGGATGAATTGCTGACCCTGGGTGGCGATGCCAGCCATGCTGCTCAGGCTTTTGGTGCACGTGCGCATCAGTTTGAGACGCTGGAAGACATGGTGGTCTACTTGTTGGCTTTGGAGCCGTCCCACGTGTTGATCAAGGGGTCGCGCAGTGCTCGTATGGAGCGCGTGGTTGCTGCCCTGGAAAGCCATTTCTCCCATAACGAAGGGGCCACTCATGCTTCTTGAATTGGCACGCTGGCTATCGGACGATCATATTCGCGCCTTTGGGGTGTTTGAGTACATCACCCTGCGTGCTATTTTGGCCAGCGCCACCGCGCTGGCGATTGGCTTGTTGGCAGGTCCCTGGGTTATTCGCAAGCTGACCGAACTGAAGATCGGTCAGGCTGTACGCGCTTATGGTCCTGAATCGCATCTGCAAAAGAATGGCACCCCCACCATGGGCGGTGTCCTGATCCTGATCTCCATCGGTATCAGTACCTTGTTGTGGGCAGATTGGACCAACCGCTTTGTGTGGGTTGTTCTGCTGGTGACGTTCGGTTTCGGCTGGATTGGTTGGGCTGACGACTACAAGAAAGTCGTCAATCGTGACCCCGAAGGCATGTCCTCGCGTCAGAAATTTTTCTGGCAAGCCTTGATCGGTATCGTTGCGGCCGTGTACCTGAGCTTTGCCGTTTCGGTGCCTGCCAATACTGAGCTGTGGCCCTTGTTCAAAGAGTGGGTCTTGAGCGGCTTCACCATGCCCCTGCCTACGCAGGCTGACCTGATCGTGCCGTTCTTCAAGTCCGTCAGCTACCCGCTGGGTGTGCTGGGCTTTGTGGTATTGACCTGGGCAGTGATTGTTGGCTCCAGCAACGCCGTCAACCTGACGGACGGCCTGGACGGTCTGGCCATCATGCCTACCGTGCTGGTGGGCGCTGCCCTGGGCATTTTTGCCTACGTGGTTGGCCGGGTCGACTACTCCAAATACCTCTTGTTCCCTTATATCCCCGGCGCGGGCGAGCTGATGGTGATCTGTGCGGCCATCGCGGGTGCGGGCCTGGCCTTTCTGTGGTTTAACGCGTATCCCGCGCAGGTATTCATGGGCGATGTAGGCGCTCTGGCTCTGGGTGGCGCGCTGGGCACGATCGCGGTGATCGTACGTCAGGAAATCGTGCTGTTCATTATGGGTGGCGTGTTTGTGGTGGAAACCTTGTCGGTGATGTTGCAGGTGACCTGGTTCAAGTACACCAAGAAACGCTACGGGCAAGGCAGACGGATATTTCGTATGGCGCCGCTGCATCATCACTTTGAAGTCAGCGGCTGGAAAGAAACCCAGGTGGTGGTTCGCTTCTGGATCATCACCATGATGCTGGTCATGATTGGCCTGTCTACATTGAAACTGCGATGAATGCCTTGAGTTTTCCTTCGATCCGTAAAGACGGTCTCATGCTTATCCTAGGGTTAGGCGAGACAGGCTTTGCTGCGGCTCGTTGGTCTTTGGCTCAGGGGGCCAGCATTCGTTTGGTAGATACGCGCGAAAATGTGCAGGGTCTGGACAAGCTCCAGGCTCTGAGCAGCTCGGCTCTGGATGTGCGTTTGGGGCAGGACGCTGTGCAAGTCGATAGCCTGAACGACGTACACACTGTGGTGATCAGCCCCGGTTTGTCGCCTGTGGATCCTGTTTTGGCTGGTTTTTTAGCTCAGGCACGCGATCGTGGAATCGAAATCATTGGCGAGATCGAGCTGTTCGCCCGTGCCCTGAAAGACCTGGCCGACCAAGGTCACGAAAGCCGCGTAGTGGCTATTACGGGTACCAATGGCAAGACGACGGTCACCGCCATGACGCGCCATTTGCTGGAGCAGGCCGGTGTCGCTGCGCTGGCTGTGGGCAATATCAGCCCTGCAGCACTGACTGCCTTGTGCGACGCTCTGGAAAATAATGCCTTGCCTCAGGTCTGGGTACTGGAACTGTCCAGCTTTCAACTGGATAGCACTTTTAGCTTGCGGGTGGATGCCGGCGTTGTACTGAATATTTCGCAGGATCATCTGGACTGGCACGGCGGCATGGATGCTTATATCCAGTCCAAGCAACGTATGTATGGCATGTGCGATGTGGCCTTGGTCAATCGCGATGATCCCGCCGTTATGGCCATGATCCCCGATGCCAGCCGGGAGTCGGTCCGTAGCTTCGGTCTGGATAAACCCGCTTTGTTGGGTGATACCGGCTTGGTGACGGATGGTGGCATGCAGTGGTTGGTGGCCAGTGAGCCTACTGATTTTGAGCTGCCCACCTCGGGCCTCAAAAAGCGTAATGCGCCTGTTGAGCCGGCCGTGCGCGTCAAGGGGGGGGTGAAACGCTTGATGCCCGTCGAGGCATTACAGATCAAAGGACGCCACAACGCGTTGAACGCACAAGCTGCGCTGTTGCTGGCCCGCTGCCTGGGGCTGGGTTGGGCTGAGTTGCTCAATGGCCTGCGCACCTATCAAGGCGAGCCGCACCGTGTAGAACTGATTCGTGTACTCGATGGCGTTCAGTATCTGGACGATAGCAAAGGCACCAATGTCGGCGCGACTGTCGCGGCCTTGCGCGGCTTTGATCAGCGCGTCTGGCTGATTGCCGGTGGTTTGGGCAAGGGCCAGGATTTTGAGCCGCTGGCTGTGGCTGCTGCCCAGAACGTGGCTGAGGCTTTTCTGATTGGGCAGGACGCCAAGCAGATTGCCGCTGTTCTAGCAGCACACGATGTCCGCCATCGTTTTTGCGATGGTCTGGAAGCCGCGGTGCAAGCAGCCGCCGAGCAGGCGCGTTCGGGCGATGTGGTCTTGTTGTCGCCGGCCTGCGCCAGCATGGATATGTTCAAAAGCTATCACCACCGTGGCATGTGCTTTGTCGCTGCCGTAACGGAGATGGCCCTGGATAGAGGAGAGCTGGCATGAGTCTGTTTGCTGAGCTGACCTCAGGTGTCAATGCGGTACGTCCGGGACGCACGGCATTGCCTGCGTTCGATCGTCCCTTGCTGACTGCCACTTTGATGCTGACTCTGTTCGGTTTGCTGATGGTGTATTCAGCTTCGATCGCTTTGGCAGACGGGCCGCGTTATGAAAGCTATGGCCGTTATTACTTTGTGATACGACACGCCTTGTTCATCGTAGTGGGTGTGGTGCTGGCCATGTTTACGGCTACGATCCCCTTGCGTGTGTGGCAGAAGTTGGCTGTGCCCGTGTTTGTACTGGCTATTTTCCTGTTAATGGTTGTTTTGATCCCCGGAATTGGCCGGGAAGTGAACGGCGCACGCCGCTGGCTTCCATTGGGCATCATCAATTTCCAGCCCTCGGAGCTGATGAAAGTCGCCATGGTGCTGTATGCCGCTGACTACACGGTGCGCAAGCAGCAGCATCTGCATGCTTTTGTACGGGGTTTCCTGCCGATGGCGGTGGCCTTGGGCTTGGTCGGTGTTCTGCTGTTGATGGAGCCCGATTTGGGCGCCTTCATGGTCATTGTGGCGATTGCGGTAGGCATTCTGTTTATTGGTGGCATTAACGGAAAATTGTTCTCCGCCTTGCTGGGGATCATGGTCAGCAGCTTTCTTTTACTGATCTGGCTCTCGCCTTGGCGTCGTGAGCGTTTGTTTGTGTATCTGGACCCCTGGAATCCCGACAATGCCTATGGCAGTGCCTATCAATTGTCGCACTCGCTGATTGCTCTGGGTCGGGGTGAATGGTTTGGCGTGGGCTTGGGCTCCAGCGTGGAAAAACTGCATTACCTTCCTGAGGCCCATACCGACTTTATCGTTGCGGTCATTGGCGAGGAACTGGGCTTTGTGGGTGTTGCAGCCTTGGTTCTGACCTTTGGGTTTGTTATCTGGCGCGGCTTCAATATTGGTCGTCAAGCCTGCGCCATGGATCGTTTGTTCAGCGGTGTGGTGGCTCAAGGTGTCGTGCTTTGGTTTGGCGTACAGGCCTTTATCAATATTGGCGTCGTGTTGGGACTGTTGCCAACCAAGGGTCTGACACTGCCTTTGGTCAGTTATGGTGGTTCGGGCATTGTGATGAATCTGGTGGCTTTTGCCTTGTTACTGCGGGTTGATTTTGAGAACCGGCAAATGATGCGAGGTAAACGCACATGAGCACTCCAACCATCCTGATCATGGCAGGCGGTACAGGCGGGCACATCATGCCCGGACTGGCCGTGGCTGAAGCCATGCAGCAACGCGGCTGGAACGTGTTGTGGTTAGGTCATCCCGAGCGCATGGAAGGTAGCTTGGTCCCTCAGCATGGGATTAAAATGCTGCCTCTGCGATTTTCCGGATTACGGGGCAAGGGCGTGAAGGCATTGCTCTCTTTACCCTTTACCTTGATCAGTGCCTGCTGGCAGGCACACCGTTGCTTGCAGCAAGCCAAGCCTGATGTGGTGCTGGGGATGGGTGGTTATGTCGCCTTCCCGGGTGGCCTGATGGCTTTTGTGTCGCGCCGTCCTTTGATTGTGCACGAGCAAAATGCGGTGGCTGGTACGGCGAATCGCTACTTGGCCAAAATGGCGACCAGTGTGTTGACCGGGTTTCCGGGTGCCTTGCCTGGCGCTGTAACCGTGGGCAACCCTGTGCGCGATGCCTTCGTAGGCCAGGGTCCCGCTGCCGAGCGTTATGCCAAGCGTAGCGGACCACTGCGTATTCTGGTGGTAGGCGGTAGCCTGGGGGCGGCCGCACTGAACAAGGTGGTGCCTGAAGCCATGGCGCTGATCCCTGCCGAGCAGCGTCCGCATGTGACGCATCAGTCGGGCCAGCAGCATCTGGACAGTTTGCAGCAAAGCTATGCAGACAATCAGGTACAGGCTGACTGCAAGGCCTTTATAGGCGATATGGCGCAGGCCATGAAAGAGGCCGATCTACTGATTTGTCGTGCCGGTGCCATGACGGTAGCCGAAGTGGCGGCGATCGGCGTAGCAGCCCTGTTTGTGCCTTTGCCACATGCTATTGACGATCACCAGACAGCCAATGCCCGTTACCTGAGCGAATGCTCGGGGGCGTGGCTCAAGAAACAATCGGAGTTGACGGCTCAGTGGCTTGCACAGTGGTTGCAAGACCTGAACCGTGAAGAATTAAGTCGTGTGGCCAGCCACGCGCAAGAACATGCACAGTTGAATGCCACGCAGCAGATTGCCGAAGCATGTCAGCAGGCGGCAAGGAGGGTGGAATGAAACACCGCATTCAACATATTCATTTTGTAGGGATTGGCGGCTCGGGCATGAGCGGCATTGCTGAAGTCATGCTGAACCTGGGCTTTGCCATCAGTGGCTCGGATATTCAGGAAACGGCAGTAACGCGTCGCCTGGAGCAGCTCGGTGCCCGTATTGTTATCGGTCACAAGGCGGAAAACGTCGCTGGCATGGGCGCTATCGTCACTTCCACCGCCATTGCGGGCGATAACCCTGAAGTGCTGGCCGCGCGCGCTGCCCGTATCCCGGTGGTGCCACGCGCCCTGATGCTGGCCGAGCTGATGCGTTTGAAGCGCGGCATTGCCGTGGCCGGCACGCACGGCAAGACCACCACCACCAGTCTGGTCGCCAGCCTGCTGGGCGCTGCTGACCTGGACCCCACCTTTGTGATCGGTGGCCGTTTGAATTCGGCCGGTGCCAATGCCCGCTTGGGGCAGGGCGATTACATCGTGGTCGAAGCGGATGAGTCCGACGCTTCTTTCCTGAATTTGCTGCCGGTGATGGCCATCATCACCAATATCGACGTAGACCATATGGACACCTATGGTCATGACGTTGCCCGGCTGAAAAGTGCGTTCATCGACTTCACACATCGCTTGCCGTTTTACGGTAGCGCCATCGTGTGCAACGACGATGCGAATGTGCGCGAAATCATTCCTTTTGTATCGCGCCCTGTCACCACTTACGGTATTGATACCGATGCCCAGGTTCGTGCAATCAACATTGAAAGCCGTGGTACCACCATGTGTTTTGATGTGCAGCGCAAAGGGGCAACAGGCGATCTCCCGCTGCTGTCCGTGTGCCTGAATCTGCCCGGAAAACACAATGTACTCAATGCCTTGGCCGCCATTGCGGTTGCCACTGAGCTGGGTGTCAGTGACGAGGTCATCGCGCGTGGTCTGAAAGAGTTTACCGGCGTGGGTCGCCGCTTCTCCATGGTGGGAGACTTCCCGGTCTCGACCGAGCATGGCGGTGGCACGTTTACCGTTGTTGACGATTATGGTCACCATCCTGTCGAAATGGCTGCTACCTTGGCGGCCGCACGGGGTGCTTGGCCTGATCGCCGCATCGTGCTGGCATTCCAGCCACACCGCTACACGCGTACCCGTGATTGCTTTGAAGATTTCGTGCAGGTACTTAGCCAGGCCGACGCGGTCCTCCTTGGAGAGGTCTATCCCGCCGGCGAGGCTCCCCTTGTGGCCGCCGATGGCCGTGCCTTGAGTCGCGCAGTGCGTGTGCTCGGCAAGGTCGAACCCATTTTCGTGGCCGAAATCAGCGATATGGCACAAGCCGTTCTGGACTTTGTCCGTGACGGCGATGTGGTGTTGGTAATGGGTGCAGGGTCCATCAGCCGGATTCCTGCTCAATTGGGAGAAATGGCATGACAGCGGATTTTGGTCGGGTCGGCGTGTTGTACGGCGGCAAGTCCGCCGAACGGGAAGTGTCCTTGATGTCTGGCGCAGGCGTGCATGATGCCTTGTGCAGCATGGGTGTGGATGCGCATTTGTTCGATATGGGCGAGAAAGGACTGACCGAACTGGCGCAGGCCGGATTTGACCGCGTGTTTATTGCTTTGCATGGTCGTTACGGCGAAGACGGCACTTTGCAGGGAGCCCTGGAGTGGATGGGCATCCCTTACACCGGTAGCGGGGTGATGGCCTCGGGCCTGGCCATGGACAAGATCATGACCAAGCATGTCTGGCAACACCTGGGCTTGCCAACCCCTGGCTTTGCGCAGTTGGATCATGTCAGCCAGGTTGCCGCTGCCGTGGAACGTCTGGGCGTGCCCCTGATCATGAAGCCGCCCCATGAAGGCTCTACCGTGGGTGTGGTGCGTGTGGATCGCGCCGAAGAAGCCGTTGCCGCCTTTGAAACCGCCATGCATTACGACACAGTCGTGCTGGCTGAGCAATTCATTCGGGGTCGTGAGCTGACAGTGCCCATCATTGGTGTGGGCGCTCAGGCACGCGCCTTGCCCGTGATCGACATTGTGGCTCCGCAAGGCAATTACGACTTTGAACACAAGTACTACTCGGACGAAACCCAATACTTCTGTCCTGCTGATCTGTCGCCTGAACTGACGGCGCATATTCAGGATTTGTCGGTCCGTGCGTTTAATGCACTGGGCTGCGAAGGCTGGGGCCGTGCCGATTTCATGCTGGACGAGCAGAACCGCCCCTGGCTGCTGGAGATGAACACCTCTCCAGGCATGACCAGCCACTCTTTGGTACCCATGGCGGCCAAAGCGGAGGGCATTAGCTACGCCCAGTTGTGCGTGAACATTTTGGCAACGGCGCGCTGCAAAGTGCAGGCCATTGCCCGCAGCCTATAGAGCGTGGAGCCAGAGTCATGTTTTCCGATGCCCGTCTGACCAACCTGATCGCCAATACGCTGGCTTTGCTAGCGGTATCGGCATTGGTGATCGGTGTTGTGGTTTGGGCGGTACGTCGTCCGTACTTCAATATCGAGCGCATTCAGATCGAGTCCTCGCAAGGTGAGCGTCTGGCCTACGTTACTCCTGAAGGGGTGAAAGCCACGATTGCCGGCCGGTTGCAGGGGAATTTCTTTACGGTAGACCTGGATCAGTCTCGCGCCTTGGTTGAAACGGCCCCTTGGGTGCGACGTGCGCAAATTCGCCGCGTCTGGCCCAACAGCCTGTCGGTACGGATTGAGGAGCAGCAGCCACTGGCGTATTGGAACGAAGACGAAATGATCAACACCTGGGGTGAGTCATTTTCGGCCAATAAAGCGGTCGTGCCCGATGACGTGGATTTGCCCCAGTTAAGTGGCCCTCCGAATTCGGAGCGTCTGGTGGTGCAACGGTATGCCGAGCTGGCACGCTGGTTTGGTCCTCTGGATGTGCAGGTTCGTGAAGTGACCTTGAGCCCGCGCTATGCCTGGGATGTGGTTTTGTCTAACGGTGTGCAGTTGAGCCTGGGGCGTGACCCGGCGGCTGATATCGCCGACCCGCATGGTCGTAAAGGGGCCTTGCCCTTTGCGGTTCGTGTTGAACGATTTGTGCAGGCCTGGCCTGCCTTGATGCAACGGCTTGGCGACCGTGCTTTGCAAAGTGCCGATTTACGTTACCCGAATGGCTTTGCGATAACGCTGGCTCCGGTTTCATCTACCCCTGTGAAGTAAAGAATATATGACTCGTGACATCAAAGACCTGATCGTTGCATTGGACATCGGCACCAGCAAAGTGGTTGCGGTGGTGGCTGAAGTGCTGCCGGAAGGCCGGTTTGAAGTGCTTGGTCTGGGCCAGCATGAATCCCAGGGCATGCGCAAAGGGGTGGTCGTCAATATCGAGACGACAGTCAACTCCATCCAGCGCGCTTTGGAAGAGGCAGAGTTGATGGCCGATTGCAAGATCCGTGAGGTCTACACCGGCATTGCAGGCAGCCACATTACCAGTTTCAACTCCAGCGGCATGGTGGCGGTGAAAGACAAGGAAGTCACGGCGACCGATGTGGCGCGCGTGATCGAAACGGCCAAGGCGGTGAACATCCCCACCGATCAGCAGGTGCTGCACGTGTTGACGCAGGAATTCATCGTGGACTCGCAAGAGGACATTCGCGAACCCATCGGCATGAGCGGTCTGCGCCTGGAAGTGCGGGTACACATTGTGACTGGTGCGGTCAGCGCGGCGCAGAACATTGTCAAATGCGTGCGTCGCTGCGGTCTGGAAGTGCAGGACCTGATTTTGCAGCCTCTGGCCTCCAGCCTGTCCTGCCTGACGGCGGACGAGAAAGAGCTGGGGGTGGTGCTGGTGGATATTGGTGGTGGCACCACCGATATTGCCATCTACACCGGCGGCGCGATTCGTCATACTGATGTGATCCCGATTGCGGGCGACCAGATCACCAGCGACATCGCCGCCATGTTGCGCACCCCCACGCCGGATGCGGAAGAGATCAAGCTGCGCTTTGGTGTGGCCAAGCAATCGTTGGCTCATCAGGAAGAAATGATTGAGGTGCCTGGTCTGGGTGATCGCCCCAACCGGCAGGTCAAGCGTCAGGCTTTGGGCGCGGTGATCGAGCCGCGTGTGGAAGAGCTGTTTACCTTTGTGCAGCAAAGCCTGCGTGAGTCGGGTTACGAAGATTTGTTGTCCTCGGGCGTGGTGCTGACCGGTGGTACGGCCATGTTGCCAGGCATTGTGGAGCTGGCCGAGGACGTATTCCTGAAACCTGTACGTATTGCCGTGCCCAGCTACGAAGGCAGTCTGGCTGACGTGATGCGCAACCCGCGTTTTTCGACGGTGATGGGGCTGTTGACCGAAGCGCGCCTGCAAAGTGCTCGCGGTCGCAAAGTGGCCCAGCAAAAAGGCAGTGTCAAAGGCCTGATGGCACGTATGAAGGAATGGTTCATGAATTAAGGGCGTTGCAATACGCTCAGGTCGGGCAGCCCAAAAAGGCGGTCCAGGAGGCAGTTCAAACCGGGTGCGAACCCCTTGGTTGGCAGATGTTTTGAGCTGATTCCAAATTTCAGTTGTATCGGGGAAGTACGTAGGAACTTGACTAATTAAGTGTTTGAGTGGGAGTCAATCATGATGAACTTTGAAATGTTAGATACCAGCGGTAGCGGCACGGTCATTAAGGTCGTGGGTGTGGGCGGCGCAGGCGGCAACGCGGTGATGCATATGATCAACTCTGGTGTTCAGGGTGTTGATTTCATTTGCGCCAATACTGATTCGCAGGCTCTGGCCAGCAGCGATGCACCTATCCAGATCCGTCTGGGCCGCAGCGGTCTGGGCGCCGGTGCCAAGCCTGACCAAGGTCGTGCAGCCGCTGAAACCGCTCGTGAAGAAATTCGCGCCGCACTGAACGGTGCCAATATGGTGTTTATCACGGCCGGTATGGGCGGTGGCACCGGTACGGGCGCCAGCCCCGTCGTGGCTGAAGTGGCCAAGGAATTGGGCATTCTGACCGTGGGCGTGGTCACCAAACCTTTCTCCTTTGAAGGCAACCGTCGTTTGCGCATGGCCGAAGAAGGGATCGAGGAGCTGAGCAAGCATGTTCACTCCCTGATTGTTGTATTGAACGAAAACTTGTACGACTTGATGGATGAGGACGCCACGCAGTCCGATTGCTTCAAGGCCGCTGACGATGTCTTGCACAATGCCTGCGCCGGTATTGCCGAGATCATCAATGTTGAAGGTAACGTGAACGTCGACTTTGAAGACGTGAAAACCATTATGGGCGAGCAAGGTCAGGCCATGATGGGTACGGCAGTGGCTTCCGGCTCGAACCGCGCTCGTGAAGCGGCCGAGCGTGCCATCGCTTGCCCCTTGCTGGAAGGTGTGGATCTGCACGGCGCCCGTGGCATGCTGGTGAACATTACGTCCTCCTCGTCCCTGAAGATGCGTGAAACGCGCGAAATCATGGACACAATTCGTGGCTACGCTGCAGAAGACGCCACTGTTATCTTTGGTACCGCTTACGACGAATCCATGGGCGACAGCCTGCGTGTTACGGTTGTGGCTACCGGCCTGGGTCGTAAACAAGCGCGCCCACAGTTGGTACAAAACAACGAAGAAGTGTTACGTACAGGCACCGATAACATGCCTGTCATCGGCGCGGATTACGACAATGCCGACGTGCCTGCCGTTATTCGCAACCCACGCAGCCAGGCTTCGGCCCAGGTGCGCGCGTTGGAGACTGCCGGTATGGATCACTTCGATATTCCGGCGTTTTTGCGCAAGCAGGCTGATTAAAAATCAGGTTCGGCGATTACCCGAGTCGCCAATTTGATTTCTCCCACGACTCCTCCTGAGCGTTCGCGCTCAGGAGGCGTAAGTGCTTTGTCGTGCTGGTGTTGGATGCTTGGCAATGACGCAGGTTTGGAAAAAGCCTATAGTGGATAACCCGTATTACGGTTACAATAGTCTTTGCGAACAACACTTTACAAATACAAGAACAGCTATGCTTCGTCAGCGCACCATCAAAAATGTCATCAGTACCAAAGGAGTCGGCTTGCACTCTGGTCGTCGTGTCGAATTGACGCTACGCCCTGCTGCGCCTGACACGGGTATTGTGTTTCACCGTATCGATCTGCCCGAAATTGTGGATTTACCCGCACAGGCAGACAAGGTCGGTGGTACGCGCATGGCGTCGGTGCTGATCAAGGATAATGTTCGGGTTTCAACCGTAGAGCATTTGATGTCGGCCATTGCCGGTCTGGGCATCGATAATCTGCACGTAGACCTGACGGCTGAAGAAGTACCCATCATGGATGGCAGTGCCGGTACGTTTGTGTACTTGTTGCGCTCGGCAGGCTTGCAAGAGCAGGAAGCTGCCAAGAAGTTTTTGCGTGTCCTCAAGCCCATCGAAGTCTCAGAAGGCGAGGGGCAGGACATTAAATGGGCTCGTCTGGAGCCCTATGAAGGCTTTGCCCTTCAGTTTTCCATCGATTTTCACCACCCGGCCATTGATGCAACGGCCAATTTTGCCGAGGTGGATTTTGCGCATGACTCGTACGTGAAGACCATTTCGCGTGCGCGCACCTTCGGGTTCGCCAGCGAAGTAGAAGCTTTGCGTGCGGCCGGTCTGGCCCGTGGTGGCAGTTTGGACAATGCCATTGTCATGGACGAGTACCGCGTCCTGAACAGCGACGGTCTGCGTTACGAGGACGAGTTCGTCAAGCACAAGATTTTGGATGCCATTGGCGACTTGTACCTGATTGGCCACCCCCTGATTGCGCGCTATGTGGCGTGCAAATCCGGCCATGGTTTGAACAACCAGTTGGCGCGCGCCTTGCTCGCCGCCCAGGATAGCTGGGAACTGGTGACTTTCGAGTCTGCTGCCAGTGCACCCCATGCATTTTCCAGCGAGTGGAAATTCGCTTGATACGCGCCTAGGGCTTCGGTCTTGGTGCTGTGTTTAGCCGCGATGATGACGCAACAAGCGTTCGATGGCTTGCGCCAAGGGACCTTGCGGCAATGAGTCATGCAGCTTTTCAAATGATTCCAAGGCCCGTTCATCCAGGACTTGTACCTGGCGGGCGGGCTTTTCTGTCACGCTTGCAAACAAATGGGCTTGCACGTGAACCAGTGCCTCGTTAATGTTCCAGCCAGCGGCATTCATCTGCCGTGTGACAGTGGGCAAAAGCTGGCGCAGCTTGGCCGCATGCGCCGCGCTGGGAACTGCCAGCGTCAATTGCTGTCTGTCTATACGGGCTACTTTACAAGCCTTGCCCAAAGCAGGTGGCAAGGCTTTGCTTACATGGGTCTGAGCCGCCATCAGCTGCCGGGCCATTTCCAGTACCTGGGAACCTTGCTGGTCGCTGGCCAGCCAACCCAAAGCGTGGCTTTGCCCGCTACTGCGTTTTGGCGCGGATGAGGAAAAAGGGGGCTTCCAGGACATGTTCGAGGTTATACGATAGTGGATCAACATAAAGACTATACGTCCTTAGATGCCAAAGCCAAAGGGGTGCGCCGTACGGTGATCGCTCTGGTGGCTTTGGTGTCGCTGGGCGTTTCCGCAGCGGCGGGAGCTCTGGTGCAGTCGCACTGGGGGGACCGCGGCGGTGCGTCGCTGGATACGGATATGGCCCAGAGCCAGGCCGCCGCGATGCAGGACAACGTGACCCGCCTGGCTGAAAAAGTCGGCGGTTTGCAGGCCAAACTGATCGAGATGGACGGTGTCAGCAAACGTGTGGCCAAGGCTGCCGGGATCGAGTATACCGATCCGGAGCTGGCCGGTGCCATGCCCGTGCAGGATCTGGCCGTCATGGACAGCATGGATGGGGCCGACCTGGTTTGGAGCGCCGATCGTCTGGGTGAACAACTGGATAATCTGGCCAAACAGATGTCCGAGCAACAGGACTGGTTCCAGATGCTGGATACGGTGCTGACCGAGCGTACCGGCAACGAAGCCCGTCTGCCCAATTACCGTCCGGTGGATTATGCCGAGGTGGCGTCCTCCTTTGGCTGGCGTCGTCACCCGATTTCGGGCCGCCATGCCTTGCACGAGGGGCTGGACTTCCCGGCTCCCAAGGGCACGCCTATTTACGCGGCCTCCGGTGGCGTGGTGTCCGAAGCCCGTTACATGACAGGCTATGGCAAGCTGGTGGAAATCAATCATGGCAATGGCATGAGCACGCGATACGCCCATGCGTCATCAATCGTTGTTAAATTAGGCGATGTAGTAGAAAAAGGGCAGTTGATTGCCCGTGTCGGGTCGACCGGGCAGTCCACAGGCTCACACCTGCACTTTGAAGTGCGCATGGCCGGACATGCCCTGGATCCCAAGCTTTTTCTGCCGGCGCGTGAGTACGTAGAGCAGCAAGTCGCACAATTGGATTCGGACAAGTAGTTCCGTCTTGCAGCATGTGCGTTAAACTGATTGTTTGCGTGCGCATCCCTTTTAACCAGAGATAGGCTCGAGGCACAGATTCAAGCCCTTGCGGCCTCGCCTACATTGACGACACAAGAATGGTTTCATTGCTGAAAAAGCTTATTGGCAGTCGTAACGACCGACTGCTCAAACAGTACCGTAAGCAGGTCGCCCAGATTAATGCTCTTGAACCTGCCATGCAGGGTCTGAGTGACGAGGCCTTGGCAGCCAAGACGCAGGAGCTGCGCCAACGTGTTCAGGATGGCGCCTCGCTTAACTCGCTCTTGCCCGAGGCCTTTGCCGTGGTGCGTGAAGCGGGTATCCGTGTATTTGGCATGCGCCACTTTGACGTGCAGATGCTCGGTGCCATCGCCCTGCATAACGGCAAGATTTCCGAAATGCGTACGGGTGAGGGTAAGACCCTGACAGCGACGCTGGCCGTATACCTGAATGCACTGTCCGGCAAGGGCGTGCACGTGGTGACCGTCAACGATTACCTGGCACGACGCGATGCGGGCTGGATGGGCCGTCTGTACAATTTCCTGGGTCTGAGCGTGGGTGTGGTGGTTCCCCAGCAAGACAATGCCGAGAAGATTGCCGCCTACCAGGCCGATATTACCTACGGTACCAATAACGAATTTGGTTTTGACTACCTGCGCGACAATATGGAATACCGCGCCGAGGATCGCCGCCAGCGCGGTTTATCCTACGCAATTGTTGACGAAGTTGACTCCATCCTGATCGACGAAGCCCGTACACCGCTGATCATCTCCGGCCAGGCCGAAGACAATACCGAGCTGTATGTGCGCATGAACGTGGTCCCGCCCATGCTGACCCGCATGACGCAAGAGCCTCGTCCGCACGAGCCCGAGCCTGAAGGCGACTTCTGGGTCGATGAAAAGGGCCAGCAGGTTCATATCTCCGAAGCCGGTCACGAGCGTGCCGAACAAGTGCTGACCGAAATCGGCCTGTTGCCCGAAGGCGAATCGCTGTACGAGCCGCGCCACATTTCTCTGATGCACCATTTGATGGTCGCGCTGCGCGCCCACAACCTGTTCTTCCGCGATCAGCAATACGTGGTTCAAGACGGTGAAGTGGTGATTGTGGACGAATTCACGGGCCGCTTGATGGCCGGTCGCCGCTGGTCCGATGGCTTGCATCAGGCCGTGGAAGCCAAGGAAGGCGTTCGTATTCAGAACGAAAACCAGACACTGGCGTCGATTACCTTCCAGAACTACTTCCGTATGTATGACAAGCTGGCTGGCATGACCGGTACAGCCGATACGGAGGCCTACGAGTTCCAGGAAATCTACAGCCTTGAAACCGTCATCATTCCACCGAATCGTCCGCTGGCTCGCAAGGACCAGAACGACCAGGTGTTCAAGACCGATGACGAGAAGTTCAACGCCATTCTGAAAGACATCCAGGACTGCCACGAACGTGGTCAGCCTGTTTTGGTGGGCACCACCAGTATCGAAAACTCCGAGCTGATCTCCACCCGTCTGAACGCCGCGGGTGTCAAGCACGAGGTATTGAACGCCAAGCAACACGCCCGTGAAGCCGATATCGTGGCTGAAGCCGGTATGCCGGGTCATGTCACCATCGCTACCAATATGGCCGGTCGTGGTACGGATATTGTGTTGGGCGGCAGCATCGAACGAGCGATTTCTCAGGTGCGTGAAGACGAATCCCTGAGCGCCGAGCAGAAAGAAGCCAAGATTCAGGCTATCCGCGCTGCGTGGGAGCCCTTGAATCAGCAGGTCAAGCAGGCGGGTGGTTTGCGCATTATTGGTACCGAGCGTCACGAATCCCGCCGTATCGACAACCAACTGCGTGGTCGTGCCGGTCGTCAGGGTGACCCAGGTTCCTCGCGCTTTTACCTGTCGCTGGAAGATTCGCTGATGCGCATCTTCGCCGGTGACCGGGTGCGCGCCATCATGGAGCGTCTGCGTTTGCCGGAAGGCGAGCCTATCGAAGCCCGCATGGTGACCCGTTCCATCGAGTCTGCCCAGCGCAAGGTCGAGGCCCGCAACTTCGATATTCGTAAACAACTGCTGCAGTACGACGATGTGGCCAATGATCAGCGCAAGGTGATCTACGCCCAGCGTAACGAAGTGCTGGAGTCGGCTGATATTACCGACACCATCAGCAGCTTGCGCGAAGCCGCTGTCAGCCGTCTGTTCCGTGAATACGTGCCACAAGACACGATGGAAGAGCAATGGGATATCCCTGGCCTGACCACTGCTTTGCAAAGTACCTTCCAGATTGAGCTGCCTTTGGCTGAAATGCTGGAGAAAGAATCCAATCTGACTGACGATGATTTGCATGATCGCGTTATCGAGGAGTCTCAGCGTCTGTTGCAAGCCAAGATTGACCAAGTGGGTCAACCTAACTGGGGCAACTTTGAGCGTTCTGTACTCTTGCAGTCCATCGATACGCAATGGCGTGGCCATTTGCAGGCTCTGGATCACCTGCGTCAGGGTATTCATCTGCGTGGTTACGCCCAGAAAGACCCCAAACAGGAATACAAGCGCGAAGCTTTCGAGTTGTTCTCCGACATGCTGGATCGTGTGCGTGATGAGGTGGTCAAAGTGTTGATGACCGTGCGTATTCAAACACCGGAGCAAATCGAGGAAGCCGCTGTTGAGGCTCCAGCCAACTCCAATGTTCGTTTCCATCATTCGGACTACGATGCTGCCCTAAGCGGTGAGGATCCCGGTCTGGATGAAGCAGCCAAGGGTGAAGTGCCACGCGTGGGCCGTAACGATCCTTGCCCATGCGGTAGCGGCAAGAAATACAAGCAGTGCCATGGACGTTTGAGCTGATTCTGACTCAAGTTGTCCAGCCTGCAAGCTGTTAGCAGCAAGCCCCATGCGACTCCGGTTCATGGGGTTTTTTCATGCTTGTCCGAATTGCATTGAAAGCTGCTTGATCGTCTTGAGGGGCCAGGACAGTTCCTGGTGGTTTTTCCCTGTAAGCTACAGGGCGCTGCGCTATGATCAGGCGGCTGTTTATCGTTTTCTTATCTGCATTTCCTCTATGAACACATCTCCCTTATTGCATCGAGTTGCCCTGATCGGGGCGGGCGAAGTCGCGCGTTTTTATGGTGCCGCCATGAGGTCGGCGGGTGTGCAGGTGCCGTTTATCCTGGTGCGCCGGGAAAGTGCCGCAGCCAGTGAGCTGGCACAGCAATTGGGGGCGCAACTGTGCTTGCAGGCGGATGAGTGTTGGCAGGATCTGGATGGGGTGTTGTCGGCGGTGACGGGAACACAGGCGGATGTGGTGGGTAAAGCCGTTATGCCGCATTTGTCAGCAGGGACGCTGTACATGGATTTGTGTACAGCCGAGCCTCAGGCGATGGAAAGCATGGACCTGTTGGCGCGGCAGTACGGACTTGATCTGGCTGACCTGGCAATTATGGGTTCTGTACCCTCTACAGGCGCTCAGACGGCTTTACTGGCTGCTGGGAAAGGGGCAGGCCAGGCTGCGGCGTTCTGGCAGGCTCAGGGCGCTCCTGTGCGTGTTTTATCGGAGCAGGCTGGAGATGCGATGCGTTTGAAGCTGCTGCGCAGTCTGATGACCAAGGGATTGGAGGCGTTAGGGCTCGAAACTCTGATGCTGGCCGAGCAGATGGGGCTGCGGGGCGAGCTGTATGACGTGTTGGAGGATGTAAATCAGCGGGGCTTGCAGGACTTCCTGGAGTCTTGCGTGCGCAGTCATTTGGTGCATGGTGTGCGCCGTCGTGACGAGGTTCTGCAAGTACGTCGTCAACTGGAACTGGCAGGTATAGCGCCAAGAGTGACGAATGGCGTGCTGGATTTCTTTGAGCATACGGCACAGACTGAGTCGTTACAACGAAGTCGGGTTGTGGGGACCAAGGAGAGTCTGGAGGTCTTTTTGGAAGAGGCCCGATCGTCGTCCCCCCGTTCTTAGTTGTTTGGAAGGTCAGTTTGGTGCTTGCGTCAGGTGCTTGGCGTCTGAGTTTGAAGCCACTTGTGGGATTGGCTATCAAGATTTTCCTCTGAGAAGGATAAAGAGCTTGTGTTTAATGAGATGAAGCAAACATACTGAAAGCCAACGAGCCAACGAGCCAACGAGCCAACGAGCCAACGAGCCAACGAGCCAACGAGCCAACGAGCCAACGAGCCAACGAGCCAANGATCCGGAGCTGGCCGGTGCCATGCCCGTGCAGGATCTGGCCGTCATGGACAGCATGGATGGGGCCGACCTGGTTTGGAGCGCCGATCGTCTGGGTGAACAACTGGATAATCTGGCCAAACAGATGTCCGAGCAACAGGACTGGTTCCAGATGCTGGATACGGTGCTGACCGAGCGTACCGGCAACGAAGCCCGTCTGCCCAATTACCGTCCGGTGGATTATGCCGAGGTGGCGTCCTCCTTTGGCTGGCGTCGTCACCCGATTTCGGGCCGCCATGCCTTGCACGAGGGGCTGGACTTCCCGGCTCCCAAGGGCACGCCTATTTACGCGGCCTCCGGTGGCGTGGTGTCCGAAGCCCGTTACATGACAGGCTATGGCAAGCTGGTGGAAATCAATCATGGCAATGGCATGAGCACGCGATACGCCCATGCGTCATCAATCGTTGTTAAATTAGGCGATGTAGTAGAAAAAGGGCAGTTGATTGCCCGTGTCGGGTCGACCGGGCAGTCCACAGGCTCACACCTGCACTTTGAAGTGCGCATGGCCGGACATGCCCTGGATCCCAAGCTTTTTCTGCCGGCGCGTGAGTACGTAGAGCAGCAAGTCGCACAATTGGATTCGGACAAGTAGTTCCGTCTTGCAGCATGTGCGTTAAACTGATTGTTTGCGTGCGCATCCCTTTTAACCAGAGATAGGCTCGAGGCACAGATTCAAGCCCTTGCGGCCTCGCCTACATTGACGACACAAGAATGGTTTCATTGCTGAAAAAGCTTATTGGCAGTCGTAACGACCGACTGCTCAAACAGTACCGTAAGCAGGTCGCCCAGATTAATGCTCTTGAACCTGCCATGCAGGGTCTGAGTGACGAGGCCTTGGCAGCCAAGACGCAGGAGCTGCGCCAACGTGTTCAGGATGGCGCCTCGCTTAACTCGCTCTTGCCCGAGGCCTTTGCCGTGGTGCGTGAAGCGGGTATCCGTGTATTTGGCATGCGCCACTTTGACGTGCAGATGCTCGGTGCCATCGCCCTGCATAACGGCAAGATTTCCGAAATGCGTACGGGTGAGGGTAAGACCCTGACAGCGACGCTGGCCGTATACCTGAATGCACTGTCCGGCAAGGGCGTGCACGTGGTGACCGTCAACGATTACCTGGCACGACGCGATGCGGGCTGGATGGGCCGTCTGTACAATTTCCTGGGTCTGAGCGTGGGTGTGGTGGTTCCCCAGCAAGACAATGCCGAGAAGATTGCCGCCTACCAGGCCGATATTACCTACGGTACCAATAACGAATTTGGTTTTGACTACCTGCGCGACAATATGGAATACCGCGCCGAGGATCGCCGCCAGCGCGGTTTATCCTACGCAATTGTTGACGAAGTTGACTCCATCCTGATCGACGAAGCCCGTACACCGCTGATCATCTCCGGCCAGGCCGAAGACAATACCGAGCTGTATGTGCGCATGAACGTGGTCCCGCCCATGCTGACCCGCATGACGCAAGAGCCTCGTCCGCACGAGCCCGAGCCTGAAGGCGACTTCTGGGTCGATGAAAAGGGCCAGCAGGTTCATATCTCCGAAGCCGGTCACGAGCGTGCCGAACAAGTGCTGACCGAAATCGGCCTGTTGCCCGAAGGCGAATCGCTGTACGAGCCGCGCCACATTTCTCTGATGCACCATTTGATGGTCGCGCTGCGCGCCCACAACCTGTTCTTCCGCGATCAGCAATACGTGGTTCAAGACGGTGAAGTGGTGATTGTGGACGAATTCACGGGCCGCTTGATGGCCGGTCGCCGCTGGTCCGATGGCTTGCATCAGGCCGTGGAAGCCAAGGAAGGCGTTCGTATTCAGAACGAAAACCAGACACTGGCGTCGATTACCTTCCAGAACTACTTCCGTATGTATGACAAGCTGGCTGGCATGACCGGTACAGCCGATACGGAGGCCTACGAGTTCCAGGAAATCTACAGCCTTGAAACCGTCATCATTCCACCGAATCGTCCGCTGGCTCGCAAGGACCAGAACGACCAGGTGTTCAAGACCGATGACGAGAAGTTCAACGCCATTCTGAAAGACATCCAGGACTGCCACGAACGTGGTCAGCCTGTTTTGGTGGGCACCACCAGTATCGAAAACTCCGAGCTGATCTCCACCCGTCTGAACGCCGCGGGTGTCAAGCACGAGGTATTGAACGCCAAGCAACACGCCCGTGAAGCCGATATCGTGGCTGAAGCCGGTATGCCGGGTCATGTCACCATCGCTACCAATATGGCCGGTCGTGGTACGGATATTGTGTTGGGCGGCAGCATCGAACGAGCGATTTCTCAGGTGCGTGAAGACGAATCCCTGAGCGCCGAGCAGAAAGAAGCCAAGATTCAGGCTATCCGCGCTGCGTGGGAGCCCTTGAATCAGCAGGTCAAGCAGGCGGGTGGTTTGCGCATTATTGGTACCGAGCGTCACGAATCCCGCCGTATCGACAACCAACTGCGTGGTCGTGCCGGTCGTCAGGGTGACCCAGGTTCCTCGCGCTTTTACCTGTCGCTGGAAGATTCGCTGATGCGCATCTTCGCCGGTGACCGGGTGCGCGCCATCATGGAGCGTCTGCGTTTGCCGGAAGGCGAGCCTATCGAAGCCCGCATGGTGACCCGTTCCATCGAGTCTGCCCAGCGCAAGGTCGAGGCCCGCAACTTCGATATTCGTAAACAACTGCTGCAGTACGACGATGTGGCCAATGATCAGCGCAAGGTGATCTACGCCCAGCGTAACGAAGTGCTGGAGTCGGCTGATATTACCGACACCATCAGCAGCTTGCGCGAAGCCGCTGTCAGCCGTCTGTTCCGTGAATACGTGCCACAAGACACGATGGAAGAGCAATGGGATATCCCTGGCCTGACCACTGCTTTGCAAAGTACCTTCCAGATTGAGCTGCCTTTGGCTGAAATGCTGGAGAAAGAATCCAATCTGACTGACGATGATTTGCATGATCGCGTTATCGAGGAGTCTCAGCGTCTGTTGCAAGCCAAGATTGACCAAGTGGGTCAACCTAACTGGGGCAACTTTGAGCGTTCTGTACTCTTGCAGTCCATCGATACGCAATGGCGTGGCCATTTGCAGGCTCTGGATCACCTGCGTCAGGGTATTCATCTGCGTGGTTACGCCCAGAAAGACCCCAAACAGGAATACAAGCGCGAAGCTTTCGAGTTGTTCTCCGACATGCTGGATCGTGTGCGTGATGAGGTGGTCAAAGTGTTGATGACCGTGCGTATTCAAACACCGGAGCAAATCGAGGAAGCCGCTGTTGAGGCTCCAGCCAACTCCAATGTTCGTTTCCATCATTCGGACTACGATGCTGCCCTAAGCGGTGAGGATCCCGGTCTGGATGAAGCAGCCAAGGGTGAAGTGCCACGCGTGGGCCGTAACGATCCTTGCCCATGCGGTAGCGGCAAGAAATACAAGCAGTGCCATGGACGTTTGAGCTGATTCTGACTCAAGTTGTCCAGCCTGCAAGCTGTTAGCAGCAAGCCCCATGCGACTCCGGTTCATGGGGTTTTTTCATGCTTGTCCGAATTGCATTGAAAGCTGCTTGATCGTCTTGAGGGGCCAGGACAGTTCCTGGTGGTTTTTCCCTGTAAGCTACAGGGCGCTGCGCTATGATCAGGCGGCTGTTTATCGTTTTCTTATCTGCATTTCCTCTATGAACACATCTCCCTTATTGCATCGAGTTGCCCTGATCGGGGCGGGCGAAGTCGCGCGTTTTTATGGTGCCGCCATGAGGTCGGCGGGTGTGCAGGTGCCGTTTATCCTGGTGCGCCGGGAAAGTGCCGCAGCCAGTGAGCTGGCACAGCAATTGGGGGCGCAACTGTGCTTGCAGGCGGATGAGTGTTGGCAGGATCTGGATGGGGTGTTGTCGGCGGTGACGGGAACACAGGCGGATGTGGTGGGTAAAGCCGTTATGCCGCATTTGTCAGCAGGGACGCTGTACATGGATTTGTGTACAGCCGAGCCTCAGGCGATGGAAAGCATGGACCTGTTGGCGCGGCAGTACGGACTTGATCTGGCTGACCTGGCAATTATGGGTTCTGTACCCTCTACAGGCGCTCAGACGGCTTTACTGGCTGCTGGGAAAGGGGCAGGCCAGGCTGCGGCGTTCTGGCAGGCTCAGGGCGCTCCTGTGCGTGTTTTATCGGAGCAGGCTGGAGATGCGATGCGTTTGAAGCTGCTGCGCAGTCTGATGACCAAGGGATTGGAGGCGTTAGGGCTCGAAACTCTGATGCTGGCCGAGCAGATGGGGCTGCGGGGCGAGCTGTATGACGTGTTGGAGGATGTAAATCAGCGGGGCTTGCAGGACTTCCTGGAGTCTTGCGTGCGCAGTCATTTGGTGCATGGTGTGCGCCGTCGTGACGAGGTTCTGCAAGTACGTCGTCAACTGGAACTGGCAGGTATAGCGCCAAGAGTGACGAATGGCGTGCTGGATTTCTTTGAGCATACGGCACAGACTGAGTCGTTACAACGAAGTCGGGTTGTGGGGACCAAGGAGAGTCTGGAGGTCTTTTTGGAAGAGGCCCGATCGTCGTCCCCCCGTTCTTAGTTGTTTGGAAGGTCAGTTTGGTGCTTGCGTCAGGTGCTTGGCGTCTGAGTTTGAAGCCACTTGTGGGATTGGCTATCAAGATTTTCCTCTGAGAAGGATAAAGAGCTTGTGTTTAATGAGATGAAGCAAACATACTGAAAGCCAACGAGCCAACGAGCCAACGAGCCAACGAGCCAACGAGCCAACGAGCCAACGAGCCAACGAGCCAACGAGCCAACGAGCCAACGAGCCAACGAGCCAACGCCGCGATACTTGGGCGTTCCGGCGTTCCGGCGTTCGGATTTTCGAGTTTCCTGGTGTTAAAAGATTAAAAGACGTGAACGAAGCCCTTTGAGGCAGATTAAAAAACCGGCCAGGAGCCGGTTTTTTAATCATGACTGCTGGCGGTTTACAGCAAGAACACCGTCGCCAGTCCCAGGAATAGCAGGAAACCCAGCGAGTCCGTCGCAAAAGTCAGCAGTACCGAGGAGCCTACAGCGGGGTCATTACCAAAACGATCACGCAGAATCGGGATCATCACACCCAGCGCCGCGCCAATGAGCATATTGCCGATCATGGCAGCCATCATCACCGCGGCAATGGCAACGGAGTCAGAGATAAACCAGGCAAAGAAAGCGGTTACTGCACTGCCACAGACTCCGACCAGAAAGGTCACCAGCAGTTCACGCTTGATCAGTGGGATGACGTTGGAGCCGGTGACACGGCCAGTGGCAATGGCACGAATAATCATGGTCATGGTCTGGTTGCCGGAGTTGCCGCCAATACCGGCCACAATCGACATCAGAAACGCCAGGATCACAATATGGCTGACGGTGTCCTCAAAGCGCGAGGCAATGAAAGAGGCCGTGGCCGCTGTACAGAGGTTGATCAGCAGCCAGGGGGCCCGGTTGCGGATAGCCGTACGGATGGGAGCGAAAATGTCATCCTCTTGCAGACCGGCACGAGACAGGGCTTGTTCCTCCGAGTCCTCTTGCAGCACGTCCACCACTTCGTCAATGGTGACTCGGCCAATCAGGCGGCCAATATCGTCCACCACAGGGGCGGACACCAAGTCATACCGTTCAAATGCCCCAGCCGCATCGGAGTCTGAGTCCAGCGGATTCAGAGTCAGATAGTCGGTGGACATGACCGAGGACACCAGAGTTTCGGGTTCGCTGACCAGCATGCGTGTCAGGGACAGCGTGCCTTGCAGCTTGTCGGCACGGTCTACCACGAAGATCTGATCAGTGTGGTCCGGTAGTTCCTGCAAGCGACGCAGGTAACGCAAGACCACTTCCAGGGTCACGTCCTCGCGCACACGCACCATGTCAAAGTCCATGATGGCGCCCACCGTATCTTCGGGGTAGCCCATGGCTTCAATCAGTTGCGCACGCTCCTCGTCAGTCAAGCCGCGCTGCACGGCGGCCACCACATCGGGGGGCAGGTCGGGCACCAGATCGGCAATCTCGTCGGCATCCATATTGCCGGCGGCGGCAATCAGGTCTGCCGCGTCCATGGAACGAATCAGCGATTCACGTGCCCAGTCCGCCACTTCCAGCAGCACGTCAGCATCGTGCTCGGCATCGACCAGTTGCCAAATGGCCTGGCGTTCCAGCTCGGGCAAGGATTCCAGAATGAAAGCAATGTCGGCCGGATGCAGGTCATTCAGGATAGCCTTGATCTCGCTTTCATGCTGGCGATGGATCAGACCTTCAAGCAGGTTGGAGCGGTCGTCGTCCTCGAACTGGCGCTGAGCCAGTGACTCGACCACCTCTTGGCGTTTGAGGATGTTTTTCAGGCGGTAAAGTGCCTGCTGCGCGTCCTCGGGCTCCAGGCGGCGTGGCTTGGGTGTGTCACTGGGCGAAGTAGGGTGTACCAGATTTTCCTGCATAGGCCTGCCTGTCACAAATGCTTAGAGAGGGGGCAGCGGGCGGCTGCGGCGCTCGTCATCGGTGGCCACGTATGTCAGCGTGGCTTCCGTTACCTTGACCGTTTCCAGTTGCAGGCGTTTGCGTTCTGCATACACTTCCACTGACACCGTAATGGAGGTGCGGCCCGTTTTGATGATTTCTGTGTAGAAACTGAGCAAGTCACCCACAAACACGGGCTGTTTGAAGGTGAAGGCATTCACGGAAATCGTGGCAACCCGGCCTTGGGCCCGTCGTGTTGCAGGAATGGCTCCGGCAATGTCCACCTGGGACATAATCCAACCACCAAATACATCGCCGTGAATATTGGCGTCGGTGGGCATAGGCATGACGCGCAAGGTGGGGGCTCCGTCCGGGAGCGAAGAAATGTTGCTTGAAGTAGTCACAAGTATTCCCGTATAGGAGAAAAAGGGGGGACCGATGCCCGTTGCGCAGGGGGGCGCACGCCGTCAACCATAGAACTTGCCATTGTAACGGCAAGCTTTAAGCCCGCTATGAAACATTTGTTAAAGCATCAACGGTGTTGTGCCAGCCAGTCCAGAGCCAGTTTGGCCCAGTAGCTGGCACCAATGGGGATCAGGGCGTCGTTGAAATCGTAGCTGCCGTTATGCAGCATGCACGGCCCCATGCCGTGGCCAAGGCTTCGATGGTCGCCATCGCCATTGCCTAACCAGACATAGCAGCCAGGGACTTCCTGCAGCATGAAAGAGAAATCTTCGGCACCCATGGACGGGCGGATGTCCTGACGTAGCTTGTCGGCGCCGACAAGCTCCCGGATGACTTGCGCGCAAAAGGCCGCTTGTTCGGGATTGTTGATGGTAGGGGGGTAGCGGCGGTCAAAGTCGAACTCGGCCTTGCAGCCCTGCGCGGCACAGCTTTGCTCGCACAGTTCGCGCATACGGGTCTCGACCAGGTCCAGGGCTTCGGTAGAAAAGGTGCGTACCGTGCCGCGCATGACGGCTTCGTTGGGGATGACGTTGTCGGCCGAGCCTGCATGAATCTGGGTAATGCTCAGCACGACAGGCTCAAGCGGGTCCACATTGCGGCTGACAATGGTTTGCAGGCTTTGCGCCAGTTGCACGGCCGCCATGATGGGATCCACGCCCAGATGGGGCATGCCACCATGGGCGCCTTTGCCTTCAATACGAATCTCGAAGGTATTGCTGGAGGCCATCATGCCGCCTGGCAAAACCCCAAAGGTGCCGGCAGGCATGCCGGGCCAGTTATGCAGGCCAAAGACAGCTTGCATGGGGAACAGCGTGAACAAGCCGTCCTTGATCATTTCGCGTGCGCCGCCAAAGCCTTCTTCAGCAGGCTGGAAAATCAGATAGATGGTGCCCGCAAAATCACGGTGTGCGGACAGGTAGCGCGCTGCGCCCAGCAGCATGGCAGTATGTCCATCGTGTCCACAGGCGTGCATCTTGCCATCGTGGCGGCTTTTGTGTTCAAAGTTGTTCAGCTCCTGCATGGGCAGGGCGTCCATATCGGCGCGCAGCCCTACCGATGGGCCCTCGCCGCCTGTGCCCTTCAAGATGCCGACGACACCGGTGACTCCCAGGCCGCGATGCACCGGAATGTCCCATTTCGCCAGCCAGGATGCGACCTGATCGGCCGTCCGGGTTTCCTCGAAAGCCAGTTCAGGGTAGGTATGGAGATCACGCCGGATGGCCGCAATTTCATGGGACCAGGCGGAAATGGGATCAAACAGCTTCATGATGCGGGCTTGTCCTTGGGCTTGAACAATAAAGTAGAGTAGAGTTAACCATAAATAAACACGTATTAGGTGACAAGCCCTTGGATACTCAGCACAAACCTTGGCTCGAGCATTATCCGGCCTCCGTACCCCATGACATTCAGCTAGGTGCCGAGCAGACCTTGATCGATTGTCTGGATGCCGCCATGAAAAAGCATAAGGACAGGACTGCACTGACCTTTATGGGGCACGACATTTCCTATGCGCATCTGGATCGCAGCGCGGATGCTTTTGCGGCCTGGCTGCAAGCCCAGGGCCTGGAGCGTGGCAGCCGTGTCATGCTGATGTTGCCCAATGGACTGCCTTTCCTGATTTGCCTGCTGGGCACCATGCGAGCGGGCATGGTGGGCGTGAACACCAATCCCCAATACACCGAACGTGAACTGGAGTTTCAACTGGCCGATAGCCAGGCCCAGGTTATTGTGATTCTGGAAAACTTTGCGCATGTGCTGGAGCAAGTGCCAGCCAATGTGAGGCCTGCCCATGTGGTGTTGAGTACGGTGGGCGATTTGATGGGGCTTAAGGGTAGTGTGGTGAATTTTGCTGTGCGTTATTTGAAACGCATGGTGCCGTCATATTCTTTGCCCGGTTCGCAGCGCCTGGAAGCAGTGCTCGATCAGGGCAGCAAACTAAGCCTGAACCGTCAGCCCGCCAAGCCGGATGATTTGGCGCTGCTGCAATACACCGGTGGTACAACGGGGCGTCCTAAAGGCGCCATGCTGAGCCAGCGCAATCTGATGGCCAACGTTTTGCAAGTGGAAGCCGTGGGTTTTCCTGCCTTGGGTGATTTCAAAGGCCCTGCCTACACCATGATGGTGGCTTTGCCCCTGTATCACATCTTCGCGCTGACGGTTTGCGGCCTGTTTGCCATGTATGCGGGTATGCATATGGTGCTGGTGATGAATCCGCGCGATCTCAATTCGGTTTACAAGGCCTGGAAACGCAATCCGCCTGAGGTCGTTCCCGCGGTGAATACCCTGTTCAATGCGCTGGCGAATCACGAAAAATTCCGTACCTTGCCGTTTGCGCAGCTCAAGCTGTGTCTGGCTGGTGGTGCGGCTTTGCAAAAAGCCGTGGCCGAGCGTTGGCTGGCCGTGACAGGTAGCCCCTTGATTGAGGGCTATGGCCTGTCGGAGACCTCGCCGGTGGTGGCGGTGAACGCGACGGACTCACGCGAGTACAGCGGCACGATTGGTTTTCCTTTGCCGTCTACGGATGTGCTCTTGCTCGATGAGCAGGGTCAGCCAGTGGCTCTGGGAGAGCAGGGTGAATTGGCCGTTAAAGGGCCTCAAGTGATGTCGGCCTACTGGAACCAGCCAGAGGAAACGGCTAATGTTTTTACGCCTAATGGTTTCTTGAAGACGGGCGATATTGGTGTCATGGATCAGCAGGGACGGATTCGTCTGGTGGATCGCAAGAAAGACATGATTCTGGTGTCGGGTTTCAACGTCTATCCGAACGAAATTGAAGATGTGGTTGCGGCTCACCCCGATGTGCTGGAAGTGGCGGCGGTGGGCGTGCCTAGCGAACACAGCGGTGAAAGCATCAAGCTGTTCGTGGTCAAGCGTAATCCGTCTTTGACTGAGGCTGATATCAAGCAATGGTGCAAAGAGCGTCTGACGGCGTACAAGCGTCCCCGCATTATTGAGTTCCGTGACGAGTTGCCCAAAAGCAATGTGGGCAAGATCTTGCGCCGCGTCCTGCGGGACGAGGAGGCCAAGCCTGACGCGCAGGCTTGATTTGGCGGAAGGGGCGATTATTCAGCACATCGCCAAACCTGGCCAGCAACCCGACCTGAATAAAACCCGCATAAAAAAAGCGAGCCATTTAAAACGGCTCGCTTCTTTATTGGGCGATGAAGATCGGAGCAGGAAGTTTGGCAACTGGCCCCGGATACGGCGTTAAGGCTTGGGTTTGGTTGGGCGCTGCGTCAGTGATGGGCGCACCATGCCCAGTAGTTCATCGGCAATGTGGGCATTGCCCGCGTAGACATGGCCGCTGACGGGCCAAGGCTCTTCTTGATACAGATCCTGACACACGCCCTTGGCTTCACGCACCAGCAAGGTGCCAGCGGCAACGTCCCAAGGGGCCAGGCCCATCTCCCAGTAGCCGTCGTAACGACCGCACGCCACCCAGGCCAGATCCAGTGCGGCGGCACCCATACGGCGCACGCCACGGCTGCCGGTAATGGCGGCGTTCAAGCCGGGCATGTATTGGTCGGAAAAAGAGAAGTCGCGGAAGGGAAAGCCTGTGGCCAATACCGAGTCCGCCAGCTTCTTCGATGAAGATGTCTGAATACGGTTGCC
This sequence comes from Alcaligenes faecalis, assembly GCF_041521385.1. Lineage (NCBI taxonomy): Bacteria > Pseudomonadati > Pseudomonadota > Betaproteobacteria > Burkholderiales > Alcaligenaceae > Alcaligenes > Alcaligenes faecalis. Next base: position 1,430,912 of record NZ_CP168006.1, on the reverse strand, counting down.
GTTTAGCCAGGCTCCCACACCGTACATGGCCGTAAACAGCTCCTCGCGGTTGGGGTCGTAGACTACGGCAATGACTGGGGTGTCCTGAGCCAGAACGCCGTTGTCCATTTGGGTGCCGGCAGGCGCAATCAGGGCGACGGAGACGGCATAGTGAGGGATGCCATGCAGGAAGTTGGTGGTGCCATCGAGCGGGTCGATATACCAGGTGGGGCGGCCTGTGTTCACACCGCCGCTTTCTTCGGCCACGATATCAATGTCGGGAGTGCGTTCCATCAATACGCTGATGCAGGCCTGTTCAGCCTCGTGATCGGCTTGTGACACCAGATCGTTGTGCATTTTGTTGCTGATCACCAGAGAGCTACGGTCCGACGCATAGGCTTGTAAAATAGCGGCGGCGGCATGGGCTGCGGTAACAGCAGCGTCCAGGCAGGCGCTGAGCGGTAAACGTGACAATGGCATGGCAATCCGGTTTTAAAAAGAAAAGTCTGAAAGAAAGACTTTTGATTGTACGTGTTTGTTGGTGTCAGTTTGATTAAGGCCAGTTTAAGGGGTTGGAGCGTGTGTGAGTATTGTTATGGGCAGGAAAATTAATGGCTGCCTCTGCCTTTGGGCCTCTGGTTCCGGCCATTTTGGAGTTCAATGAGCACGGCGTGCCTGTCAGCGCGCTGTATCAGGATAGCTATCACCCGGCAGATGGCCCTTTAGGGCAGGCTCGCCGGGTGTTTTTGCAAGGCAATGGCTTGCCCGAGCGTTGGCGGGGACGATCTCAATTCACAATTTGCGAAACCGGCTTTGGACTGGGGGCCAGCTTTCTGGCGACCTGGCAGGCCTGGCGGCAGGATACGGAACGCAGTCAGAGACTGCATTTTGTCTCGGTAGAAGCTCATCCTTTCTGTCAAGCAGATTTGGCGACTTTGTACGCCCGATTGCCCGAGGAGTTGCAGCCCCAAGCCCAGGAGCTGCTGGCTACCTGGCCCAGGCTGGTGCCGGGCATACACAGATTGGAGCTGGACAAGGGGCGAGTCACCTTGACCCTGGCCTTTGGGCAGGCTGAAACCATGATGCGTGAGTTGCAATGTCATGCCGACGCGTTTTACCTGGATGGCTTTGCACCCCGTGGCAACCCCTCCATGTGGTCGCGTTCGGTTCTGGGGCAACTGGTGCGTCTGGCTGCGCCGGGGGCGACGGCAGCCTCTTGGTGCTGTGCCGGGCAGGTGCGACGTGATCTGGCCTCGGTAGGGTTTGAAGTGGAAAAAGTCCCCGGTGCCGGGGGCAAGTGGTGTACTATTCGCGCCCGTTTGCGTCCCCATCTGGGACGACGCGGTAACTTGCCGCCGCAGCAAGGGCGGGTAGTGGTGATGGGTGCTGGTCTGGCGGGGGCGGCCTGTGCCTGGGGGTTGGCCCGTAAAGGCGTGCCTGTGCTGGTTTGTGACCCGGCCTTGAGCCAGGGCCTGGATGCCACGCATCAAGGTCACCGTTTGGCCGCCATCTCTCCGGTGTTCGCTCTGGATGATGCCCCCTTGGCCCGCTTGAGCCGCAATGCGGTGCTGCATGCCTGGCAGGGCTGGAAGGGTTTGCCGGAAGCGGCTCGCCCGCGTCGGGTCGGGACGCTGGTGTTTGGTCAGGCGGGCAATAGTGATGCCGATATTCAGCAGGCGCTGCAGCAGTTGGCTTTGGACCAGGATTGGGTGCAATGGCTGGATCGCGAACAGGGCTCGGCTCTGGCTGGGGTGCCGCTGCAAGGTGGGGGGCTGTATTTTCCGCAAGGCATGGTGGTGGATCCGGGCGCATTGGTTGCCTGTCTGCTGGATCACCCTTTGATTGAATGTCTGCCTGAGCACGTGTCCTTGAAGGCCGGTCAGGAGCCGGGCGTGTGGGATGTTTGCAATCAGCGGGGAGAGCGCCTGGAAAGCAGCAATCGAGTGGTGATCGCCGCGGCAGCTCAAAGCCTGAGCCTGCTGCCCGACGAGTTCTTGGCCCAGCATCCCCTCCCACGGTTGGCGGCCATGCAGCGTCTGGCCGGGCAGGTGACGTACTTGTCTGCCGAACAGGCTTTGACGCGTGGTGAAGTGACTTTAAGTGGTAAGGGCTATATCCTGCCTGTAGGCCCGCAGGGGCAAGTCATTGGTAGCACCTACGAACGTTTTGGTGAATCTGCCCAGGTCAGCCGCCAGGGCCATCAGCAAAATATAGAAAAAGTTTCTGCCATGCTGGCCCATCCCGCTGTGGCGGTGGCAACACCCGAACACGGTTGGGCCGGTTGGCGCTGTGCTGTAAGTGATCATTTGCCCGTGATGGGTTTTGTGCCGGGCCTGCCCGGTTTGTTCATGGCTGCGGCTTACGGCTCACGTGGTTTGAGCTGGAGCCTGCTGGCAGCCAGTTTGTTTGCCGCTTATTGTTTGGAGGAACCTATTCCTTTGGAGCGGCGTTTGGAGCAAGCCGTAATACCTCGCTAAGGCCTGTTTTTTGAATTATTTCGGCGAAATTTGAAGCAACATTTTCCTTTGTAGCGCAAATACGTCAAAATAGTGACCTTGTTAAGTAATCTTGAGCGTGACCCTGCGATCAGCATCGTGCCGTTCGCTCCACTCTGACGACGTGACACAATTGTTTAATCATCTGAGTTTGTTGACGACGAAACCGGCCTTGGCCGATTTCGCTTTTGTCGAAACCGATTTTGCGCTGCGCATCGAAGCTCATGCGCCGGGTGTTTTTCGTTTCCGCTGTATGCCGCTTGCCCGGCTCGATAACGAAAAGCTCAGTATCCGAGCCAAAGCTTTGGGCGATATGCTGCTGGCCCGCCATGAGGCGGTTAGCGAATTTCAACTGGAAACAGCCGATTCAGGCTGGCGGATTGAGCAGGGCGAAGTCGCCTTGCATATTCAGTCCAATCCCTGGCGCTTCGAGGTCCGGCGTGGCGATCACCTGCTTTTGAGCAGTGCGGCCCAGCCGTTGACACTGGAACAAGAGCCCAGCCGCTGTTGGCAACTGGATCTGGCTCTGGCCGAGGAAGATGCTTTGTATGGCCTGGGCGAAACCTTGGGCGAGCTGGATCGCCGCGAGGAAATGATCGATACCGATCGTCCGGATGATCGCAGCCTGCCTTTGCTTTGGAGCACGCAGGGTTGGGGGCTGTACATCAATACCTTCGAGCGGGTTGAGCACGATCTGGGCCAGCAGGATCTGGATGCGTACCGCGCTCGCGTACACGCTGCCGAACTGGATTTTTTCCTGTTCCTGGGTGATCCCAGCGAAATCATCAACCAGTACTCCGCTTTGACGGGCCGTGCGGGTCAGCCCGGCGTTACGCCTATGGGCTTGTGGCTGGATGGCGCTCAAGCGCAGGACGTGACGTCTTTGCGTGAGTTGGCCAGTCAGTGCCGCGAGCAGGGTATTGCGCTGGATGTGGCCGTCTTGCCACCACCGGAACCCTACGATTTTCAGCAGGACAAGCCTACGCTGGAGTGGGATGCCACCCGTATGGCTGATCCGCGTGAGGCTTTCTCTGCCTTGCAAAATGATCAGTTGCAGCTTGCCGCCTGGACGCGTCCTTGTGTACTGGCTGGCACCAGCCTGTTTGAAGAGTGGGAAGATCGCGGCTGGCTGCTCATCAATGATGATGACGGCTGTGCTTACGTCTTTCCGGGCGACGAGCTGAGCGGTGGCCGTGACTACGGTTTGCTGGACCTGACCCACAAAGACGTATTCCGCATGTGGACCGAGCGCCAGCGTCAAATGGTCGACGATGGTCTGGGTGCCGTGCTGTGCAATGCCCGTTTTGATATTCCCGATGCCATCACCAGCCGTGGTGGCGAGTCTGGCGCTTTGTTGCGCGCGATTTATCCTGTGCTGGCACGTCAAGCCTTGTTCGATGCTGTTGCCGGGCACAAGACACCGCAAGAAGGCGTGGTTGCCAGCCGTGACCTGAGCCCATCTTGTCAGCGATTTGCCTGGCAGTTGGGTCCGCAGGTCGACAATACCTGGGCAGGTCTGACTGAATCCTTGAAGTCCGCCTTGGCTACCGGTAATAGCGGCGTGCCTATCCAGATTCATGGCTGGGGCAATGCGGCAGCCTCGACCAGCGAAATGACGCCAGAGCTGTACCTGCGTTGGCTGGCCATGTCGGTTTTCTCGGCGAACTTCAGCCTGCAAGGTATTCCTGCTTTGCGACCTGAGGCGTTTGACGAAGAAACGCAGGCTCAGGTTGCGCATTGGCTGGAGTGGCGTTTCCGTCTGGTGCCTTATGTATTGGGCATTATTGAAGACGCGGTGCGTACTGGTTTGCCGGTACAGCGGTCTATGGCTCAAAGCTTCCCGGCAGATGCCCAGGCTCGTTTGTGGGACACGCAGTATTTGTTGGGCCCGGCCTTGTTGGTGGCTCCTGTTTTGCAGCCTGGTCAGGATATCGAGGTGTATCTGCCAGAGGGTGAGGCTTGGTGGGATCTGAGCACGGGTTGGCGCTACGAGGGTGGCACGACCGTGAAAATGACCGTGGGGCTGGATCGTTTGCCGGTCTTTGGTCGCGAAGGACATATGCTGTGTCTGGGGCCGGTGGTCAAGCACACCTCGGAATTCAACTCTGCTCGTTTGCTGGACGAGGTCTGGATGTTTGGTATGCCCGAGCACAGTCCGGTTGTGATGCGCAACAAGATTCGCGTCATGCAGATGCAAGGTTCCAGCTACATCAAAGGCCTGGAAGGATTGAAGATCCTGCCGTCCGAAGGGCTGGAAGTCAAACGCCGTGGTGCCGAGGTTCGTATTTCTCGTGCCCGTTAAGCCTTAGACGAGCCTGCTTGCTGTTGAATGCCTTCCGGTATGGGGTTAGCCCCCCGTGTCGGAAGGCATTTTTCTATTTTCAGCAGTCAACGTTCTTGGGAAGAAGTTCAGATTTTGTTTCTGAAACAGGGGGGAAGTGTTGAGGCTGGGTCGTTGAAAGCGGCTGTTCTCCTCTTTTTTGAAGAAAAATGCTTTTTTTCTGATTATTTTGCATTTAGTGCTTGACGGGGCGTCGGAATCGGGTCATAATTTCATCTTTCAGTCGGGGGTCGTTAGCTCAGTCGGTAGAGCAGCGGACTTTTAATCCGTTGGTCGCGCGTTCGAGTCGCGCACGACCCACCACTACACTGAAACGTAGAAACAAGGCCGCGCTTAGCGGCCTTTTTCTTTGGGCGCTTGCCTTGCACAGCCAAGGTCACATCCGCGCATTGGCCGGTCGGAAATCTTGCTATACAGTGCAGCCCTCAGTATGGTTTTAATATTTCCTTGGGTTATATCTATCTGGTCATGGTGAAATTTGCTTTATGGTAAATTTCGCTTACAGCTCAGGCTTTTATAACTCGACTGACTAACTAGGCTGAGTTCATTTTGATTCGTCTTGAACACATCTCAAAAACCTATTCTTTGGCAGGCAGGACCGTTCATGCTTTGAACGACGTTTCCTTGCAGATTCACCAGGGAGAGGTCTTCGGTATTATTGGTCGCTCGGGTGCTGGGAAAAGTACGCTGATTCGCATGCTCAATTTGCTTGAACAACCCAGTTCAGGCCAGGTCTGGGTACAGAATCAGGACATCACACGTTTTTCAGGTGCGCAGTTGCGTGCGTTCCGGCAAGGCGTGGGCATGGTGTTCCAGCATTTCAATCTGCTTCACTCCCGCACGGTTCTGGATAATGTCTGTTTTCCTCTGCGTCTGGCAGGGGTGGATCGCGCCCAACGTCACGCTCGCGCTCTGGAAGTGCTGGAGTTGGTGGGTTTGAAGGATCATGCCAACAAGTATCCCCGTCAGTTATCGGGCGGGCAGCAGCAGCGCGTCGGTATTGCGCGTGCCTTGGCTAATCGGCCACAGCTTTTGCTGTGCGACGAAGCGACCTCGGCGCTGGACCCGGAAACCACCCAGTCGATCTTGCGCTTGCTGCGCGAGATCAATCAGGAGCTGGGGCTGACGATTGTCCTGATTACCCACGGCATGGATGTGATTCGCTCCGTCTGTGATCGGGTGGCCGTGATTGATGCCGGCAAGATTGTGGAGTGTGGCGAAGTGCTGGATGTGTTTCTGCATCCGCACCATCCCACCACGCAGTCTTTGCTTAGCGAAAGTGGCGTGAACGCTGACGACTGGCATGCCTTGGCAGAAGGCGTACCTGGTAGTGTGATGCGCCTGAGTGTGCGTGGTGTGGCGACGACCGAGCCTTTGATCAGTCGTATCACTAGCCAGCTAGGGCTGAATGTCAGCATTTTGCAGGGGGCCATTGGCCGCATCAAAGCTGAGCCTTATGGCCAACTGGTTGTGGCTGTGGAAGGGGATGCGCAGGCTAAAGCAGGGCTGGATGCCTTGCTGACTGAATTGAATGTCCAATTTGAGGTATTGCGACCATGAACTTTAGCAACCTGGATTGGGCGCTGATTGGTGAGGCCACGATTGATACCTTGTTGATGACCGGTATTTCGCTGGGCTTTACCGCAATTATTGGTTTGCCATTAGGCGTGCTGTTATTTCTGACCAGCCGCAAGCAGATGCTGGATAATGCCTGGATCTACCAGAGCTTGTCCCTGATCGTGAACATATTGCGTTCCGTGCCGTTCCTGATTCTTTTGATCGTCATTATTCCCTTGACGCGCATTCTGGCCGGTACGTCTTTGGGAGTGCAGGGCGCGATTCCGCCTTTGGTCTTGAGTGCCGCGCCGTTTTTTGCCCGTTTGGTGGAGAACGTTCTGCGTGAACTGGACCCCGGTGTGAATGAGGCCTGCCGTGCCATGGGCGCCAACTCCCGTCAGACCGTTTTGCTGGCTTTATTGCCTGAAGCGACCACTGGCATTGTGGCAGCCCTGATTGTGACCGCCATTGCCCTGGTGGGGTATTCGGCCATGTCGGGTGTGATCGGCGGCGGTGGTTTGGGTGACCTGGCCCTGCGCTTTGGTTATCAACGATATCAAACGGATGTCATGGTGGTGACTGTGACGATCCTGGTGGTGCTGGTGCAACTCCTGCAGGTGTTTGGAGACGCCATGGTGGCTCGCTTGAGCCGAAAATAAGTCCTGGCAACGATAGTCATCGTTTTGCCTTTCAGAAACTGGAGTCGCTCATGTCTTTGAAGAAATTTGTTCCCGTTCTGGCCTTGTCCGTGTCGGCTCTGCTGGCCAGCGTGGCCCAAGCCGCCGAGACCCTGTCGGTTGCTGCTACCCCCGTGCCACACGCCGAGCTGCTGGAGTTTGTGAAGCCAGCTTTGGCCAAGGAAGGTGTGAACCTGGATGTCAAGGTGTTCACTGATTACGTGCAGCCCAACCAGCAAGTGGCTGACGGCCATATCGATGCCAACTTCTTCCAGCACAAACCTTACCTGGATACCTTCAACAAAGAACACAAAACCGATCTGGTGTCGGTGGCTGTGGTTCACGTTGAGCCCTTTGGTGCTTACTCCACCAAGATCAAGAGCCTGGACGAGCTGAAAGAAGGCGCACTGGTGGCGATCCCTAACGATCCGTCCAATGGCGCTCGTGCTTTGCTGTTGCTGCAAAAAGCAGGTGTTCTGACCCTGAAGGATCCTTCCAATATTCTGGCAACCTCGCGTGATGTGGACCAGAACCCCAAGAAGCTGAAGTTCAAGGAACTGGAAGCTGCTACCTTGCCGCGCGTGTTGGCTGATGTGGATATCGCTCTGATCAACACCAACTACGCGCTGGAAGCGGGTCTGAACCCCACCAAGGATGCTTTGGCTATTGAGGGTTCGGACTCTCCTTACGCCAACTTGATCGCTGTGGCGGCCAAGTCCAAGGACGACCCACGTGTGGCCAAGCTGATCCAGGCTTTGCATAGCGAAGACGTGAAGAAGTTCATTGCCGACAAGTACAAGGGTTCCATTGTTCCTGCGTTCTGAATGTGAGTTTTGATACGGCTGGCTAACTGAAAAACCTCGGGATTTCCCGAGGTTTTTCTTTTTTTAAAACTATTAAATACGAAGAGTTGGGCTGCTTCGGGTAGCATAGATCAACGCTGGGGCAGGTCATGAGCCTGCACCGACTTGGGTAAACATCGAACTGGCTGGTTTTTGGTCAGTCCCTACAGAGGAGTAACGGATGTTCAACAAGAAAATGAAAACCCTGATGGCCGGTTTGGCCTTGGCTTTGGCTTTGCCCGCTGGTCAGGCCTTGGCGCAACAAGGCAAAGAACTGGTGGTCGCAACCGATACGGCGTTTGTACCTTTTGAGTTCAAGCAAAATGGTAAGTACACCGGCTTTGATATCGACTTGTGGGATGCGGTCGCGAAAAAGGCTAATCTGAATTACCGTTTTCAGCCCATGGATTTCAACGGCATTATTCCAGGCCTGCAAACCCGCAATCTGGATGCTGCGCTGGCCGGGATCACCATCCGCGATGACCGCAAGCAAGTGATTGATTTCTCCGATCCTTACTATGAAAGCGGTCTGGCCATTTTGGTCAACACCGATAACTCTGACATCAAGGCTGCCGCCGACCTGGAAGGCAAGACGGTAGCGGTGAAGATTGGTACCGCCACGGTGGACTTCATGCAGCGTTCGGTGCCTACGGCCAAGCTCAAGCTGTTTCCCAATATCGATAATGCCTTTCTGGAACTGGCAACGGGCCGTGTGGATGCCGTGGTACACGATACTCCCAATGTGCAGTACTACGCCCAGACCGGTGGCAAGGACCGTGTGAAGGTCACTGGCGCCGTGAAAAGTGGTGACTTCTACGGGATTGCCTTTCCCAAGAACAGCGAACTGGTGCCGGTTGTGAACCAGGCGCTAAAAGACATTCGTGCTGACGGCACTTACGACAAAATCTACCAAAAATGGTTTGGCAAGCAGCCTGATTAAACAGGCTGGAGCCAAGCGCATGCCAGGCGGTGATCGCGTGTCGTAACGGGATCACCGCTTTTATTTTTTGACGCTCTGTTGCGGGCGTTTATTCAAAGACAAAGGTAGCACTGTGACTTTTGAATGGGACGCTATCTGGGGGGCTTTACCCAGCCTTCTGGAAGGTACAAAAATGACGCTGCTCATTACCCTGTCGGGTTTGGTGGGTGGCGCTGTATTGGGTTTTCTGACCGGGGTGATTACCACCTATGTTCGGGTGCCGGTTACCTGGCGCCGGGCAGCATGGTTCATTCTGGGGCTGTTTGTGCTCGGTTTTGTGCTCAGGGGCCTGTCCTGGCTGACAGGTCATTGGTTGAGCGTTGTGCCGGCCTGGATCTGGAGTTCGCTGCAGGTATTGATTGCCCTGTTCTTGCTGGTTTTTTTCAGGCGCTATTTGCTGCTGGTTCTGTCCTTTCTGTGTCAGGTATACGTGCTGCTCATCCGTGGCACGCCGATTGTCGTGCAGGTAATGTTTATCTACTTTGCGCTGCCCCTGTTGGCCAACATTCGTATTGATGGGCTGACTGCTGCCATTTTCACCTTGATGATCAATTCCGGGGCCTATATTTCCGAGATCGTACGTGGTGCCTTGCAATCGGTGCCCAAAGGTTTGAAAGAGGCGGGCGAGGCGATGGGTTTGCCGTTTTACAAGATTTTGCGGCACATCATTGGGCCTGTGGCGTTCCGTCGCATGATTCCGGCCATGGGTAATCAATGCATTATCAGTTTGAAGGACTCTTCGCTGTTTATTGTGATCGGTGTGGCCGAGCTGACCCGACAGGGCCAGGAAATCATTGCCAATAATTTCCGTTCAGTGGAGATTTGGGGGGCAGTTGCCGTGATCTATCTGATCTTGACTGGCCTGATTGCCCTGACTCTGAAGTGGATTGAACACCGTATGAGGATTGTATGAGTATTGTCGAGTTCAAGCAGGTAACCAAACGCTTTGGAGACAATATCGTGCTCGACGATATCAGTCTGACGATTGATAAGGGCGAAGTGGTTGTGGTCGTTGGTCCGTCGGGCTCGGGGAAATCGACTTTTTTACGTTGCATCAACAAGCTGGAAGACATTCAGGCGGGCGACATTGTGGTCAATGGCTTGAGTGTGAATGGTACGCCAGCCCAAGTGCGGGAGCTGCGCCGGGAAGCGGGCATGGTGTTTCAGCAGTTCAATCTGTTTCCGCAGATGAGTGCGCTGGAAAATGTCATGTTCGGGCCCGTGCATACCCGGGGCACCGGTCGCGCCCAGGCGCGTGCGGAAGCGATGGAGTTGCTGGCCAAGGTGGGCTTGGCCGAGCGGGTCAATCATTACCCCAATGAGCTGTCCGGTGGTCAGCAGCAGCGAGTGGCCATTGCCCGTGCCCTGGCGATCAAGCCCAAGTTGATGTTGTTTGATGAACCCACCTCGGCGCTGGATCCAGAGCTGCGCCAGGAGGTGCTTAAGGTCATGCAACTGCTGGCCGAAGAAGGCATGACCATGGTGGTGGTGACCCACGAGATGGATTTTGCACGTCGTGTGGGTAGCCGGCTGATTTTTATTGATCAGGGCCGGGTGGCACATGATGGGCCGCCTGCCGAGCTGTTGAGTGATCCTCCTAGCCAACGCCTTAAAGACTTTTTGCAGCACGTAGCCTAGGCATCTGTCGAGATCGTTGGGTATAAAAAAGCCCTTCAGGGTTTTGGCGATGGAGCCAGGAACCTGAAGGGCTTTGTGCTAACTGCGGCTGCGCGGGTCAGTCTGGAGTTCGCGTTTACCTGGAGGATGTCACGTAGATAGTGCGTGTGGCAACGACGCGCTTTGAACCGTCCGGTTTGATGCGTATTGTGACCTGGCGCGGCGTAAAGCCGGCGGGCAGCTCGGCGGAGCCATTGACGTAGGCATAACGGCCTACGCTGATGGTTTGGCCTGGCAGATCCACATTGCCAGAGCGGCCATTGCTGTAACGACCTGCTGCGACCAGCTCCATCGTGCCCTTGAATTCAGCTTCTTTGCCCTTGTCTTGCATCAGGAGCACAAAGTGATTCAGTTGGCCTTCCTGGGAAGTGAATTCGGCGGCGCGAATGCCAGGCGAGGTCCCACGTGGATCTGGTGGCATGGCATCGGCAAACAGGGCAATGTCTTTTTCCAGTTTGGTGACCATGGCTTGCAGGTCGCTGGTTTGCGTGCTCAGCTTGTTTTCTTTCTGGCTGACATCTTCAAGATCGCGGCTGGTCTGGTTCAACTGAGCTTGCAGGCGTTGCTTGTCAGCATTGGCGCTGTTCAGGTCATAGTGCAACTGTTCGGATTGCTCCACGGTCAGGCGCGTGGGGCCATAGCTTTGTTGCAAGAACAGCAGCCCTCCAGCACCCAGGGCAATGCCTGTCAACAGCAGAACAAACCAGCGTGGAATGCGGCGTTTTCGACGGCTGGAGCCGTAGGCGGTGGGCTTGAATACGGTGCGTTTGGAGGAACCAAGCATGAGAACAGACGTTCCTGTCAGACAGGGGACTCAATACAAATCAAGTCCTGATTACAAAACCCATTAGCATAGACGTCATTGGGGCTAAGGAGGCGAGGATAGTTGGCTTTGTTGCCCTTTGTTGTGCTTGGAAACGTCTGCCAACCAGCCTGCAAACCATCAGTTTACTGTGAGGGTGCTAACGATTCCAAGTGTTGGTTTAGCTGGCTTAATCGTTCGGGGGTGCCCACATCCATCCAGAAACCTTGATGCAGGCTGCCTAGTACTTGATGGCGATCAATGGCGGTGTGTAACAAAGGAGCGGCTTTGGCTGGTTGATTTTTAGGCAGGTGTGCGAAGAGTTCGGGTTTGTAGACTCCTATACCGCTCAAGGTGGCGCTGCGGACACCTGCACGGGTTTTGGCGCATAGATGCGATTGTCCTTCCTGCATACCAAAGTCGCCTTCGGGATGGTGGGGCGGGTTGGGGGTCAGGATCAGCCAGGCCTGCTCTGGGCCTGCTTGCAGGCGTTCGGCCATGGCAAAGGCCTGCGCCGGATCCCAGTCGCACCAGACATCGCCATTCATCAACAAGAAAGGTTGGTCTTGAAAAAAATCCAGCGCCTTGGCAATGCCTCCGGCAGTTTCCAGGGCTGATTCTTCTGGCGAGTAGCTCAGGCGTAGCCCCCATTGGCTGCCGTCCCCCAGGGTGGATTCAATCTGCTCGCCCAACCAGGCGTGGTTGATGATGATGTCACGAAAGCCCGCTTTGGCCAGCGCACGCAAGTGCCAGACGATCAGTGGCTGGCCGCCGGCCGCAATCAAAGGTTTGGGGCAGGTGTCGGTCAAGGGGCGCATGCGCTCGCCTCGACCGGCCGCCAGTATCATGGCGCGCATCAGACCGTCATGCCTAAAACAGTTTGGCGGCCTTCCAGACGGTTCAAAAGTCGCAGCAAACCGTTGAAGCTTTCATAGCGGCTGGCCACTTGGTGTACATAGCCGAGCAAGCGGGGCATGTGGTCCAGGTAATGATGCTTGCCGTCACGCAGGGAAAGACGGGCAAAGACACCCAAAATACGCAGATTGCGTTGCAGGCCCATCCATTCGTATTGCTGGTGAAAGACAGCGAAATCGGCGGGGACATCCAGGCCAGCCTCCATAGCGGCTTGCCAATAGCGAATTGCCCAGTCCAGTTGCTGCTCCTCAGTCCAGGTAACGCGCGCGTCCATGACCAGCGAGGCAATGTCATACGTGATGGGGCCAGCCAAGGCGTCCTGGTAGTCGATGACGCCGGGCTCTGTCTGGCCGGGCAGGGGCATCATCAAATTAGGGCTGTGAAAATCCCGGTGCACGAGTACCGTAGCGCCTTGCACATTGGCCTGAACCAGCTCGGCAAAGGTTTTGTGCAACATGGCCTGATCTTTTTCGTTCAGTTCAAACTGGCGGTGCTTTTGGATGTACCACTCGGGGAATACTTGCAGCTCTTCCAGCAGACGCTGTTCGTTGTAGGCAGGCAAACCCGTGGTGTCAGCTTGTTGCAATTTCACCAAAGTCAGCAGCGTACTGCGGTACAGTTTGTCCAGCTCGCTTTGTGGCATGGGTTTTTTCAGGGCGTTCTGAAAATTGTCCTGGCCCAGGTCACTCAATAGCAGAAACCCTTGTTCGGTGTCTGCCGCCAGGATCTCGGGTACCTGAATGCCGGTGGGTGCCAGCAGTTCGGTGACGTGGACAAAGGGCTTGCAGTCTTCCGTGGCGGGGGGCGCATCCATCAGAACGACCGTGCGGTCCTGGGCGTGAAGGCGAAAGTAACGACGAAAACTGGCGTCGCTGGAGGCCATTTGCAGGCTGTTGATATCCAGCCCAAAGCGGGATTTCAGGGTGTTCAACCAGGTGATCGCTTGCTGCAAACGCGGGTCAGTAGCGGCAGAAATAGAAGCAGACATAAATAAAGGAAGCAGAAGATCGTAATGGATTAGTGTTTAGCAGTGCCGCTAAACGGCAGGCTTAACTATAATACCGGGTCGCCAGGGTTTTTCATCTGGTGCGAACAAATGGCAGGACACAACTGGAGGCGCAGTCTTAGTGCGAGTTGCGGCGTGGTATATCGTGTTGATGATGACAGGCATGGGGGTCGCCCAGGCAGAGTCGTCCGTGCGTCCGTCTTTAAAGACGTCCCCCGGTTTGCAAGTGCGCAAACTCCAGGAAGAGGACATGGCTGTCTATTTAATAGGCGACCAGATGAAAACGCTGCAGGACGGCACCTTGCGTCTGGAAGGCGGTGCTCAGGTTCGGCGCATTGACTCTGTGGTCAAAGGCGACCGGATCGACTATCAGGAAAAAACCGGCCAGGTGCAAGTACGTGGCAACGGCTTGATCATGCGTGACGGCGCGTTGGTGCGCAGCCAGGAATTTGATTACAACCTGAATGCAGATACCGGACGCATGTCCTCCCCGGAGTTCTGGCTGGGGGCCACGGGTGGCAGGGGGACGGCGACGCAGGCCGATATTCTCAGCTCCAATCATATGCGTCTGTCTGACGTGAATTATTCGGGTTGCCCGTGCCCCGAGCCGGCCTGGTATATCCAGTCGTCCAAGGTCGATCTGTATTCCAAGGAAAACGAAGGGGTGGCGCGTAATGGCGTTCTGTACTTCAAGGGTGTCCCCCTGCTGTACTCCCCCTACCTGACTTTCCCGCTGCGTAAAGAGCGCAAGTCGGGTTTTCTCTTGCCTACCTACGGCATGACCTCACGTGGTGGTCTGGACCTGAGCGTGCCGTATTACTTGAACCTGGCTCCGAATTACGATGCCACCCTGACACCTCGCTTCATGAGCAAGCGCGGTGCCATGCTGGGTGGTGAGTTTCGTTACCTGGGTGACAGCTTCTCCGGAGAGCTAACGGGTAACTACCTGCCTGATGACAAGGAGCTGGGCTACAAACGGTGGCTGTTCATGGGACAGTATCGCCAAAGCCTGCCTGCCAGCTTTTATTTGAATGCCGATATTCGTCGGGTGTCAGATGATGATTACTTCCGTGATTTCAGCAGCTTTGGCCTGAATGATTCAACTATCCAGGATCTGGCCAGTACGGTGACACTGGGGTGGGGCGGTTCCAAGTATTTCCGCACTCATGTCAGCGCGACGCGCTATCAGACCCTGCAGGACTCCTCTACCTCGTACCGCCAACCGCAATACGACAAATTGCCTGAATGGTATTTGGGGGCATCCCGTTATAACTGGGGCGGTTTTGATGTGGTCAGCGATAACTACGCGACCCGTTTCCGCTTGCCGTTCTACAGCGGTAACCTGAGCGAGTTCGACTCTATGCGCAGCACGCGTCTGGCCCCAGATGGCACGCGTTTTTCGTCTTATACAACGGTGGCTTATCCTGTCATTCGTCCTGGTTGGTACATCACGCCCAAAGCAGGCTTGCACATGAGCCAATACCAGACAGACTGGTATGTGGGTGACCCCAATATGGCCAGGTATGCAGGCCGCTCTCGTACGCAAAGTCGCGTGCTACCTATCCTGTCTCTGGATACGGGCATGACTTTCGAGCGCGACACCACCTTGTTTGGCAGTAACTCCATTCAGACTTTGGAGCCGCGTGTGTACTATTTGTATGTACCTTATCGCGACCAGTCTTCGCTGCCCTTGTACGACACCAGTCTGGCCAGTTTCAACTTTGCCCAGGCTTTCAGCGAAAATATTTTCTCTGGCGGCTGGGACCGTATTTCCAATGCGAATCAGGTGACGGTGGGGGTGACTTCCCGCTGGCTGGATGCCGACACGGGCTATGAACGCCTGGTTCTACAGGCTGCTCAACGTTTGTATTTCGACAAACAAACCGTCACCTTGGGTGATGAAAAGGCGCGTACCAGCACGCGTTCCGACTATCTGGTCGGTGCCAGCGCCGCCTTGACCAATACGTTCTCGGTCAATTTCGATGCACAGTTCAACCCGGACGAAAAACGCCGCAACCGTTTGGCTTCCGGTATCCGCTGGCGTCCCAAACGCCTGGCGACATTGGGCGTGAACTATCGTTATGAGCGTGACCCGCGTCAGGTTGTGGATCCTACTTTTACGCCTACTGATGAAGATCATCGTGGCAAGGAGTACGTCTCCATGATGGGCCAATGGCCCTTGAGCAACAAGCTGTATGCGGTGGGACGTTATGATTACTCCATCCAGGAAAGCCGTGGTACACAAACGGTGGTGGGCCTGGAGTACAAAGGTGATTGCTGCTGGGCGGCGCGAGTGGTTCTGCAACGCTATGCGGTTTCGGCTAAGGAAACCAATAAAGCCATGTTCTTCCAACTGGAGTTGTCCGGTTTGGGCGGCATTGGCAACGACCCTATTAAAATGTTGCGAGATCGCGTGATTGGCTATGAACCTATCTCGGACCCCGTACAGGAAAAAATGATTCATGAGAGGTATGAATAATATGCGTTTCAGCTTGAAAAACCGCAGCCTGTCATTGGCTTTGATGGCCGTCATGGGGCTGGGCACGGCTCACATGGCTCAGGCGCAATCCCAGCCCGCTACAAACAAGGCGGCACCTGCTGCTGGCTCCCAATTTGTGGATGGTATTGCTGCCGTGGTCAATGACGAGGTCATTACCTTGCGTCAAGTTGACCTGGAAGCGACCCAAGTGCTGGAACAGCTCAAGCGCCAAAAAATCCCTACTCCTGAGCAAGACGTGTTGCGCAAACAGGTTTTACAACGCCTGATCAACGAGCGTCTGGAGCAGCAGGAAGCGCGTGCCATGGGTATTTCCGTTGGCCCCCAGCAGGTGGATGAAGGCATACGCATGATTTCCTCGCGCAACAATATGACTGAGGCCCAGTTGCGTGCTGAAATCGAAAAAAATGGCATTAGTTGGGAACAGTATCGTGCCAACTTGAAGCAGGAAATTCTGCTTGATCAGTTGCGTATGCGCGCAGTCGACAGCAGCATCAATATTACGGATGCCGATATTGATATCTATCTGCGCTCTCAAGGTGGTGCGGGCTTGGGTAATCTGGGGCAGTCCGCGGCACAAAGCCAAAATGCGCCCGTTGCCCTGGCGCAGATTCTGGTGCGGGTGCCTGAAGGCGCGAACGCCAGTGAAGAGGCTCGTTTGCGGTCTAAAGCCGAAGGCCTGTTGGCCCAGGTTCGCTCGGGTGCAGACTTTGCCGGTTTGGCAGCATCCAGCTCGGACGGTCAGGAGGCGCTGAGTGGTGGTGTGATGGGAGCTCGTTCCCTGTCCGACTGGCCTGATTTGTTTGCACAAGCTGTTCATAACCTGGCGCCCGGCCAGGTTTCCGACCTGATCCGTAGTGGTCAAGGTTTTCATATTCTGAAGGTGCTGGAGCGTGGCGGTGCTGCCCCAGGCAATACCTCGCCCGTGGCCAGTGCAGCATCGGCTCAGTCGGGCCCCATGATGGTGACCCAGACTCATGCGCGCCATATTCTGGTCAAGCTCTCCAAGGTCATGACTTCCGAGCAGGCTCGTCAGCGTATTGAGCAATTGCAAGTACGTTTGCGCAACGGTGAGTCCTTCCAGGATCTGGCCAAGCGTTACTCGGAAGACAGCAGTGCGCCACAGGGAGGTGATCTGGGTTGGCTCTCGCCCGGCGAGACAGTACCTCCGTTCGAGCAGGCCATGGACAAGCTGCAACCAGGCAGTGATAGCGCTGTGGTGGAGTCCCAGTTTGGCTGGCACCTGATCCAGGTTATCGAGCGTCGTACTCGTAATATGGAAAACGAGTACAAGCGTATGCAGGCTCGTCAGGCCCTGTTCCAGCAGCGCGCTGAGCCTGCTTTTGAAGACTGGCTGAACAGCTTGCGTGGCCGTGCTTACATTGATAACCGTTTGGACCCCGAGTCCAGCACCCGCCGTCGCTAAGGACAGGTATGGCCCAGCATCAGGCGCGCAAACGCTTTGGACAGAACTTTCTGGAAGATGAGGCCATCATTGACCAGATCATCCGTGCGATTGGCCCTCGGCCAGTCGATAATATGGTGGAAATTGGTCCGGGCCTCTCGGCGCTGACCCGACCACTGACGCAGGCGCTGGAACGCTTGCGCGTGGTCGAGATTGACCGTGATCTTGCCGCCCGCTTGCGTCATCATTATTCGCCCGACAAGCTGGAAATCATTGAGGCTGATGCCTTGAGCGTGGACTTCGGTGCCTTGGGCCCGAATCTACGTATTGTGGGCAATCTGCCTTACAACATTTCCAGTCCTTTGCTGTTTCATCTGCTGGACTACGCCGATGCCGTGGTAGACCAGCATTTCATGCTGCAACGGGAAGTGATCGATCGCATGGTCGCCAAACCCGGCTCCTCGGATTACAGCCGACTGTCGGTGATGTTGCAGGCACGCTATCGCATGACCAAGCTGTTTGAAGTGCCGCCCGAGGCCTTCAACCCGCCGCCGCGAGTGGTGTCGGCCGTGGTGCGCATGGTGCCTTTGCCTGCTGACCGTGTCCAGGCTCGTGATGCAAAGGTATTCAGCCAAGTTGTGGCTCGCGCATTCGCCCAAAAGCGCAAGATGTTGCGTGGCGGCCTGGGTGACTGGACACCGCATATTGATTGGCAGGCCCTGGACATTGCGCCGACCAGTCGTCCGGCCGACTTGTCCTTGGAGCAATACATTGCACTGGCCGATCACCTGATGGATAAGGGCGTGATATAAACCGCCTGATAGAAAGAGCGTCGTAATGAATGACACCCCAACAATTGGACCTGGATCCCGTTTTGGGGTGTTTTTCATGGTGGGCCATGTGAAGGCCATTCGTCATTGAAGTCATCAACCCTGCTTGGCTGAGTCTGCTGGGGCAAAGCCTCTTGCCTTTACGTCGAGCCCCAGGCTCCTAGCCGAAGAACCAATAACAAACGGCGATGGCGGCCAGTACGCCGGCCAGATCGGCAATCAAGGCGCAGGAAACCGCGTGTCGGGCCCGTTGTATGCCGACTGCCCCAAAATACACGGCCAGCACATAGAACGTGGTCTCGGTGCTGCCTTGTACCGTTGCCCCCAGCAGTGCCGGGAAGCTGTCCACACCATGATGCTGCATGGTTTCGATCAAGAGGGCACGGGCGGCACCAGCCGAGAAGGGTTTTACCAGGGCTGTTGGCAAAGCATCAATAAAACGCGTATCCAGTCCGATCAGGTTGACCAGCCAGCGGATCATGTCCAACACGATATCCAGGGCGCCAGAGCTGCGCAGTATGCCCACAGCACACAACATGGCAACGAGATAAGGCAGTAAATCCTTGGCAACGCCAAAGCCTTCTTTGGCACCTTCTACAAAGGTTTCATACAAAGGAATCCTGCGGCGCCAACCCATCAGCAGGAATAGCCAGATGATGGATAGCAAGGTCAGGTTGCCCAGCAGTGAGGACAGAGACTGGATGGCCGCCGCACTGAGCGTGGCCAGCAAGGCCATGAAGGAGCCCAGGATCAACGCAAACATGCCGAACCATACCATCAGCACTGGATCAAGCAGACGCAGGCGCTGTACCAGGGCCACGCTGAGCAGTCCGGCCAACGAGGAGGCGGTGGTGGCCAACAGAATGGGCAGAAATACCATTGTGGGATCAGGCGCCCCTTGTTGGGCCCGGTACATGAAGATACTGATGGGAATCAGCGTCAGTGAGGAGGTATTGAGCACCAGAAACAGGATTTGGGCGTTGGTAGCGGTGTCCGGATGCGGGTTCAGTGTTTGCAGTGACTTCATGGCCCGTAAACCGATGGGTGTGGCCGCATTGTCCAGGCCCAGGCCATTGGCCGCGAAGTTCAGGGTGATCAGCCCCAAAGCGGGGTGACCGGCGGGTACGCCGGGCATCAGGCGGCTAAATAGCGGTCCCAGCCAGCGGGCCAGGGTATCGATCAGCCCAGCCTTCTCGGCAATCTTCAAGAAACCCAGCCACAGGGTGAGCGTGCCAAAAAGCAGCAGCATCAGTTGTACGGACAGGGCAGCCATATCAAACAGGCTGCGCACCATCTGTGCAAAAATTTCGCTATTTCCCCCTACCAGCCACTGGTACAAACCGCTGACGGCGGCAATCAGGAAGAAAAACAGCCAAAGAGTATTGAGCATAGTGTTGGCAGTAAACAGGGCAGGGACAAGCCAAGCTAGATTGTCGCAGAATCCAGGCGGATTTTAACGGCTACGGTATGTAAGGGAGGCAGCACAAATAGTCGCAAACCATGATTTGGCGACGTGTATTCGGGGCTTGACGTTGAAATGACAGAATAGGGAATGAAGCGAATCGTTTTTATTCAAATGGATGATTCGAGATGGCACGTTTTCAGGTGCAAAAAGCGTGAAGGAGTCGGCAAAGTAGCAGCGTCTTGGGTGTCAGGCTGCATGGTCACTTTTGGTGGCAGTGAGTTCACCATTGCTCACGTAGCCCCAAAGGGGACTCTCTGCTGCTGCAGTTGTCTGCTTTAAGGGCCCAGGTAAGTCTGGTTGTGTTTTCGGGCGCTTCAGTGCTTGTTCATGGTTCACCATGATCCCCCAAGGGGTGATGTCCAATCCTTGGGGGGGTGTTCAGCGTGTAGCTGGTTTCGTCTGCCTTAATCCACGCGCCCTTTGGCCTGGATCAGTTCAATCTTGTAGCCGTCTGGATCTTCCACAAACGCAATCACGGTGGTGCCGTGCTTCATGGGGCCGGCTTCACGTACGACCTTGCCGCCGCGGGCCTTGATGTCCTCACAGGCTTTGTAGGCATCAGGCACTTCCAGAGCGATATGACCATAGCCATCGCCCAGATCATACGAGGGAGTGTCCCAGTTGTGGGTCAGTTCCAGCACGGCGGCTTCGGACTCGTCCTGATAGCCCACGAAAGCCAGGGTGAAGCGGCCATCCGGGTAGTCGGATTGGCGCAGCAATTTCATGCCCAGCACTTCGGTGTAAAAGGCCAGAGAACGGTCCAGATTGCCGACACGCAGCATGGTGTGCAGGATACGCATAAGGTAGAGCTCCTAGAGTTCAACCTGCCTTAAAGCAGGGGCAGGGTGCCTGGATCATATTGTCGTAACTGATTACGCGCATTGACAAAATCAGGGTAGAGCGTTTCGACCAAGGCCCAGAAACGTGGGCCGTGATTCATCTCTTGCAGATGCGCGACCTCGTGAGCGACGACGTAATCAATGATGGATGGGTGAAAGTGTATCAGGCGCCAGTTCAGCATAATCGTGCCGTCACTGTTGCAGGACCCCCAGCGTTTGGCAGGCGCAGCCAGCCGTAATTTGCTGGCACTCAAACCCGACAGGTTCAGATAGTGTTGCAGCCGCTGTTCAAACCACTGTTTGGCCTGTTTCTGCAGCCAGGCCTGGGTCAGCTCCTGAACCCGCTGTGGTTCGGCACCGACGGGCAGAGGTAGTGACAGGCCTTGACCTCGTTGAACCTGGCCGGGCTGTCCGTCGAAAAATACCTGCTGAATCTGCGGGTTCAGGCTAAGGCGGATGGGCACCCCCATAAAGGGCAGGGTATCGCCATCAACCCATTGCAGGCTTTGCAAGGCCAGTTGTTCGCGACGTTGCTGGTATTCGCGCAGCTTGCGCAGGATCCAGGCGCTTTTGCTGTGCAGCACTTGTTCTGCCTGACTGATCTTGACCCAGGAGGGCAGGGCAACGGTCAGGCCACTGTCGTTGATGGTCAGGCCCAGGGTACGGCGGCGGGAGCGTTTGAGCTGATAGCCAATGGTGTGGCCATCCAGCTGCACCTGCTGCCATTGCACGCCTTCCGGCAAGCTTTCGGGCCGGACAGTCAAGGCACTTTTGGGGGGCAGAGCAGAACCGGCGGGCGGTTTTTCTGGCCGCTGCGCCGGGTGGGGAAAGGCCGTGTCAGGAAACAGGGCCAGTTGTGGGGGGACCGTCATAGCGTTCCGGGTTCAAGACGCGCATTTCGGTTTCAATCCATGTCTGTACGCGCTGGTTGACTTCTTCAGGGCTCAGCCCGGTGGGATCAATGGGCGGACCAAAGGAGATAGTAACCAAGCCCGGCGTCTTGATAAAGGCATTGCGACGCCAGCATTCGCCCGCATTGTGCGCTACGGGGATGACTGGCGTACCGGTACGGCAGGCCAGCAAGGCGCCGCCCATTTTGTAGCGGCCAGTTGCACCAGGGGCGGTACGAGTCCCTTCCGGGAACAAGAGAGGCCAGCGGCCTTCGTCAATGCGCTGCTGCCCGATCTTGATGACTTGTTCAAAGGCATCCCGGCCTTTGGCGCGATCAATCGGGATCATGCGCAGCAAGGCCAGTCCCCAGCCAAAGAAAGGAACCTTGTGCAGTTCGCGTTTGTAGACAAAGCAGACCTGACGCGGCATATAGGAAGGAAAGAACAGTGTTTCCCAGGCCGACTGGTGCTTGGACAAGATGATGGCCTTGCCATCGGGCAGGTTTTCCCAGCCTTTGGTTTGCCAGCGTATCCCTAAAATCGTGCGGGCACCCCAGACAGCCAGACGCGGCCAGCCGGTGGTCACGCGGTAGCGTACATCCAGTGGCAGCGGTGCCATCAGCAGGCTGACAAAGGCATAGGGGATAACGGTAATCAACAAGAAGAGTTGATAAAGTGAAGCGCGGATAATGCCCATATCAGTTTCCGTGGAGCCATTTGTCGACAACAGCGGCCAGATCGGCCTCGACGCGCGTGCCGTCGGGCAAGCCGCCTTTCTCTAGGGTACGCAGGCCTTTACCCGTCTGGACCAGCCAGGGTGTACAACCAGCTTCGCTGGCCGCTTGCAGATCGCGCAAGGAATCGCCCACCGAGGGTACGGTTTGCAGGTTTACTTCATAGCGACGTGCAATGTCTCGGAACATGCCAGGGGCCGGTTTGCGACAGGTGCAGCCCTCATCCGGGCCGTGCGGGCAAATAAAGATGGCGTCGATAAAACCACCCAGCAAGGCCAGCTCGCGGCGCATCTTGGCATGGATGGCGTTCAGCGTGGTCATGGAAAACAAACCGCGTGCCAGGCCGGACTGGTTGGTGGCAATGACCACCTTCCAGCCGTTTTCGGTCAGGCGAGCCAAGGCCTCCAGACTGCCTGGAATGGCCTCCCACTCCTGTGGGCTTTTGATAAAGGCATCGCTGTCATGGTTGATGACACCGTCCCGATCAATGATGGCAAGTTTCACTAGTTAGCCAGCCTGGAAAGATCCGCAACCTGGTTCATCAGTGCATGCAGTTTGGCCAGCAAGGCCAGACGATTGGTACGGATGGCAGGGTCTTCGGCCATGACCATGACGTCCTGGAAGAAGGTATCCACGGCACCACGAGCCTGGGCCAGCGTTGCCAGAGAAGCATCAAATTCACCAGCCTCAAACTGCGCCTGGGCAACAGGCTGCAATTGCTGAATCTTGGCAGCCAGCTCGCGCTCGGCAGGCTCGACCAGCAGCTTGTCGTCCAGTGTTGCCAGTTCGCCTTCGGCTTTCTTGAGCAGATTGCTGACACGCTTGTTGGCGGCAGCCAGGCTCTCGGCTTCTGGGCGTTGCGCAAAGGAGGCGCAAGCCTGAATACGGGCGTGAACCTGTTCCAGTGGCGGACGCAGGGCCAGCACGGCATCCACCACGCTGCGTTCGTAATCGTTGCTGAGCTGGTTGCGGTAGCGTTCGTAAATAAAGGCTTGAACCGCCTCTACTGTGTCAGCAGCCAGGATGCCATTCTTGAAGAAGGACGCAGTGGTGTTCAGCAGCGTATCCAGATTCAGGCTGTTGGCCTTCAACTGGGCACCGGCTTGCAACTGTTCGTAGGCGCTGATCAGGCCCAGAGCCGCACGGCGCAGGGCGTAGGGGTCGCGCTCACCTGTAGGCGCCAGACCAATGCCCCAGATACCGACCAGAACTTCGGCACGTTCGGCCAGGAACAGAATGGCTTGGGTCAGGCTGGCTTCTGTGACAGGCTGGTCCAGACGGTGACGGTATTGCTCGCGAATCGCCAGCACGATGTCCCCGGGCTCGCCATCGCCTTGGGCGTAGTAAGCCCCCATCACACCTTGCAGTTCGGGGAATTCGCCCACCATATTGGAGTTCAGGTCCGCCTTGGCTAGCAGGGCGGCACGACGGGCGTGCTCTTCATTGGCACCCAGTTGCTTGGCGATGTAGCCAGCCACGGATTGCAGACGCTCGATACGGTCCAACTGCGAACCCAGCTTGTTGTGGTACACGCTGCCCGCCAGCGTGGAAACACGTTCGGCCAGAGTCTGTTTGCGATCGGTTTCAAAGAAGAACTGGGCGTCCGCCAGACGGGGGCGAACCACGCGCTCGTTACCTTCGATGATGTTGCTGGGATCGTCCACCTTCATATTGCTGACGATCAGGAAGCGATTGGTCAGCTTTTGTGTGGTGGGGTCAAACAGCGGGAAATATTTTTGATTCAGACGCATGGTCAGAATCAAACATTCGGAAGGCACTTGCAGGAATTGTTCGTCGAACTGGCCCACGTAGACCGTGGGGTATTCGACCAAAGCCGTGACTTCGTTCAGCAGGGCTTCCACTTCGGGATCGTTGCCCAAGGTGGAGTTCAGGCGTTTGGCTTCGGTTTCCAGATCTGTGCGGATTTGTTCACGGCGAGTCTCGAAGGACGGAACCACCCAGCCTTGTTCCTGGACTTGTGCGGCCCAACTATCGGCATCACGGATGTCGAAGGGGGCATCACACATGAAGCGGTGGCCGTGTGTCTGGCGACCAGCTTGCAGGCCCAGGGCACTGACGGGAACGATGTCCGACCCCCACAGGGCGACCAGACCGTGAGCAGGGCGCACAAAGCGCACGCTGCTGACACCATCGGCCAATTGGTAGCGCATCACTTTAGGGATGGGCAGGTGGGTAATCGACCATTCCAGGGCTTCCTGCAGACCGTCTTTCAAGGCAGCACCAGTGGCAATGCCGCTGGCGTACAGGTAGTCCTGTTTGCCATCGGATTCGCGCAGCAGGTCGCTGGCTTTCAGATGCTCCAGGCCTTTGGCGGCCAGACGTTTGGCCAGAGCTGGGGCGATCTCGCCGTTGGCATCCAGGCCAATATGGGCGGGCATCAGTTTTTCGGTGTAAGGCTGATCTTCGGCTTGCTGGTAAGCAGCACTGAACCAGGCAGCCAGACGGCGTGGCGTCGCGTAAGCGCGCACTTCGCAGTCTGGAGCCAGCAGGGCTTGTTCACTCAAGACTTTCTGCAGACCTTCACTAAAGGCCTGCCCCAACTGTTGCAGCGCCTTGGGGGGCAGTTCTTCGGTGAACAGTTCAATCAGCAAAGGCTGTGTGGTGGAGGCGTTCATTACTTGGCCTCCGAGGATGTGTTGCTCAGCATGGGGAAACCTAGGCGTTCGCGGGAGTCGTAGTAAGCCTGTGCGACAGCGCGGGACAGATTGCGGATACGGCCAATATAGGCAGCGCGCTCAGTCACACTGATGGCGCCGCGGGCATCGAGCATATTGAAGGTATGGGCCGCTTTCAGCGTTTGCTCGTAAGCAGGCAAGGCCAGCGGTACGTCAATGATGCGCTTGGCTTCGGCTTCGTAGTCGTTGAAATGCGCAAACAGCACATCGGTGCTGGCGTGCTCGAAGTTGTAGGTGGATTGCTCCACTTCGTTCTGGTGGAACACGTCGCGGTAGTAAATGCGCTGACCGTTGTGACCTTCGGTCCAGACCAGATCGTAGACGCTTTCCACGCCTTGCAAGTACATGGCCAGACGTTCCAGACCATAGGTGATCTCGCCCGTGGTAGGGGTGCAGTCCAGACCGCCTACTTGTTGGAAATAGGTGAACTGGGTGACTTCCATCCCGTTGAGCCAGACTTCCCAGCCCAGACCCCAGGCACCCAGTGTCGGGTTTTCCCAGTCGTCTTCAACAAAACGGATGTCGTGCGCCTTGGGGTTGATGCCCAAGGCTTCCAGCGAGCCGATATACAAGTCCAGAATATTTTCGGGGGCGGGTTTGAGCACGACCTGAAACTGGTAATAGTGTTGCAGGCGGTTGGGGTTGTCCCCGTAACGCCCGTCTTTGGGGCGGCGCGAAGGCTGCACGTAGGCAGCGCGCCAGGGTTCGGGACCAATGGCCCGCAAAAAGGTTGCCGTATGAGAGGTTCCGGCACCGACTTCCATATCGTAGGGCTGAAGCAGAGCGCATCCGTGCTTGTCCCAGTATTGCTGGAGCGTAAGTATGATTTGCTGAAAGGTGAGCATGAGCAATGGCCAGTAAAGCGAGAAGCTGCAAAATTTTTCTATTTTAGCGTGAACTGCGCCCTTGCAGCAGAAAAGCGCCCGCAGTGCGCTATTTTGGCCGTCCGGGCCATGGGCAAGGCCGCTAGGTACCAGGCGGTCACGTTGTTTTTAGACGTATCATATGCGTTTGTCCAAATACGGCTTATTTACTGACCTGAGCTTGAAACAAAATCTCGGGCAGCAATCTACAGGAGGCTAGGTCCATGAGTGAACTTGTCACGCTTGAACGTATCGGCAAGGTGTTGTTGATTACCTTGAACCGTCCCGAGGCACGCAATGCCATCAACCTGGAAACGGCGCAGGCGCTGGCCCAGGCTATGGATGAGTTCGATGCCGACCCCAGCATTGCCGTAGGCGTGCTGACCGGTGCCAACAATACGTTCTGCGCCGGCATGGACTTGAAAGCCTTTGCCAAGACAGGCCAGCGCCCCTATGTAGGCGACCGCGGCTTTGCCGGTATTTGCGAGCGCCCGCCTGCCAAGCCGTTGATTGCCGCCGTGGAAGGCTACTGCCTGGCCGGTGGTTTTGAAATTGCCCTGTCCTGCGACCTGATTGTGGCGGCCGACAGCGCCAACTTTGGCCTGCCTGAAGTGAAACGCGGCATTGTCCCCGGATCAGGGGGCATGGTGCGCTTGCCTAGCCGTGTTCCTTACCACATGGCCATGGAAATGGTGCTGACCGGTGGCATGTACCCCGCCGCCCGCATGGCAGAACTCGGTCTGGTCAGCCGTCTGGCCGAGGCTGGCAAAGCCACCGAGCAGGCCCTGGCACTGGCCGAGCAGATCGCCGCCAACGGTCCTTTGGCCGTGCAAACCGCCAAGAGCATCATTTCCCAGTCGCGCGACTGGCGTCAGTCGGATCTGTTCGATCTGCAACGCCCTCGTATCGCCGGCATCTTTACCTCTGCAGACGCCAAGGAAGGCGCGACGGCTTTTGCCGAGAAGCGCGAACCTGTCTGGCAGGGCAAATAGTTTCCCCTTGTTCATCCCGTTTTTTATATAGACGCCACCATGACCACGATCAAAGAAGACGATCTGATTCAGTCCATCGCTGATGCGGTGCAGTTCATCAGTTACTACCATCCCACCGACTATCTGGAACACCTGGCCCGCGCCTATGAGCGCGAGCAGAACCCGGCGGCCAAAGATGCCATCGCCCAGATCCTGACCAACTCGCGCATGTGTGCTGAGGGCCATCGCCCCATCTGTCAGGACACCGGGGTGGTGAACGTATTCCTGAAAGTGGGTATGGGTGTGCGCTTTGATACCAAGCGCTCCTTGCAGGAGCTCTGTGACGAGGGGGTACGTCGCGGTTATCTGAATCCCGATAACCCGCTGCGGGCCTCCATCCTGAATGACCCCTTGTTCACGCGTAAAAACACGCGCGACAACACACCCTGTATTGTGAATGTCGAACTGATCGCTGGGGATCAGGTCGACATTCAAGTCGCAGCCAAGGGTGGTGGTTCGGAAAACAAGAGCAAGTTCGTGATGCTCAACCCCAGCGATTCTCTGGTTGATTGGGTACTCAAGACCGTTCCTACGATGGGCGCTGGCTGGTGTCCTCCGGGCATGCTGGGTATTGGCGTTGGCGGCACAGCCGAAAAAGCCATGCTGATGGCCAAAGAAGCCCTGATGGAAGACATCGATATGTACGAGCTGCTGCAACGCGGCCCGCAAAGCAAGTTGGAAGAGCTGCGTATCGAGCTGTATGAGAAGGTCAATGCGCTGGGTATTGGCGCTCAAGGTCTGGGCGGTTTGACCACTGTGCTGGACGTGAAGATCAACACCTTCCCGACCCACGCGGCTTCCAAGCCTGTGGCCATGATCCCCAACTGTGCGGCAACCCGTCACGTGCATTTCTCGCTGGATGGCAATGGCCCAGCCGAGCTGGCACCTCCACCGCTGTCGGCCTGGCCCGACATTCACTGGGCACCGGATTACAACAAGTCCCGCCAGGTGAACCTGGATGAGCTGACCCCTGAAGAAGTGGCTTCCTGGACGCCCGGTCAGACCTTGCTGCTGTCGGGCAAGATGTTGACTGGCCGTGACGCCGCTCACAAGCGTATTCAGGACATGCTGGAAAAGGGCGAGTCCCTGCCTGTGGACTTCACCAACCGCGTGATTTACTACGTCGGCCCGGTTGACCCTGTGCGTGACGAAGCCGTGGGTCCTGCAGGCCCAACCACTGCCACTCGCATGGACAAGTTCACCGAGATGATGCTGGCCAAGACTGGCCTGATCTCCATGATCGGCAAGGCCGAGCGTGGCCCAACCGCCATTGAAGCCATTCGTGCTCACAAGTCGGCTTACCTGATGGCCGTGGGGGGTTCCGCTTACCTGGTGTCCAAGGCCATTCGCAATGCGAAAGTGGTGGCTTTTGAAGATCTGGGCATGGAAGCCATTTACGAGTTCGAGGTTCAGGATATGCCTGTCACTGTGGCCGTGGATTCGCAAGGCGTGTCCGTACACAACACTGGCCCTGCTGAGTGGCGCAAGCGTATTGCAGAGATCTCTTTGGTCGCTGTGTAAGACGTGAAGCGGGAAGCTTGGGCTTCCCGGCGCTATCGATAAAAAACCCGCATGGGTGTTTCTGGTCTGCTTGTAAAAGCAGGGGCAGTACAACACGCAATGCGGGTTTTTTTATGGATGGTGTTTATGTGGCCTTTACTGGCTTGTCAGGACATTTCGGCTTTTGGGACGGCTCATCATCGCCGCAAAAACCAGGGCTATATAGTTCTCGCTGTTTAAAATGAACAGCGAGAAGTCGCGTCAAACAGGATTTGATTTGCTGATTTGCCTGCCGCTAGAAGCAGATACTCCCAGGCCTGCTCTTTGTCTGGACACTGGCTACTTTTAGCATCATCCGTTCAGGACTTGATCAGCAAGCCGCGCAGTAATAAATCCAGTGCAGCCAGCCCTTTTACCAGGCGGGCATCGCCATCCTCTCCCTGCGCAATCCAGAATGCGGCTTCGGCCAGACTGCCGTAGATCAGGGAAGCCAGGGCGTGGGGATCAGCCTGTTCAATCCGGCCTTGATCCATTAGCGCCTGTATCAGGCCTTCCATGGAACCTACACAATGCTGATGTGATTCGGGTGAGGCGCCCCCCAGTACGGCCTTGGCATCGCACAAGACAATGCGCTGCATTTCCGGCTCCAGCGCCATTTCCAGATAGGCATGGCAGCGGCGCACAAACCCTTCCCAGGCATCGTCGGCATTGTTTGAAATAGCCTGCAGGCGTTCATCCATTTCCGCATCAATCTGATCGACTACCGCGGCCAGCAACCCTTTTTTGTCACCGAAGTGGTGGTAGAGCGCGCCGCGTGTCAGACCTGCTTGGGCCGTCAATTCGTCCATGGATGTGTCGGCATAACCACGTTCTGCAAAGAAAGTGCGAGCGGTGGCCAGCAGCGTGGCGCGGGTTTCTTCCATCTCGGCGCGGGTACGGCGAGCCATCGTTTCTCCTTATATACGGACTGAATGTATATTTACATGCGATGCGTATGTATATATTATTTTAAACATACGCCTTGTATGTATTGTCGATGCATCACCGTGTCGTGGCAAGCGGGCGTTCACGGAGAATGTAATGGCTCAGCCTTATCGAGAACTTTTTGCTGCGCCCGGCACACGGGGTTTCGCCCTGGCCGGGCTGCTGGCCAGGATTCCACTGCCCATGATAGGGATAGGAATCATCACCATGCTGTCGCAACTGCGGGGCAGCTATGCCTTGGCGGGGGCGGTGTCCGCCACTTTTGTCCTGAGCTATGCGCTGCTATCGCCCCAAGTATCCCGTTGGGTGGACCTGCATGGGCAAAGCCGTGTTCTGTCGCTGGCAACAGCCATCAGTGTGCTGGGCCTGCTGCTCTTGTTGGGGGCGACCTGGTGGCAAGCGCCTGATTGGATCTTGTTTGCAGGCGCGGTGCTGGCCGGTTTCATGCCCAGCATGTCGGCCATGGTACGTGCCCGCTGGACGGCTATTTACCGTGGTCAGAATCGCTTGCAAACGGCGTATTCGCTGGAAACCGTGCTGGATGAAGTCACCTTTATTGCCGGGCCGCCTTTGTCGGTGGGTTTGGCTGTCGCGGTGTTTCCACAAGCGGGTGTGCTGGCTGCTGCGCTATTGCTGATTGCCGGTGTGTCGGCTCTGTTGTTGCAAAAGGGGACTGAGCCGCCGATTCTGGCGCAGGAGCAGGGCAGTTGCTCTTCGGTCCTGCGTCTGAATAGTGTGCGTTTGCTGGCTTTGCTGATGGTCGCCATGGGTGTGATCGTGGGCACCGTGGATATGGTCAGCGTGGCCTTTGCCGAGCAGATGGGGCAGCCGGGGGCGGCCAGTCTGGTGCTATCGGCTTACGCCTTGGGTTCTTGCGTCGCGGGTCTGGTGTTTGGTGGCTTGAAGCTGAATATCCCTTTGCACCGCCTGCTTTTGATAGGTGGTTTGGCTACCGCTGCCACGACTTTGCCTTTATTGCTGGTGGCCAGTGTGGCGCAGTTGGCAGGGGCGGTCTTGCTGGCTGGTCTGTTCTTTGCTCCCACCATGATTGTGGCTATGGCACTGGTCGAGCAGGTGGTGCCGGAGCAGCAGTTAACCGAGGGCATGACCTGGCTGCTGGCTGGTTTGAATATGGGTGTGGCTATGGGGGCTGCCGCTTCGGGGCGGATGGTGGATCAAGGCGGAGCCAGCTCCGGTTTTATGGTCGCTCTGTATGCCGCTGCCGTCATTATTTTGCTGGCCTTGTGTAGCCAGTACTGTTTGCGCGGATCTATGGTGTCCCGTGCTTGTGCTGTCTAGTCTTTCTTTTCAAGCTTTCATGATCAATATTTCTTCTCTAGCAATGGCCGGGGTGGCCAGCAAAAGGCGGTCCTGGCTGGGAGGAAAGTTTGTGAATGCCTATGGCTTGAGTACACAGCAGGTACGGGCAGGCTTCGCCTCTTTTGTTGTGTTTTTGCTGCTTTTCGGAATAATTTTGCGATAAAAAACCTGGGCGAAAAAACTGGGCCCGTACTGATTTTCCTTGGCTGGCAAGGGCGCAAGCGCGGGTTATTGCTTATTGGAGTCTTGCTCAAGCACTGCGACGATGGCGGTCAGAACTCCTTGAAATATTCTGTACATTGTTATGTTGTACGGTATAGGGATGCTTTCTGGCTGACCCTCTGTATGGGCACACAACGCCGGTATGGATGGTCTTAATTAAGGGCCTTGTATGACGCAACTTCAGTGCTCCACAACTCTTCCGCAGCTCAACCCCACTATTTGGAACACGCTTGAGCTCGTGCGCTTACGCCAAACTCCTTGGCACAAGAAACAAGCCGTTTTTGAACAATTACAGTCGCTGGGATTAGTCCAGGCCATCCCGCAAACGACGCAGACGCCTTCTCCTTTTCCCGCTCCCCTGATAGCCATGCTGACCGAACAAGGGCGGCAATTGCTGGAAGCCCGATCCAACCATCAGGATGCGCTGATCAAGCTTTTGGACGCCTAGCGCGCACAGCAGCATTAACAAGCCGGTGTCAATGACAGCGGCCTGTACAGCGTTTGAAGGGAGTTTTTCTTGCTCGCTCCAAGGGAGCTAGCCGGGGCAGAGTCACCCCTTACTTCAGTCACCCGTCGCCTTGTCATGTATTTATGATGCAACAAGGCGACTAGTGAATTTTGCGTGGAATTAGTCCAGACGCCGGATACCTTGGCCTCTTACCGACTCCAGCAGGGCGTTTATGTGCCCTTGAGCCAGTTCAAGTTCAGGGGCCAGATCGGCCAGCGGAACCAGCACAAAGGCACGCTCGTGCATGCGGGGATGGGGCACGATCAGTCGTTCTGTCTGGATCTGCGCTTGCCCGTAAAGCAATAGGTCCAGATCCAGGGTACGGGGTGCATTGCGGTACAGGCGTGTACGACCGTGCTCTTGCTCGATGGCTTGCAGTCTGTCCAGCAAGGCTTCGGGAGTCAGCTTGCAGGAGAAGCGCACGACGGTATTGACGTAGTCCGGGCCACTGGAATCGACGGGAGCCGTGCTGTAGAAGTGGGCCAGCGTCAGATCCTGGACGCCCACAGTAGCGGCTAGTTCAGCCGCTGCAGTTTCCAGGGTCTGTCGTGCTTCGCCCAGATTCGCGCCCATGGCGACAAAAACGGTGGTGCTGCCTGGAGTCACGATTCGCTTGCACCTGTTGCGTTGCTGCGCTTGGCATTGGAGCGTCGGCGGCGTGTACGGCGCTGACCGCTGCGTGAGCCAGTGGCGGCGGTGCCAGCGGGTTTACGCACGGCAATCATATTGCTGCGTTCTTCGTCACCGGCATCGGCCAGATCCATCCACCATTGTGCCTGCACGCTGTCGACCTCTTTGGCTTCAGCGCGTAGTTGTAAAAAGTCCACAGCGGCACGGAAACGAGGTTGTTCCGTCATGCGCCAGATGGCGCGATTGGCGATGCGTTCAAAACGGGGCTGCATGAACCAGATTTCGCGCATGTCCGATTGGAAGCGTTTTTGAATCGGCATGATGCGGCTTTGTTTCTCAAGAATCAGGTCGGCGGCTTCCAACAAGGCTTGCTGGGGGTGCATGTCCTGGGCGCTGCGTCGGTCCCACTCCTGCTTGACCAGCTTCCAGAGCAGGCACGCATAGATAAAGCTGGGGCTGACGGATTTGCCAGCGCGAACGCGGGTGTCGGTGCGGGCCAGGGCCATATCCAGAAACTCCGAGCCACCGGGCAGGCGCTGAACCGGTTCCACCATGGGCAAGAGCTTGCTGTGCAGATCCAGAGCCTGCAGGCGCTGGATGCAGTCCATGGCGTGGCCGCAGTTCAGCAGCTTGAGTGTTTCGTCAGCCAGGCGGGATTCGGGCACATTTTCGATCAGGCGCGACAAGGAGCGAATTGGCGCGTCCGTTGTGGGTTCGATGGTGGCATCCAGCTTGGAGGCAAAGCGCACGGCACGCAGCATGCGGACCGGGTCTTCGCGATAGCGGGTTTGCGCATCGCCAATAATGCGCACCTGACGGTCTTTCAGATCGGCTACCCCGTTGTGGTAGTCGATAACGGTTTCGGTCAGGGGATCGTAGTACAGCGCGTTCAGCGTGAAGTCACGGCGTGCGGCATCGTCTTCAATGGTGCCGTACTCGTTGTCGCGCAGGATGCGGCCATGTTCGTCGGTTTGCTTGCCGCTATCGTCAGCCCGGAAAGTCGAGGTTTCGATGATTTCCTGGCCAAACACCACGTGAACCAGGCGGAAGCGGCGGCCAATGATGCGGGCGCGGCGGAACAGGGGGCGGATTTGCTCGGGTGTGGCGTTGGTGGCCACGTCAAAGTCCTTGGGCTCCAGGCCCACCAGCAAATCGCGTACCGCACCACCCACGACATAGGCTTGATAGCCTTCGTGGTTCAGGACCTCACACACTTTGATGGCATGGCGCGAGACCAGACGCCGGTCTATGCCATGTTCTTCCCGTGTGTAGCGGCGCGGCCCTTTGGGACGCGCGCTTTTGGCTGGTTTGAGCAGCCGGTCGACAAATGTTTTTATTGTTCGCTTGAGCATGCGTCTGATTTTACGATTTGCTGTCCATCATGTCAGCGAACAAATCGATGACGACCCAATTGCGTTCGGTAGCCACAGCGCGCAGCTTGTCGCTGGGGTTGGTAGCCACAGGGTCGGTCACCACTTCCATCAGGGGAAGATCGTTGGGTGAGTCGCTGTAGAACCAACTGCGCTCGAAGTCGCCCAGGGATTTGTCCATGGTTTGCAGCCATTGTTCCACACGGGTAATTTTGCCAGCCTGGAAGCTGGGCACACCGCTGATCTTGCCGGTGTAGCGACCATTTTTCATTTCAGGGGTAGTGGCGATCAGGTGGTCTACGCCCAGTGCAGCGGCAATAGGACGTGTCACAAACTCGTTGGTGGCTGTCACAATCGCCACCAGATGCCCTTGGTCCTGATGCTGGGCCAGCAGTTCGCGGGCAGCGGGGCTGATCGAGGGCAGGATCACGGCCTGCATGAATTCGTCTTGCCAGGCCAGCAGCTCTTCCTGGCTGGCATTGGTGAGCAGGCCCAACATGAATTCGGCCGATTCTTCGGCCGTCAACAATCCTTGGTTATAGCGTTCCATCAGGTCTTCATTCAGACGGATGGCTTCGGCAGGGTCACCAACACGGCCCGTGCGGGCCAGGAAGTCAGCCCACTGGTAGTCGCTATCTAAAGGAAGCAGGGTGTGGTCTAGATCAAACAGGGCAATAAAAGAAGAAGCAGTCATGACTCAACGAGAAGATTGGGTCTGGCTATTGGCCAGAAGTTCTTTGAGCAGGGGTAAAGTGATGGGGCGTTTCTTTACCAGTGAATAGTTGTCCAGCGCATCGATCAGTGCGCTCAAGCGGTTCATATCGCGATCGTAGTGAGTCAGTATCCAGCTAAGCACTTCCGCTTGCAGTTGCAGACCGCGGGCAGCGGCCCGCTGTTGCATGGCTTCGGCTCGGTGGGCGTCCGACAGGTATTCCAGTCTGAATACCAGGTCCCAACCCAGGCGGGTGCGCAAGTCCTCGCGCACCGACATGGTTTTGGGAGCCCGGTCTCCGGATACCAGCAGCGTGAAGGCGTCTTGCCGGGTGGCCGACTCGCGCCAGCGATTGTACAGTGCAAATACGGCAGCCTGTCCGTGCTCGTCAAATCGTTCGATATCGTCGATGGCCACAAGGCCGGGAGGGGCTTTGTCATCGGTGGCGATGTCAAAGATGGGCTGGGAGGGAGTATCTGAACTAAAATAGCGACTGTCGTCTTGACTGGCCATCGCCCGTAGCAGATGTGTTCGACCTGCGCCGGGCGGTCCCCACAGGTAAACCGCGCGTCCTGGACTGCACTGACGCAGAGCCTGCAACGCAGCCTGATTCGCTCCGGCAACAAAGTTGTCCAAAGAGGCAGGCGGTGCTGGAGATATATCCAGAATCAGTTGCTCGGTCATGTGTCGTACAATTTCGTCCAACTCGCAATTTTCACATATCCCACGGCTTTTCCCATGAAAAACACTACTTCTGTTTCCTTGACCTACCGCGATGCAGGCGTGGATATCGACGCGGGCGATGCCCTGGTCGATCGTATTAAACCACTGGCTGCCAAAACCATGCGTGCAGGCGTCATGGCTGGAATCGGAGGCTTTGGCGCTTTGTTTGAAGTGCCTACCCACCTTAAAGAGCCCGTTCTGGTGTCCGGCACCGACGGTGTTGGTACCAAACTACGCCTGGCATTTGATTGGCAGCGCCACGACACTGTGGGTATAGACCTGGTGGCCATGAGTGTCAACGACATTCTAGTCCAGGGCGCAGAACCCTTGTACTTTCTGGATTACTTTGCCTGCGGCAAGCTGTCGGTCGACACGGCTGCTCAAGTAGTTGGCGGCATTGCCAAGGGTTGTGAACTGTCCGCTTGTGCCCTGATCGGTGGCGAAACGGCAGAGATGCCCGGCATGTACCCCGAAGGCGAATACGACCTGGCCGGTTTTGCAGTGGGGGCGGTGGAAAAATCGCGCATTATCGACGGCAAGTCCATTGTTCCCGGTGACGTGGTTCTGGGTCTGGCTTCCAGCGGCGCCCACTCCAATGGCTACTCCCTGATTCGCAAGATTCTCAAGCACGCCAACGCCAAGCCTACCGACGAGCTGGATGGCCGTCCTTTGGCTGACGTGGTCATGGAACCCACCCGCATCTACGTGAAATCCGTGCTGGCCGCTTTGGCTGCCCACGGTGCAGACATCAAGGGTCTGGCTCACATTACGGGCGGCGGCTTGTTGGAGAACGTGCCTCGCATTCTGCAAAAGCACCTGACTGCCCGCCTGAAACGTGATTCCTGGACCATGCCTGCTTTGTTCCAGTGGTTGCAGAGCAACGGTAACGTGGCCGACGAAGAAATGTACCGCGTGTTCAACTGCGGTATCGGCATGATCATCATCGTTCCTGCAGACAAGGCAGAGGCCATCAGCGCCACCTTGTCCGAGCAAGGCGAAACCGTCTATCAATTGGGCGAAATCCTTGAGCGTCAGGAAGGTCAGGCTCAGACTGAAGTGGTCTGAAACTCTCGGATCTTTCCGTAAATAGAAAAGCCAGCTCCTTGAGTTGGCTTTTTTTATTCCTGCTTCCCGCTTCCGACGCCCACTGTATTAGCGCATCGAATCTGGTGTATTTGATTTTCAAATAAGGTTTATATGAAATTGATTATGCTGTTTTTCGAACTAATCCGAATTTAAGTATTACTCGTACATTCCATAATGTTCCCCGGCCAGCAAGGCTCCTACAGTAGCGGCAAGAGCATAGAAATATTAGCTGACATGTTAGAAGCAATTTCTGAGGGGAAGAAAAATGGAGCACAGCGATTTATCCTTGAAAGACCCGCATCCTGCTTTGCATAACGAAGACTTGGCGCCTTTGCCGCGACAAAAACGTTTATGGGGGTGGTTCGAGATTTTCAACGTCTGGTCCAACGATATTCAAAGTCTGTTTGGCTATACCTTGGCCGCTACTTTGTTTATTTCTTATGGTCTGAATGGTTGGGCCGTGTTTGCCGGTATCTTGCTGGCCGGTTTTATTGTGATGGGTCTGGTGAACCTGAGCGGTAAACCCAGCGTCTTGTATGGCGTTCCCTATCCTGTGATCGCTCGTATCAGCATGGGGGTGAAGGGCGCCAAGTTTCCGGCCCTGGTACGCGGGATTGTGGCTATCTTCTGGTATGGCGTGCAGACCTACTTTGCCTCTACCGCCTTGGCTCTGTTGCTCAATGCCTTGCTTGGCCACCCCGGTGGTGCCTTGTTTCTGGGCCTGGATTGGGTGGGCTGGCTGTCTTATATCGTGGTCTGCATCCTGCAACTGGGCATTTTCCTGATGGGCATGAAATGGATTACGCGTTTCCTGAACTGGGCGGGTCCTTTGGTGTACCTGGTGATGTTCGCGCTGCTGGCGGTGATTTGGTACAAGGCAGGTAGCGGCCTGCTCGATAAGGTGGGCGAGATTTTTGCCGGTAAGGGCACTTATGAGGGCGGCCCCTTGATGGCGTTTGGCGCGGTGGTGGGTACGATGGTGGCGTACTTTGCGGCTGTTGTGATCAACTACGGTGACTTCTCGCGCTTTGTGAAAGACGAGCGCAGCATGCGTATTGGTAATTTCATGGGCTTGCCTGTCAGTCTGGCCGTGTTCTCCTTCCTGGCCTTGTTCATTACCGCTGGTACGGCTGTGTTGTTTGGTGAAACCTTGACCAACCCCACCGATATTGTGGACCGTGTCGATAGTCTGGTCCTGACCGTCATTGCGGCTTTGACCTTTTTTGCCGCCACCGTCGGTATCAACCTGGTGGCGAACTTCATTCCACCTGCTTTCGATCTGGCGAATTTGAAGCCCGAGCTGATCTCGGCCAAGATGGGCGGCATTCTGACCGCTGTCATTGCTTTCTTTATTGGTGCCTTGTGGTTGCCTTTGATCAGTGCCATCGGGATTACCGGCTTTGTGGATACCTTGGGCGCCTTGCTGGCCCCCTTGTACGGCATCATGATTGTGGACTTCTACTTGATTCGCAGGCAGCGGGTGGTGGTGGCGGATCTGTTCTCCCTGAAAGAAAGTGGTACCTACTACTTCCAGAATGGCTGGAACAAGCGTGCAATGGCAGCTTTCTTCCTGGCGGCGGTGTTCTCGGTGGCGACGGTGTGGGTACCCGCTCTGGCGAATATGGCCGGTTATGGTTGGCTGATTGGTGCCTTGTTGGGCGGTGCATTCCAGTACTTGGCGATGCGTACCCAAATCCAGCCCAAGCTGAACGGTGCCTCGGTGTAAAGATAAAAAGTGGTCTTTGTGAGCGGCTTCTGGCAGTTGGATGCTATCCGGCTGCCAGAAGCCGTTCGTAAACAAGAGACTGTTATCTGAGTATCAAGCTGGCCAGATTTGGCGCGCCGTTTGCACAATCTGTTCGGCCATTTGCGGGTTCTGGCAGTTGAATTGCAGACGCTCGGGGTCGGATCGTAGCCAGGTCAATTGGCGTTTGGCCAGTTGGCGAGTCGCGGCAATCGCCTGTTCAATGGCCAGGTCCAGGCTGACTTCGCCGTCCAGATACGACCACAGTTGCCGATAGCCCACACAGCGAATAGAGGGCAGGCCGGGATGCAAGTCAGGGCGCTGGTACAGCTTCTCCACTTCCTGCAGCAACCCTTGTTTGATCATGTCGTGATAGCGAACCGCGATACGTTTATGCAGCCAGGATCGGTCTTCCGGTTCCAGGCTCAGGGTGAGGTACTGATGGCTGCCTTCTTGCGGCTGGGCCTTGTCCTTGAGCCAGTCGCTCATGGTCTTGCCGCTGATATGGAAAATCTCCAGGGCACGTTGAATACGCTGGCTATCGCGTGGAGCCAATCGGGCGGCTGTGACAGGGTCGATGCGGGCCAGCTCCGCGTGCATGCCGGGCCAGCCAATTTCCTGGGCGCGCTCGTCCAGTTGCTGACGAATGGCGGGGTCGGCCTGTGGCAAGTCGTTCAAGCCCTCACGCAAGGCTTTGTAATACAGCATGGTGCCGCCACACAGCACGGGATAATGCCCGCGTGCCCGGATTTCCTGAATAAGGCGGGTGGCATCGGTGGCGAACTCCGCGGCTGAATAGCTTTCTGCTGGGTCGCGAATATCCAGCAAGTGGTGGGGGATTGCGGTCTGTTCTTCGGCACTGGGTTTGGCGGTGCCAATGTCCATGTCACGGTAAATCGTGGCCGAGTCCATCACAATCACTTCAATCGGCCAGTGTTGGGCCAAGATATGCGTGCTGGCGCTTTTGCCGCTGGCTGTCGGGCCAGCCAGACACAGAATGGGTAAATCGTTCATTGTCCACGCATAAAAAGTTTGTCCAGTTCGCTGAGCTTCCATTGGAACCAGGTGGGGCGACCGTGATTGCACAGATCGGCCCGGTCGGTTTGTTCCATCTTGCGAAGCAAAGCGTTCATCTCGGGGATGCTCAGGCGGCGATTGGCACGTACCGCACCGTGGCAGGCCATGGTGGAGAGCAGCTCGTTGCGTTGCTCATCCAGATGGCGTGATGACCCTACCTGAGCCAGATCGCGCAGTACGGCACGGGCCAGGGATTCTATATCGCCTTGGGCCAGAAGGGCAGGGACGGCGCGCACGGCCATGGTGGTGGGGCCAGCCGGATTCATGCTCAGGCCCAGATCGGCCAGGGTTTCCTGATGCTCATCCAGCAAAGCGATATCGCTTTCTGAGCAACTGAACACGACCGGCACCAGCAGGTCCTGACGGGGCAGTTCGCGGCCATCCAGGGCCTGTTTCAATTGTTCGTAGACCACGCGTTCGTGAGCTGCATGCATATCCACCAGAATCATGCCCTGACGGGTTTCGGACAGGATATAGATGCCGTGCAACTGGCCCAGGGCCATGCCCAAGGGAAACTCGTCCGTTGCGCTGTCTGCCTCGTTTTGATAGCTGGTGACGGGTGTGTTGCTGGGAGCAGGCTCAATCGGACGGTACATGCTTTTCCAGTCCACATTGCCGCCGCCAGATGGCTCGCGCAGGCTGAAACTGGATTGCCAGCCTTGGCGAGCTGGATGGCTGTACGGCATGGCGGGTTCGCTGCTGGTATAGGAGCTGCTGGGTGCGCCAGGAGTGGCCGAAGGGTAGGGTGTGCCCGTTATAGGAGGTTGGGTAGCGCCTTCAGGTAAAGGCATGGCGGCAACTGGCGTTTCCCCGGCCATACTGCCCTGTGCCAAGGCTTGCCCGACGGACTGCAGCACAAAGCGGTATACGGCACCGCTGTCACGGAAGCGGACTTCGTGCTTGGCCGGGTGTACGTTCACATCCAGCGTGGAGGGGGCAATGTCCAGAAACAGGGCATAGGCAGGCTGGCGATCCCCATGCAGCACATCGGCATAGGCACTGCGTATGGCGTGTGACACCGTGCGATCGCGTACAAAGCGGCCATTCACAAACAGGAACTGCTTGTCTGCGCTTGGGCGAGCGTGGGCCGGGTGAATCACCAGACCACGCAAGCTGATCAGACCCTGCTCCTGGGCAACGGGCAGGCTTTGTTCAATAAACTCTTTGCCCAAAATATCCAGCAGACGCTGTTCCAGCGTGCCGCTGCGCCAGTGGCGCTGGGGTTTGTCGTTGTGAAACAGACGGAAGGCGATCTGCGGCTGTGCCAGGGCAATGCGCTCCAGCGCGGTCACGCAATGGCCGTACTCCGTGCCTTCCGTACGCAGGAACTTGCGACGGGCGGGGATCTCGTCAAATAGCTGACGTACATCCACATGCGTGCCAATCTGCCCGGAGGCGGGCTGGGGTTCAGCTTGGCCCAGCGAGTACTCCCAAGCGTGCGGGTCGTCCTGGGTGCGCGAGTTGATCGTCAGACGGGCTACCGAGGCAATAGAGGGCAGGGCCTCACCCCGAAAGCCCATGGAGGCCACGGACTCCAGTTCTTCCAGCGAGCGAATCTTGCTGGTGGCATGTTGCAGCAGCGCCAGGGGCAATTCTTCCTGGGTGATGCCGTGGCCATCGTCGCTGACAGAGATGCGGCGTATGCCGCCGCCGTCCAGACGGATCTCGATGGCACTGGCTCCGGCATCAATGGCGTTTTCCAGCAATTCCTTCAGGACAGATGCCGGGCGCTCAATAACTTCACCGGCTGCAATTTGGCTTACAAGCAAGTCCGGCAATGGGATAATACGGCGTCTTGATGACATAGGGCGGCTGGCCTTGTGTGTATTCAGGGTTGAACAATACAGGTTCAACGGGTTTCAAACGGTAGCGGCTTATTTTAACCGCTTGCTCTATGGTGTCGGTCTGGCCAGTATCGGACTGGCTGGGTTGTTATTTTGGTGTGGAACTATGCCCGATTTACTCAGCATGATCCTTCATATTGACCAGTACCTG
The DNA here is from genome assembly GCF_041521385.1 of Alcaligenes faecalis. Lineage (NCBI taxonomy): Bacteria > Pseudomonadati > Pseudomonadota > Betaproteobacteria > Burkholderiales > Alcaligenaceae > Alcaligenes > Alcaligenes faecalis. The sequence continues at coordinate 1,390,521 of NZ_CP168006.1, read as the reverse complement.
GGTGTGTGGGTCGAGCAGTATGGAGTCTGGATTTATCTTGTTCTGTTCTTGATTATATTTGGCGAGACCGGGCTTGTGGTTTTGCCCTTCCTGCCGGGCGATTCCCTGCTGTTTATTGCTGGAGCCTTTGGTGCTTCGGGCATGTTGGACCCAGTTATGTTGGGTGGGCTGCTGATTGTGGCAGCGGTGCTGGGTAATACCGTGAACTACCACGTGGGGCGATATATAGGCCCGAAAGTCTTTACCCAGGAATCCCGATTCCTGGATCGTCGTGCGCTGGTCAAAACCCATGCTTTTTATGAAAAGCATGGTGGCAAGACCATCGTCATTTCCCGCTTCCTGCCCTTGTTCCGTACTTTCGCGCCTTTTGTTGCCGGTGTAGGCCATATGAATGCCCTGCGTTTTCAGATGTACAACATGACAGGCGCAGTATTGTGGATTTGCAGTTTGATTACCTTGGGCTACTTCTTTGGTAATGTGCCTTTCATCAAGGCGCATTTGAATACTATCGTGCTGATTGGTATTGCTGCAGCGGCGGTGCCTGTCGTGGCTGGCGCCTTGTGGAAGATCTTCAAGCGCAAGAGCAAGGGTGATGCGGCTTTGTAGGAGTTGAGGTCGGGTTGCTGGGCTGTTGAAGGCCAAGGAAAGGGCGCCAGAGGGCGTTCTTTTTTTCGGGCACCTGTCAGGTATCGATGTTGTTAGTGAGGGGGTAAAAGCCGTCGCAAAATCTGGGTTCAAGTGTTCAAGTGTTCAAGTGTTCAAGTGTTCAAGTGTTCAAGGTAACTATTGGCACTCTCCGTATTTTTGAAAAAGCCGCCTCTGTTTGAGCCTTTAGCAAAGAATGCCTCAGTTTTCTTGAGGGGGAGCAGCTAGTCGGCAGGCGGGGCCCTGGCCCGTGCTGCGCACGGGGAACCTTGTCTCTTGCGCTATCCAGGCGCCCCGTGAACTCGCGCGATAGCTCGTCCCCTGGACGAGCTATAAGCGTCGCGCTCAAACAGCACGGGGCTTGTATCCTGGATAGTTCAAGAGCCTGCGGCCAGAACCCTGACTCGCCTGCCGACTAGCTGCTCCCCCTCAAGAAAAGGCCACACCGATTCAGGTTCAAACAGGTTCTTGCCCAGAAATGCTCTCTTCCCTGAACAGCTCCGGATTCAAGGGAAACAAAAAAGCGCAGCAAAAAATGCTGCGCTTTTTTCATGGAACCAAGCAGATAGTTAGCTTCGGCTGGCCAATGCCGGAAACTCGGCAAAATAGCCCCGGATACCGGTCAGAATGGCTTGGGCGATCTTGTCCTGGTGCGAAGAGCTACGCAGCAGACGTTCTTCTTCCGGATTACTGATAAAGGCTGTTTCAATCAGGATTGAGGGAATATCGGGGGCTTTCAAGACAGCAAAACCGGCGCGCTCGACACGGCGTTTATGCAGACGGTTGATCTTACCGATCTCGCCCAGTAGACGTGAGCCTACTTTTACCGAATCGTTGATCTGGGCAGCGGTAGACAGGTCCAGCAGAATTTGTGCGACCTGTCGGTTATGGGAACCCAGGTTCAGGCCACCAATCAAGTCGGCATCGTTCTCTTTCTTGGCCAGCCAACGGGCTGCCGAGCTGGTTGCCCCGTTTTGAGACAAGGCGTACACAGACGAGCCACGTGCACTAGGCTTGATCCAGGCATCGGCGTGAATGCTGATGAACAGATCCGCCTTTACCCGGCGGGCTTTTTGCACGCGTACTTGCAGCGGGACGAAAAAGTCTGAATCCCGCGTCAAATACGTACGCATATTGGGCTGCGCGTCAATCAGGCGTTTCAAGCGTCGGGCGATGTTCAGCACTACATCTTTTTCACGCGTACCACCAGGGCCAATGGCACCGGGGTCTTCACCGCCATGGCCGGGATCCAGTGCAATCAACAAAGGACGATTGGGCGTGCCGGGTGTTGCTGCTGGCGCAGGAGCGCGGGGTGGGGTGCTGACGGGTGGGGGCGTACGAGCTACAGCGGGTGGCAAGGTTTGCCCTCGGACTGTCGGTACTGGAGCGTTAGGCGAGTTTTGAGCCAGGCTTTCCAGAACGGAGGCCAAGGGGTCATTGTCGTCCTGAATTTGCAAAGCCAGCAGCGGGTCTTGGGCGACACGCGGGTATAAGTCCAGCACCAGACGATATTTGTATTCGCCAACGGGCTTGAGCGTAAAGATCTGGGGGGCGATGGGCTGTTTCAGATCCAGCACCAGACGCACGACATCGGGCCGGTTCTGGCCCACGCGCACCGAGCGAATATAGGGGTCGTTAGGACGAACTTTGGAAATCAGTTCTTCGATGGTGCGGTTCATGGTCAGGCCCTGGATGTCCACCACCATACGATGGGGGTTCTCCAGCGTGAAGTGCTCGGCCTTGAGCTCGCTATCCATTTCCAGGGTGACGCGGGTGTATTCGTCAGCCGGCCAGGTACGGACGGCCACGATGGTGCTGGCATTGGCCAGTCGCGGGATGACAGGAAGCAGGAACAGGGTAGTGGCCGTGGCGACGAATCGGCGACGGGCCTTGCCGGCGGGGGCTACTTCTGCTGGCTGGGGGCGAGTGTCGTAATCCATAGCGTTCCTTTGGCGCTGCGTGCATCCAGAGTGGCCAAACGACCGTCACCGCAATAATCCAGGTGTAAATCCAGATCGGGCTCGGGCAATAAATCCCCTGCTTTTTCGGGCCATTCGATCAGCACAACAGCATTGTCTTGCAAAATATCGCGAAAACCTGCATCGACCCATTCTCGTGGATCGCTAAATCTATAGAAATCAAGATGATAGAAGTATAAGCTAGAAACTTTATAACTTTCAAGTAAAGCGTAGCTGGGACTTTTGATACGACCGGTAACACCGCAGGCCCGCAACAGGGCTCGAACGAAGTGGGTTTTACCGGCTCCCAAGTCACCATGAAGATGAATTCGGCCACCGGCGGGCACGCCCGGAATCTGACCGCCAAGCAGCGGGGCAAGGCGTTCGGCCAAGGCGGTGGTGGCGTCCTCGTCCGGCAAGGACAGGGTTAAAGCTTGCGGATTCATAGGCTTGGATCAGGTGGCAAGGGATAACCACAGGGGAATGGTCAAGCCCGCTAGTATAGTGCCGATCGACATGGTCAGCGCGACCAGACGGCTATCGGCCCCCATACGGGCAGCCAGTACGTGGGCGGAAGAGGCCGTAGGCAGAGCAGCAAACACCAGTAACATCTGGCGCTCCAGTGTGCTCATATCCAACACCCAGGCAATCGCCAGGGCTGCCAGGGGTAAAGCCAGTAGCTTGATGGCGGTAATCCAGCCGATCAAGGCCCCCGCGCGCCGTGAGCCTTGCAGGGACAAGGTGGCGCCTACACACAACAAACCAATCCCCAAGGCACAAGCCCCCAAGCGGCTAAAGGCCAATTGAACCGGGCCTGGTACGGACCAACCAGCCAGATTCCAGGCCAGTGCAGCAACAGTAGACAGGATCAGGGGATTTTTAAGCAGCTCGATGGCAATGCGGCCTTGTTGCCCACGCGCCAGCACGGTCACTGCCACCATATTGGCCATGGGAACAGAAAAGCCCACCAGCAAAGCCATGACAGCGACACCTGATGGCCCGCCAATCGCACTGGCCAGAGACATCCCCAAATAGGTATTGAAGCGAAAGGCGCACTGAGTCAGGGCCGCGTGCTGCAAATGTTCGGGTTTCAGAATGGGCAGGGCCAGCCAGGCCAGAACCGTGCCCACGGCAATTAAAACAGCCGCAGCGACCAATAAAGGCCAGGTATCACCCAGATTGAGCGGGATGCGGGTAATGGAATCAAACAGCAACGCAGGAAACAGCACGTAATAGACCAGTTTTTCAGCACCCTGGAAAAACTCCCGATTGAAATGGAAGCGATGCAGCAGCAAAGCCCCTAGTGCTATCAGCAGGAAATCGGGCAGGATCAGCGGGAATATTGTGGCCATGATGACGGTAAATAGAAGCAGATATAGGTATATCCCCTGTAGGTATCTGCGTTCACAATTAACAATTGTTGGGGATTAGCTGCGCTATTATTGTTTGGTTCCCCTTACCCAGGGGATGGATCTACAAAAAGACTAAAGAGGAGATGTTCCCATGATAGAGAAGTTTCCCAAGAAATTTGCGCTGCTATCCCTTTGTGCAAGTTTGTCCATAATCGGTACGGCCAATGTCGCGCACGCTCAAGCGGATTATCCTAATCAGGCGATTCGCGTCATTGTTCCGTTTGCGCCCGGTGGTTCCACTGATATTGTGGCGCGTATTGTGACCAAGGGCATGAGCGATGTGTTGGGTCAATCCATGGTGATAGAAAACAAGGGTGGTGCTGGTGGCGCTATTGGAGCGGCAGAAGCGGCTCGCGCCAAACCTGACGGCTATACCTTGTCGATCGCGACTGTCTCGACCCTTGCGGTGAACCCCGCCTGCCGTCCCAATGATCTGCCCTATGATCCCTTGAAAGACTTTTTGCCGGTCAGCAACTTTGCCAACTTGCCTAACGTGATCGAGGTTAATCCCAAATTTCCGGCACAAAACTTCAAGGAATTTGTGCAGCAGTTGAAAGACAATCCCGGTAAGTATTCTTATGGCAGTTCTGGGACTTGCTCGGTGTTGCACTTGTTTGGTGAGGCTTTCAAGCTGGCAACCGGCACGGATATCGTCCACGTGCCTTACCGGGGGTCCGGACCGGCTGTGACCGACGCTGTTGGTGGTCAGATCAACGCCATGTTTGATAACTTGCCTTCCTCCATGGCGCAGATTCAGGCTGGGAATTTACGCGCCCTGGCGATTGCCTGGCCCGAACGTCTACCCGTGCTGAAAGATGTGCCGACCTTGGCTGAGGAAGGCTACCCGCAGCTCAATAGCCCTGCCTGGTACGGTCTGCTGGCCCCCAAGGGGACGCCTCCTGAAATCGTTGCCAAGCTGCATGCCGCCGCCGTTGAGGCTTTGAAAAAGCCTGAAATCATTGCGGCTCTGGAAAAGCAGGGTGCAACACCGTCGGGTAACTCGCCTGAGGAGTTCGCCCAAGAGATCAAAGAGCAGTACGACTGGGCTCACGATGTGGTCAAGAAAGGCAATATCAAGCTGGAATAAGCCTTGGACTTTAAATGTCAGCCATAAAAAAACCGGCCTGCACAGGCCGGTTTTTTACTTCAGCCCTCAGGCTTAGCCACGATTGGCTTGCAGTACGGTCAGGGCTGCCATATTGATAATGCGGCGTACGGTTGAACTGTAAGTCAGAATATGCACAGGAGCATTGGCCCCCATCAGGAAAGGCCCGATGGCGACGTTACTGCCGGCAGCCGTTTTCAATAGGTTGTAGCTGATATTGCCCGCATCCACGTTAGGGCAGACCAGCAGGTTGGCTGAGCCTGTCAGTGCAGAGTTCGGCAAGGTGCGGCTGCGCAGGGCTTCGTCCAGTGCGCAGTCGGCATGCATTTCGCCTTCTACTTGCAGGTCGGGCGCCTGTTCGTGAATCAGCTTCAGGGCTTCGCGCATCTTGGGACCGGAGGCGGCTGAATCCGAACCGAAGTTGGAACGCGACAACAGGGCTACCTTGGGTTCCAGACTCAGCGTGCTCAACATACGGGCCGCTTCAATTGTGTATTCCGCAATTTCCTGCGCGTTCGGGTCGTCGTTGACGTGTGTGTCGGTCAGGGCAAGCGTGCGCTCGCCCAAGAGCAGGATATTCATGGCGGCGTACACACTGGAGTCGGGCTTGCGGCCGATCATCTCGTCGATGTAGCGCAGGTGGTTGTGGTAGGAACCGATGGTGCCGCAAATCATGCCATCGGCATCGCCCAGGTGCACCATGGTCGCGCCAATCAGGGTCAGGCGACGACGCATTTCCACACGAGCCATTTCCTTGCTGATACCGCGACGGCACATTTTTTCCCAGTAGGTGGTCCAATACTGGTGGAAACGGTCGTCCGATTCCGGATTGGTCACTTCCACATCCACTCCTAAACGCAGGCGCAGACCAAATTTCTTGATGCGAGACAGCAGCACGGCAGGGCGGCCAACCAGAATTGGGTGGGCCAATTTCTCATCCACAATCACTTGTACGGCGCGTAGCACGCGTTCTTCTTCGCCCTCGGTAAAGACGATGCGAGCCTTACCGCCTTCGCGCACCAATTGCTTGGCGATGGCAAAAACGGGCTTCATGAAGGTGCCGGAGTGGTAGACAAACTGTTGTAGCTTGGCAATGTAGCCTTCCAGATCCGCGATTGGGCGAGAGGCAACCCCTTCTTCCATGGCCGCCTGCGCGACAGCGGGGGCAATACGCACGATCAGACGGGGATCAAAGGGCTTGGGAATCAGGTATTCGGGGCCAAAGCTCAGCCCATAACCACCATAGGCCGCAGCCACGGCTTCGTCCTGCTCTTCTTCTGCCAGGGCGGCAATGGCGCGGGCGGCGGCTTTTTCCATGCCTCGGGTAATGGTGGTGGCGCCTACATCCAGCGCACCGCGGAAAATGTAGGGGAAGCACAGCACGTTATTGACCTGGTTCGGAAAGTCCGAGCGGCCAGTTGCCATGATGACGTCGTCGCGGGCGGCTTTGGCCACTTCAGGCAGAATCTCGGGGGTGGGGTTGGCCAGTGCCATCACGAAAGGACGGTTTGCCATTTTTTGCAGCATTTCAGCTTTCAGCACACCGCCGGCGGACAGGCCCAGAAATACATCAGCATTGTCGATGACATCGGCTAGCTTGCGTGCTTCGGTTTCTTTGGCGAAACGGGCCAGTTCAGGAACTTGATGACCTGGGCGACCTTTGTAGACCACGCCATCAATGTCCGTTACCCAGACGTTTTCTTCGGGCAGACCCATATCCACCATCAAGTCCAGGCACGCCAAAGCGGCTGCACCGGCACCCGAGGTTACGACTTTGATTTTCTTGATGTCTTTGCCAACAACTTTCAAGCCGTTCAGGAACGCTGCCGTCACACAAATGGCAGTACCGTGCTGATCGTCGTGAAAAACGGGGATATTCATGCGTTCGCGCAGCTTGCGCTCAACCTCAAAACACTCGGGTGCTTTGATGTCTTCCAGGTTGATGCCCCCGAAGGTAGGCTCCAGACCGGCAATGATGTCTACCAGTTTGTCGGGGTCGGTTTCGTTGATCTCGATATCAAACACGTCCAGGCCAGCAAACTTCTTGAACAGAACGGCCTTGCCTTCCATCACGGGTTTGGAGGCCAGGGCACCAATATTGCCCAGCCCCAACACCGCGGTACCGTTGGAGATCACCCCCACCAGATTGCCACGGCCGGTGTAGCGGAAGGCATTTTGTGCGTCGACCACAATTTCTTCGCAAGCGGCGGCAACACCTGGGGAATAGGCCAGGCCCAGGTCACGTTGGTTGACCAAGGGTTTGGTCGCGGCAATGGTGACTTTGCCGGGAATGGGGAACTCGTGGTAATCCAGGGCGGCTTGTCGATCTACAGGTGAACTCATTGCGTGTCCTTTTGCTCAGGCGCCAAACAACTGTTTGGTGAAATCCAGGGAAGGCGTGGCGAATAGTGCGTCACTGCCGGTTTTCAACAAGTGTAGATAATTAAACAGGTTTGGATATTAGGGCTTATTATTACCCCATTAGTAAATGCTTATGGGTAGGGTAAGAGCTTGGAAACAAACGATATCGCGCATCGCTTGGTGCAACGACTCAAGCTGCGTCACTTGGCTTTGCTGATTGAGATCGAACGTCTGGGCTCGCTGACCAAAGTGGCGGATTTAATGGCGATGAGCCAGCCTGCGGTGACCCAGGCCCTGGCCGAGGTGGAACAAGTTTTTGGCACGCCGCTGTTCTTGCGCTCCTCCCGTGGCATGGAGGCAACACCACAAGGGCAGATCGTGATTTCACGCGCTCGGGCCATGGTGCAGGATATGGAACTGTTAAGTCTGGATCTGCAGGCGCATAGCATGGGGCGGCAGGCGCATTTGCGCCTGGGTGTGATTCCCTTTGTGTCCGGAAAACTGGTTTCCACGGCTTTGCGGGCAACCCGCCCTCACGGGCAGGTGGTTTCTGTCAGCATGACCGAAGGGCTGACGGAAACCCTGCTGGAACAATTGCGCGATCATGCCCTGGATGCCGTCGTTGCACGCAGCTCTGCGGATTTGAATATGAAAGGGCTGCGCCATGAGGCCTTGTACGCGCAGCAACCACGCCTGATTGCCAGCCGGGAACTGGCGGGTCGATTGGGGCGACGCAAGCTGGACTGGGCGCAATTGCAGGATCTGGACTGGATTCTGGGACCGCGCAATACCCCGATGCGGCGGCAGGTGGCGAACCTGTTTTTACGGGCAGGCTTGTTGGAGCCTGTGCCCAGCGTAGAGACTTCGTCGCCCAAGCTGATTGGGGAGTTGATCGTGAATCACTCCCGTGCTGTATCTGTGGTGCCGACCGAAATTGCTGAAGAATTGGTACGCGTGTCCGGCGTGGCGATGGTGCCGTACTCCTTTGAGTGGGGCTTGTCGCCTATCGCGCTCTTTACACGGGTGGCCGGTCAGCAGCGTCCGGTGGACAAGCTGTTCGCGCAGGAGCTGAAACGGGTGTGTACTGATAAGACGGTGCCCTTGGAGCGGGGGGCTTTTTTCTACTAGTGGCGTTCTGTCTGTTGTGGACTGATTGCCGGTGCTACATCGTGAATGCCCTATGTCGAGCGGGCCGGGCGGGACCTGAGGGCAGGATGTCATACCTGCCTAAGAAACCGGAGCCGCTCATTGACAAGCACCGCCCCCGCTTTCATGTCCAGGAGTCTGAGAGGGGGGCGGTGTACAGCGGTCTGCTTGTTGCTGCCTGGGTTATGCAAGCAGCGGCTTACTGGTTCACATACCAGATCGCCTTGGTTTGCTGGTATTGATCCAGGGCTTCCATTCCCTTGTCCTTGCCGCCAAAACCGGACAGTTTGAAGCCGCCAAAAGGTGCGGTGATATCCCCTTCGGAAAAACCATTCACCGACACGGTGCCTGCCTTGATCTTGCGCGAGACACGCTGTGCGCGCCGCACATCCAGTGTGTAGATGGAGGCGGCCAGGCCGTATTGGGTGTCGTTCGCCAAGGCGATGGCTTGCTCTTCTGTCTCGAAGGTTGTGATGGCCAGGATGGGGCCGAACACTTCTTCCTGGAACAGGCGGTCTTGCGGGGTGATGTGATCGAAGATGGTGGGTTCGATGTACCAGCCACTGCCCAGGTCACTGTGGACACGCCCACCATGAACCAGTTGGGCGTTTTTACCGGGGTTCTGCAGAAAGCTGGCCACTTTTTCAAAGTGCGCTTTTTCGACCATCGGACCGATGGACACGTCCGGGTCTGTAGGCAAGCCCACTTTCCAGGACTCCAGCCCTTGCGTGAGCTTGTGTAGCAGTGTGTCTTTCAGGCTGCTGTGGACGATCAGGCGGGAACCGCAACTGCAGTTTTCGCTCATGTTCCAGAAGGCGGCCGCCAGGATGGAGGGAACCGCTTCGTCCAGCCGGGCATCCTCAAAAATGACCTGGGGGCTTTTGCCGCCGCATTCCAGCACGACTTCTTTTAGATTGCTTTCCGCAGAATATTTCAGGAACAGGCGTCCTACTTCGGTGGAGCCGGTGAACGACACGATGTCCACGTCCTCATGTCGTCCCAGCGGTTCTCCTACGTCTTCCCCTGTGCCTGTGATCAGAATGAGCGCCCCTTCCGGGATGCCTGCCTGATGCGCCAGTTGTGTCATGCGGTAGGCGCTCAGACTGGTCAGCTCGGACGGCTTCACAATGACCGAGTTGCCGCAGACCAGAGCAGGGGCCACTTTCCAGGCGTACATCTGGGCTGGGAAGTTCCAGGGCAATACGGCAGCCACCACACCAATGGGTTCTTGGGTGATCAAACCCAGCGCCTCTGAGCCAGTGGGGGAAATTCGACCAAAGCATTTATCGGCCGTTTCTGCATACCAGCTAAAGGTATCGATGGTGGCCGGCATATCGGTGTTCAGGCACTCGGTGATGGGTTTGCCTGCATCCACGCAATCGAGTGCAGCCAGTTCCTCGGCGTGTTGCTCCAGCAAGGCCACCCACTTGAGCATGATCTTCTTACGGTCAGCCGGAGATAGCTCGGACCATTCCCCGGATTCAAAGCTTGTGCGCGCAGCAGTGACCGCCGCTTGTACATCCGAGGTTTGACCGGCGGAGATCTTGCCAATCACGGCCAGGTCGATAGGGCTGATGTTATCAAGCAAGGCCGAAGCCGTAGTTGGGTGACCAGGAATCAAATGGGAAGCATGCAGCTTTCCGGTACGGGCCAACTCAAAGATTGTTTCTTTCTGCGTGGGCATTCAAGCCTCCTGTTCGACTTGGTAAGCGTTGATTTGTGCCAGAAAGTCATCCCGTTCCTGTGCGTCGACTGGGAGCAGGGGCAGGCGTACCGAACCGACATCAATGCCGTGACGCACGCAGCCCAGTTTGGCTTTCTGGTTGTAGTTACCCGACTCCATGGCGGCAATAGCGGGCAACATGGCGGCCATCATGCGGCGCACGCTGTCCCAGTCCCCTTGTTCCGCTGCTTTGAGCATTTGGACTTGTTCGGCAGGAAATACATTGGCCCCGCCACTGATCCAGCTACGGACACCCCAGAACAAGAAATCGGCGGCTTGATCATCACAGCCGCAAACAACCTGGAAGTCGGGCAGATTGGCATTGACCATGGCAACCACTCGGCTGAAATTACCGCTGCTCTCCTTGATACCCACAATGTTCTTGACCGTGGCCAGTTCGTAAACGGATTCAAGCTCGATCTGAATGCCGATGCGTGCCGGGAAGTTGTACATGACAATCGGCAATTCGGTGGCGGCGGCGACTTCTTTGAAATATGCCACCACTTCATTTTGGCCCGGCAGACTGTAGGGGGTGGGAGAGAGCATCAGCGCCTCGTATCCCAGCTCCTCGGCTTCACGGATTCGGCTGATGGCTTCGGCAGGTGACATGGAGTTCACACCGGCAATCAGTGTTGTGCGGCCACGGCCGGTGTTGGCAACAATCTCCAGCACACGGCGACGCTCTTGTGCGCTTAGCGCGTAGTACTCGCCTGTTGTGCCGCAAGCCACAATTCCCCCTACGCCAGCCTCGATAAAGCACTCCACCAGACGCTCCAGGGCTTGCTCGTTTAACTGGTTGTTGGCGTCAAACGGGGTAACGATGGGAACGAGAATTCCGTTCAGTTTCATGATGTCTCCAGATTATTAGTCGTTGGTCTATCGGTTTACTCAATGACCTTGCGGGTGAAGGCGCTCAGGTAGGCCATGAGCGTTTCAGAGCCTTGCAAGGCCAGGTCGGGGTTTCCATCCTGGATGCCTTCCGCCAGTGTGAAATGAGCCTGGGCTCCGGCTTCCAGGTCGCCTTCATATTGATAGGCGTACCAAAATCGTCTGCACTGAACGATCATGGGCGTGACCGCTTGCACAGCAAAGGTGTTGCGACAGGCCTGGTGGATCACTTCGTCCAAATGCTGGTCGGCCAGCATATAGGCGTCGATATCCTTGGCGTTGGCGGCATCCACCATGGCCTGGGCGTGACCGAGCAAGGCGCTGCGTTGGGCAGGGGTCGCCCAGCGGGCGGCTCCCTGCACAATCAGGCGCTCCAGAACCCGGCGCGTTTCAATCAGAGTCAGATGCTCAGCCACACGGATTTCACTGACACGCAGACCGCGGCGTGGTTGTTGCTCGATCAATCCCAGGGCCACCATGCGCATCAGAGCTTCACGCAAGGGGGTGCGTCCCAAACCCGTCATTTCCACCAGATCACTTTCCACAATGGCCTGACCTGGCTCCAGTTTGAGTGTGGCTATTAGCTGCTCAATCGCCTGATAGGCGGTTTCAGCGGCACGAGAAGAAGAGGCGGGGGCGCTACTCACAGAGACTCCAATATAAAAATGGGGTTAAAAACCGGATACTTGCTGGGGTAACCAAGTGGCAATCGCGGGAAACAGAGCGACGATCAGCAAGGTCAGTAACTGAGCAAGAATAAATGGCAGGACTCCTCGACAAACTTGCCCGTATGTCATGTCTTTTGGGGCAATGGACAGGAGGTAGAAAATGGATGAGGCCAGAGGCGGCGTCAGATAGCTGGTTTGAATAACAACAATCATCATCACGCCAAACCACAGGGGATCCAGCCCGGTTGCCACAATAAAGGGCAGGAACAGCGGTACGCAAATCAGGACGTTGGCGGTCCAGTCCAGCACAAAGCCCAGCAGAAATACGATGCCCAGAAACAAAATGATCGTACCTGTGCTGCCCAGGCCCAGATCACTGGTCAGCATGTTTACCAGCTTGGCGCCACCATTGGCAGCGAAGGCGCCGGTGAACATCGTGCCCCCGGCCACAATCAGCATGATCATCGCTGTAATGCGCACCGTAATCCGTAATGCTCCGCTGAAAACTTCCCAGTTGAACTGACGGTAGAAAATGCACAGGACAGCGGCGGCCGCCGCGCCCAGGGCCGCTGCCTCGGTGGGCGATGCAATCCCTTTCATCAAAGAACCCAGAACAGCGATGATCAGCAGCATCATGGGAACCAGACCACGCATCGTAATACTGATTTTTTCACCCAGAGGCCGGCGCATGTCTTCGTCATCCGCCCTTGGCCCCAACTCTGGCTTGAGCGTGGAGGCAATCAGGATATAGCCCACAAACAGCGTGCTCATCAATAGACCCGGAAAGAGCATGGCGGCAAATAACTCTCCCACCGGAACCTGTGCCAGGGAAGCGTAGACGACCGCGACCACTGATGGAGGGATCATGGTGCCCAGCGACCCGCCAGCGCAGATCGTGCCGGCGATCAGGGAGTTGTTGTAGCGAAAGCGTTTCATGGCCGGGATGGCCATTAAACCCACCATGATTTCGACCGCACCCACCACACCGGCTGCGGCCGCAAAGGTGGCGGCCATGGCAATGGTGGCAATAGCCAGCCCGCCTGGCAGACCGCCCAGCCATAACTGCATGGCGCGAAACAGACGGGCAGCAATACCGGAACGCTCCAGCAGGGCCCCCATCAGTACGAACATGGGAATGGCTGACAGGATATGGTTGGTGGCAGCTCCATACAGCGCACCGTACATCTGGTCAAAGACCATGGGGCCAAAGGCGTACCAACCCGCCAGAAAAGCGGGCAGGATCAGTGCAAACGCCACGGGCATGCCCTGGAAAACCAACAGGAACAGGGCGGGAAACATCAGTCCGGCAATCCATAGGTTCATGGGTTCACCTCGACCTCAGTATGGTTTTGTCCTTTGACCGCGCAGCGCAAGCCATGCGCCAGCAGTTGCAAGGTGAAGGCGACCAGACCAATGGCAATGCAGACGTAGAACGGCCACATCACCGGAGCCCAGGGGCTGACCATTTCCACTTCATTCAGCTTCCAGGCCATCCAGGCTTTGTTGATGCCAACCTTGCTCAATACGGCAAACAGGGGAAACAGCACCAGCAGGTATAGAAGCACATCTGAAATACGGGCGAAGGACTTGGGCAAGTGCTTGCGAACCACATCAATGCTGATGTGTTCGTTCTGACGCATGACCCAGGCCATGCCCAGCAGAAAGATAGCCCCGTTCATCATGTACGCAATATCGAAGGCCCAGACTGTCGGCGCATGCAAGACGTAGCGGGCAAAGACTTCCCACACCATGGCCGTGACCAGGATGGCTGCAGCCAACTGCGCCAACCTGGCACTGGCAAGGGCAACAAAGTCGATCAGTTTTGAAATAGGCTGCAGCATGGCAGCTCTCCTTCAGAAAGTAGGACTTAGTCGCGGATCAAGTAATTGCTTTCGCTGCGCCAGCGAGTCAGAAAGCCATCGTAGTCCGTCAGCAGGTTTTTCATGTAATCGTTGCCGGACTGTGCCTGGGCTTCTGCTTTCTTGTGTACCCAGTCATTGCCAGCCTCGGCCAATTGTTTAATGAAAGCGGGATCCAGGGTGATGACTTCGTTGCGTCCCTGGCGATACTTTTCCATGGCCTTGATGTCGGCGTTATAGAAGTAGTCCAGCGATTGATGCGTGGTCAGCTCGGCAGCCGCTTCAATGAGTGGCTGCAGGTCGGCGGGCACTTTGTCCCAGGTTTCCTGCTTGAGAACGACTTCCCACATAAACGTAGGCTGGTGTACACCCGGCACAACGATGTATTTGGCCGCCTGATGAAAGCCTTCTGGCGTATTGGAGGAAGGGGTTGCCCATTCCACGGCATCCACCCCTTTGCGTTGCAGCAGGGTGTAGGTATCGCCGGGAGGAACCACCGTGGGAACGGCTCCGAAATAGTCTTTCATCACATCGGCCCAGGCACCGGAGGTACGGTACTTCAGTCCTTTCAGATCTTCAGCGGTTCGGATAGGCGTATTGGAGTGTGCCAGGACTTCGGTTGAACCCAGCCCCACAATCATGGTTTTCAGACCATTTTTGGCACGTAGTTCCTGCAGCTTTTCCTTGCCACCGCCTTCATACAGCCAGACACGATAGGCATCGGGCCCCATGCCGCCGGGATAGCCCGCAAAAATCGCGTTAGCCGGGTCCTGATTGACCAGATAGCTGGAGGTGGAGTGGCCCGCTTCCACAACGCCTGTCTCTACCGCTTCAAAGACTTTAAGGGCAGGAACGATCACACCGGCTCCAAAGGGCTGAATCTCGACGCGATCACCCGTCATGAGCTTTACATTCTTTGCGAAACGTTCCAGAAAGTTCTGATAAAACGGGGAGCCTTCGGGTACCGATGTCGGTACGCGCCAACTGATTTCGGCCGCTTGTGCCGAGGCGATGCCGCTTAGCAACAACAGGCTGGTCAATGTGGATGCAACAAGTTTGGATTTCATGTTTGTCTCCGGTGGTTTTTTTATAGTCCAGCTCTGTCACTGACCAATGGGCTGTTTCAGAGCATGGGACAAATCTTAATATTTTCTAAATATATTAACAACATATTTAGATTGGGGTTTGTCCTAGAAAGAGCTGGGGATGGCTTTATAGGCGGGGCTTGAGATTTTTTCGTTAGCGGCAAGGCAAGGGAAGGCCTTTTCTGATCGGGTGTCGAAGCGGATTTTCGAGCGACGGAGTCAGGCGTGATCTGGATGCGTGCGGGCTTGTTCGAGGTATCACAGGGCGACTCTGTTTGGCTGTTTCAATCCTTTCACCTCGGCGGTCTAGCTGGTACACTTTGCGGCTGCTTTTCTGAGAAGTGCACAGCGGCAGGACAGGTGTTTTTGATGGTCCTTTTGCTGCAGCACTTTCGGCTGCACCTGGCGGGAAAATGCTTGGTTTTTTGTAGACAAGAAAAGGCGTCAGCTCTGCCTTTGTGTGTTGCAAAGCTTGTATTCCTGCGGTGTATGTGGTGTCTGGCCCGCGTGGGCCCACTCCACAGAAAGCCCGCCGGGCCCATAGTTAAATGGATATAACTTTCCCCTCCTAAGGGAAGATTGCAGGTTCGATTCCTGCTGGGCCCGCCATCGTATTTTTAATCGCACTGTTCTCTTGGCTCCTTGATCTTGGGGCTGCGGGGCGTGCGCATAAGCAGCTTAGCCATGACACTCCAAGGTTGGAAACGCCGCGTGTTTTACGTGGGTGTGTTTGAGTTTTTTGCCATTGTTTTTTCTTCTTTCTTGCTGGCGTATTTTGCCGGTGGGAAGGCCTCCGAGTCTGCACCTATTGCAGTGGCGATCTCGGTGATTGCAATTGTGTGGAACTACGTGTTCAACACCGCCTTTGAGTATTGGGAGTCTCGCCAAACGGTCAAAGGTCGCAGCCTGTTGCGCCGTAGCGTGCATGCCATCAGTTTTGAGGCGGGTTTGGTGATTGCCATCGTGCCTTTGTATATGTGGTGGTATCAGGTCGGCTTGATGGAGGCGTTGCGTATGGAAGTGGCCATTCTGGTGTTCTTCCTGATCTACTCTTTTATCTTTAGTTGGACCTTTGACCGGGTGTTTGGCTTGCCGGCCAGTGCGGCTTGAAGTCGTTGCCCCCGTAGATAGAAAAAGCCGCGTAATGCGGCTTTTTTGTTGCCTACCTGGGGCTGACAAGGTGGCGTCCCCTCCGACTCAGGTTTAGGGTGGGTACGGGCATTCGGGGTAGGACCGTTCGTTCAGGCCTGGCTGTCAAATGGGGTTGGTGAATACGGGAGGTGGGCAGATTGGTACATGATGTGGGGCGTAATGCACCGTCAGGTGCATCCGGGTATGGTTAGCCCGATTGGGATTCCCGACGTGCCTGACAGATACGCGCGTGATGGACGTCCGCCCACTTCACCAGCTCCCGCATGGGCACCAGAAAGGATTGCCCCAATTCGGTCAGCGTGTATTCCACGCGTGGTGGCACTTCTGCATACAAGGTCCGTTGTACAAACCCATCCGTTTCCAGGCGCTTGAGCGTGCGCGAGAGCATTTGACGGGAAATATCGCCGATTTCCCGGCCCAGCTCGTTAAAGCGCAGGGTGCCTGGCGCCAAGGATTCCAGGATCAGCAGGCTCCATTGGTCACCAATTCGATCCAGCACATCCCGGATGGGACAGGGTTGCTCAAATTCTTCCTGTATCAGGCTGCAAGCCTGTGTAGTGGTGCTTGATGAGGACATGGCGACTTGCTCTCCTGTGTTCAATAGTCACTTGCGTGTGACCTAGTATGGCCAGCGTGACTTCTTGTGGACTGTCAAAAAACTGTCTAGCATCACGCTTTATGGTCTACTTTATAGACCAGGTCTTTATTTGAGCACACAAGGAGCGGTTATGTCTCGTATTGCATTGATAGGTGCTTCTGGCGAAGTCGGTTCGCGCCTTTTGAAAGAACTCTCGGATCGCGGTCATACGGTGACAGCGATTGCTCGCCATCCTGAAAAAATTGCCAGCCTGCCCAATGTCACGGCTGTTCAGGGTGATGTGAATGATCTGGACGGTTTGATCGCGCTGTTGAAAGGGCACGATGTGGCGATCAGCGCCGTTCGCTTCGCCTCGTCGGATCCCTCCAAGCTGATTACGGCGGTTCGTGCGGCTGGTGTGCCGCGTTATCTGGTGGTGGGCGGTGCAGCCAGTCTGGAAGTGGCTCCTGGTCAGCGATTGATTGATCAGCCTGTTTTCTCGGATGCCTACCGTACCGAGGCCTTGGGTGGCATTGCCTTTCTGGATCAGCTACGTCAGGAAAAAGAGCTGGATTGGACTTTCCTGTCGCCCTCGGCAGAGTTTGGTCCCGGCCGGCGCACGGGTACATTTCGTGTGGGTAAAGACAGTCTTTTGGTCTCCGATCAAGGCAGCAAGATTTCTTATGAAGATTACGCCATCGCTTTGGTGGACGAGATTGAACGTCCCGCCCATTCGCGCCAGCGTTTTACCGTAGGTTATTGAACTAGGAATGCGATTGATGAAAGGGGTAATCCGATGGGTATCTCCAGTTTTATTAGCGGGCTCTTTCTTGTTGAGCACAAATGCAGCGTTGGCTGCCAATTCGCAGACTCGTGATGTGGCTCAGGAAGAGAGCAATCGCACGCTAGTGGTTAATTTTTACGATAGGTTCTTTAACAAGCATCAGGTGCAGGAAGCGGCGACAGTGGTGGCCGAGGACTATATCCAGCACAACCCGGAAGTGCCGGACGGAAAGGCATCTTTTGTGGGCTATTTTGATGGCTACTTCAAAGAGAACCCGCAGTCTCGCGCACGGATTGTGCGCAGTGCCGCAGACGGCGATTTGGTTTATCTGCATGTGCATTCGACCAATGGCAAGGCCGATCGCGGTCAGGCGGTGATTGATATTTTTCGGGTGAAAGACGGCAAGATTGTGGAGCACTGGGATGTGATTCAGGCGGTGCCGGAGCAGGCCGCTAATAGCAACACCATGTTTTAAAGACCTTATTGTTTGGGGTGACAGGTGCCTGCTTTGAGCAGTAGGGGATCTGTGTTTGGGCCAGAAAAAAGACCTGTCATTCTTGGCAGGTCTTTTTGTTCATGGCTCAGTGGAGCGAAGTGAACGTCTACGTGGTCTCAGGCACCTGGATTGGGGAGTCTGCCCAGGGCAGGTCGCTGTCCGTCAACACAAGGTATGGCTGTCAGATTTGTTTTCTGGATGGGAGGCCCGAGCATATCAAGGCCATACCTCATTTTATGCGTTCAGGCCGGCTGCATCTTGATCTTGGCTTCGCGTATCGGCAAATTAACGATGGCAGCCAGTGTAGCCAACACAATATCTGCCCACCACATCCAGCTGTAATCACCAAAGCGGGTCAAGGCGATACCACCTAGCCATGCGCCTAAAAAGCCGCCGATCTGGTGCGAGAACAAGGCCAGGCCAAACAGGGTGGCCAGATAGCGCGTGCCAAACAGCTTGGCGACGATATTGGCAGTAGGGGGTACGGTCGCCAGCCAAGTCAGCCCCAGACCGATGGCAAAGATGTAGAACACCAGATCGGTTTTCGGCATCATCAAGTACCACAGGATCAGCACAGCGCGCGAGGCATACATCAGTGCCAGTACATACTTGCTGCGCCAGCGGGCAATGCAGGAACCGGCGGCGATACTGCCAAAGATATTGGCCAGGCCGATCAGGGCCAGCGACCAGCTTGCTACCGATGGTGGCAGTCCGCACAGGTCAATTTCCCCCGGCAAGTGGGTGACCAGAAAGGCAATGTGGAAACCGCAGGTGAAAAAACCCAGGCTCAGCAGCAAGTAGCTGCGATCTGTCATGGCGTTTTTCAATGTCTCGGTCAGCCCCGGACCGCTGGTAACAGGAGCGGGGCGGGGGGCGGCGGCTGTCTTTTGGGCTTTGCTGCCAGGGCTTAGTTTGCGGATCAGGGGCAGGGTCAGCAGGGCGGTCAGGGCCAGGACCCAAAAGGTCGACATCCAGCCCACCCAGCCGATCAGCTTCTGCACCACGGGAGCAAAGACGAACTGGCCGAAGGAGCCGCCGGCATTGATCAGGCCCGAGGCCTG
This sequence comes from Alcaligenes faecalis, assembly GCF_041521385.1. Classification (NCBI taxonomy): domain Bacteria; kingdom Pseudomonadati; phylum Pseudomonadota; class Betaproteobacteria; order Burkholderiales; family Alcaligenaceae; genus Alcaligenes; species Alcaligenes faecalis. The sequence goes on along the minus strand of NZ_CP168006.1, from coordinate 1,371,601 downwards.
ACCACGAGCGTGATCGGGAATACGTTGGGCAGCCGCGCCAATCAGAGTGGAGAAGCTGGCTGCACCCGAGCCAATATTGGCCAGCAGGCCCAGCGTCAAGGTCAGGCCCAGCCCCGTGTCAATAAACGGTGTGACGGCACAGCTCAATGCCAGAATCAGAAGACCCGCGATCAGAACCCGGTCCGGGCCCCAACGGTCGGAACAGGCACCGGCAATCGGTTGTATCGCCCCCCAGGCAAGTTGGCCCACGGCCATGGCAAAGCTGATGGACATGATGCCCATGCCGGTAGCCTTATCAATGGGGCCAACGAACAGGCCAAAGGATTGGCGTATCCCCATGGTAACCATCAGGATGCCAGCAGCCGCCAACGTCACCGTCATGACAGCGGGCTGGCGCAAGGATTGAAACATGGGGTCCCCTCTTATTATTCAGATTTGAATTATCTGGCGAAATGTCAAAGCGGTGCAATCACCTTGTCTTGTGAAAAGCGACTGGGCGGACAGTGCTGTCGCGCGCTGCTATCCAGTGCAGGGGGGCGGGAGGAGGAGGTGGTGGCTGCGCGTGGCAGGAAGTGCAGGGAGCGGAAGCAGGCCGTTTAGTGCGGCGTTTGATGGCTCAAGCAAGCGCGGGACATAAAAAAAGACGGGCTGACAGCGCCGTCTTTTTTATACCTGCTGCTAAGTAAGATCAGCCTTTTTCCAGACCCGCCTGCACTGAACGTGCGCCTAGCTGGTCGATCAGAACCTGGGGATTGATACCCAGCAAATAGCCGCGTCGGCCACCATTGATGTAGATGGTGTCGAACTCCAGCAGTTCCTCTTCCAGCCACACCGGCATGGCCTTGCGGGTGGCAAAGGGCGAGGTACCACCCACCATATAGCCCGAATGGCGCTGGGCCACCTCCGGTTTGCAAGGGGCGATTTTCTTTGCGCCCGTTTGACGAGCCAGGTTCTTGGTAGAGACTTCACGGTCGCCGTGCATCACGATGATCAAGGGCTTGGCGTTTTCATCTTCCATGATCAGGGTCTTGGCCACCCGGTGCAGGTCCAGACCCAACTGGGCTGCGGCTTCCATGGCGCCGCCATGGTCGACATAGTTGTAGCTATGTTCGGTAAAGTAAATGCCATTTTTACGTAGCCACTGTGTGGCTGGTGTTTCGCTAACGTGTTTTTCTTTCGCCATATCGTGGGAGTGCGCTCAGGCGCGTGGATGATGGGCTGCGTGCAAGGCTTTCAAGCGTTCACGTGCCACATGGGTATAAATCTGGGTTGTGGAAATGTCCGCGTGTCCCAGGAGCATCTGCACCACGCGCAAGTCCGCACCGTGATTGAGCAAATGGGTCGCAAAAGCATGACGCAGAACGTGCGGGGACAAGGGGGCCAGAATCCCGGCCTGCACGGCGTATTTCTTGACGATCAACCAAAAGGACTGGCGACTCATGCAACTGCCACGCCCGGTAATAAATACAAAGTCGCTGCGACGCTGGCCCAGCAAGGCAGGGCGAGATTCCTGCATATAGCGTTCGATCCAGTGCAGGGCTTCCTGCCCCAAAGGCACCAGCCTGTCTTTGCCGCCCTTGCCTTGGTCGATGCGCAGTACGCCATCGTTCAGGCTCAGGTTTTGCAGAGGCAGTTCAGTCAGCTCCGTGACGCGTAAACCGCTGGCATACAGGGTTTCCAGCATGCAGCGGTCGCGCAGCCCCAAGGGATGATGTATATCCGGTGCGGCCAGCAGGCGTTCCACCTGTTCTTCAGACAAGGTATGCGGGACACGCGGGGCCTGTCGGGCGCTGCTCAGTTCCAGGCAGGGATCGTCTTGCCGCATCCCTTCTTGCACTGTCCAATCGTAAAAGCGGCGCAAGGTGGCCAACCTGCGGTTGGCCGTGCTGGCCTTGCTGGCCTTGCTCTGACCGGTCTGGCTGGCCATCCATTCGCGCAAATCGCTGGCATTCAATTGCTCCAGCGGCGTGCCGTCACGTTCCTGCTGAGCCCACTCCTCCAGGCGTTCCAAGTCCTGCCGATATGCCTGCTGTGTATTGGCGGACAGGCCGTCCTGCAACCAGAGCATGGTGATGAAATCGGAAATCAGACTGGCTTGCGTCATGGGGATGGAGAAGTCGTAAAGCGTGGCTATTGGCGTGTTTTTGAGAGCCGGAATAAAGCAGGAAAGCCATCATGCTATCACTCCGGGGTGATGAGTTTCATTTAGCACAAGGGTAGATTTACGCTATATACCTATATATATTTCCTGATTATACTCATTCGTTACCCCTGTCCCGGAGGAGAAAACAATGTTCAAACGTGTCGTATCAGTAGCCGCCTTATCCCTGTTTTTGCAAGGCACTGCGCAAGCCGATGAATTGGTGGTGGCCGCCGCTGCCAGCCTGACCAATGCCTTCAAGGAACTGGCTGGCCAGTTTGAGGCAGCGCATCCCGGCACCAAAGTGCTGACCAGTTTCGCAGCATCGGATGTCGTGCTGCAGCAAATCGTCAATGGCGCTCCGGTCGATGTGTTTGCCTCGGCAGACCAAAAGGCCATGAACAAGGCGGAAGACGCCAAGGTGGTGGACCCTGCTACCCGCAAGAATTTTGTGCAGAATCAGGTGGTACTGATTGTACCGAGCGATAATCCTGCCAACGTGACAAACGTGGGTGATCTGGACAAGGCAGACGTTAAACGCGTGGCTTTGGGCAACCCGGCTGTGGTGCCTGTGGGCCGCTACACCCAGGCTGCCTTGGAAAAAGCCGGTCAGTGGGATGTCGTGAAACAGCGCGAAATCCTGGGTCAGAACGTGCGTCAGGTGCTCGATTACGTCGCCCGTGGTGAAGTAGAAGCCGGTTTTGTGTTCGCGACTGACGCGGCCATCATGAAAGACAAGGTGAATGTGCTGGAAGTGCTCAAGACCACCGAGCCTGTCACTTATCCGATTGCTTTGGTGCAACGTGAAGGTCGCAGTGATAAGGCCCAGGCCTTTCAGGATTTCGTCATGTCCGAGTCTGGGCAGCAAGTGCTGGCAAAATACGGTTTTGCCAAGCCTTGATAGGATGTTGATAGTCGGATGACGTCATTTTGGATTCCCCTGTGGTTGTCGCTCAAGGTCGCCGGTTGGGCGACCTTGTTTGCCTGTGTGCTGGGCATCGGCATTGCTTACGCTCTGTCACGCTGGCAGTCGCGCTGGTGTGACCTGCTCGACTCCATTCTGACTTTGCCTATGGTCTTGCCACCTACGGTCATCGGTTATTACCTTCTGGTCTTGCTGGGGCGGCGCAGTACCTTTGGGCAGTGGCTCTCCAGTATGGGTATCGAGCTGGTCTTTACCTGGCAGGGGGCAGTGATTGCTGCCACAGTTGTCGCTTTCCCCATGATTTTGAAAGCAGCGCGTGCGGCTTTTGAGGATGTGGACCCCCGTCTGGAAAATGCGGCCAGCGTACTGGGCCTGAAGCCTCTGGCCATCTTTTTCCGCGTCAGCCTGCCTTTGGCGGCGCGTGGCATCATGGCTGGTGTGTTGCTGGCGTTCGCCCGAGCCTTGGGCGAGTTTGGGGCGACCTTGATGATTGCGGGCAGCATACCGGGGCGTACCCAAACCATGTCCATCGCTATTTACGAGGCGGTGCAGGCAGGCGAGGATCAGCAGGCGCTGGTGCTGGTCGCCATTATTTCGATTACCTGTGTGCTGGTCTTGTGGAGCACCAGTGCGCTGTCACCGCGTCATGTACGCCGTAAAAGAGGGATGCAATGAGCCTGAGTGTACAGATTCAACGCACCGTGGTTAGCGAGGCCCGTCATTTTGAGCTGAACATTCAGATTCAAACCGAGGCTCGTCATATTGCCCTGTACGGGCCTTCGGGGTCGGGCAAGTCCTTGACGGTGCAAAGTGTGGCGGGCTTGTTGCGGCCCGATCATGGTCGCATCCAGATTGGCGGTCAGGTCTATTTTGATTCTGGGGCAGGCATCAACCTGAAACCGCGTGAGCGTCGGGTGGCCTATCTGTTTCAGGACTACGGCCTGTTCCCGCATTTGACTGCGGCGCAGAATATTTGCTTTGGCCTGAATACGGGTTTGTTCAACCGCTCTGTGCGGGATATGCCTGTGGCTGCCCAGCGTTGGGTGGAGGCATTTGAGCTGGAGTCGGTATTGAGCAGCTATCCCGCCCAGTTATCGGGTGGGCAAAAACAGCGTTGCGCTTTGGCGCGAGCCTTGGCTATCGAGCCTCAGTTGCTTTTGCTGGATGAGCCTTTGGCGGCCCTGGATCAGGATTTGCGTGTTCGTTTGCGGGCGGAACTGGCTCAGTTGCAAAGCCAGATCGATATTCCCACTATCTTGATCACGCACGATCCTGAAGATGCCAGGGCTTTGGCCCAAGAGGTTTATCGTATTCGCGATGGACGCATTATTGAGTGCTGTACCAGCGCAGAACTGGAAGCCCTTACAGCGTAGCGATCATGACACTGGATGCCTTGAATAAGGCATAGGCGGATTGGCCCGCTTCCAGATGCAGACGCTGTGTGCTGTCCAGGGTGATGCTGGCGGTGACTGTCAGGCCCTGTGGTAGTTCCAGACGCACTTCCGCATTGACGGCGCCGGTAATGACGTCAGTAATCGTGCCAGGCAACTGATTGCGTGCGGACAGAGAGTTGCGGGTGTCGCCCGTGCCTATCATGATCGAGGATGCTTTCAGAAAGGCCAGCACTTTTTGTCCTTCGCGCAGGCCCAGGTTTTCCGTGCTTTCCCGTGTAATCGAAGCAACAACGGTTTGGCCCTGGCCAATATCCACATGAATTTCGTCGTTGACGGCGCCGGTCTTGATGGTGGTAACAAGGCCGGGCAGTTGATTGCGGGCTGAAGTTTGCATGATCATGGTTTGGAGTAACTCCATCTGAGTGGCCACGGACGGCATTAAACGACCAATACGGCTCATGAAACGCTGATGCAGCCTGTCGTAGGTTTGGTACAGCTCCAGCAGTTCGATGGCTTTGGGTGTCAGGGTGGCACCGCCCCCCCGATGGCCGCCTGTGCTGCGTAGCACCAACGGTTCGCCTGCCATATTGTTCATGATGTCGATGGCATCCCAGGCCGCTTTGTAGCTGATGCCAATATGACGGGCCGCGGCAGAGATCGAACCCTGTTCGGCAATCGCTGCCAGCAAGGCCATACGGCGGGCGCTACCCCAGGTATGGTCGCCGGTACGTAGCGATAGGCTGCCGGTTAATTCGGTATTGGGGGTGTTTGAACTAGACATGGCGGTAAGTGTAATGGCGAGAACAAACTAGGGATAGAGCGCCGGTACAATGGCTGGATCAGTGCTGCTGGCCGTTCTGTTTTCTTGCAACCTTAACTGGTTTTTTCTATGCATGACACCCCTGCTGTTTCCATGGCTCAATTGCAGGAGCTCAATAGTGCCGAGACGCTTGTATTAACCGTGAACAAGCGCTATGCGCGCCGCCTGCTGGGGCATTTGTCAGCCCGTCTGGCCGGCGCGGGCGGGACGGTTGCCGTACCGGAAATCGTGCCTTTGGGGGCATGGCTGGCGCAGGCCAGTGATCAGCTTTGCTTTTCGGAACAGTGGCAACCGGCTGCGCATCAGATGGATCGTTTCGCCGCCTTGCAACGTTGGGAGCACAGTATCGAGCAGTGCGAGGAAGAGGGGTATTTCCTGGATGTAGGCCAGGCAGCGCGTCTGGCTTGTGAAGCCGATACCTTGCTGGATGAGTGGAGCATTGAGTTGCAGCCCGGTGAGGCCAGCGTGGATTTCGAGCGTTTCATGCAGTGGCGCTCTCATTACCGGCAAAGCCTGGAGCAGGCAGATCTGGATGACGCGAACCTGGCTGCCGAGCGCGTCCTGAAAGCGGTGCAGGCCGGGGCCTTGCATATGCGTCATCGTCATATGGTACTGCACGGTTTTCATGAATACTCCCCGCGTCTGCAAAGCCTTTTGAGTGGTTTGCAGAATATGGGGGTGCAGATCCTGCAACTGCAGCACGAAGAGGCTCCGGCAACAGACGTTCATCGGGTGCAGGCACAGGATGCAGATACGGAATGGCGCTTGGCCGTGCAGTGGGCGCGTCGTCAATTGGACGAAGATCCCAATCGCACGGTAGCCATTGTGGCGGCGCAACTGGAAACGCAACTACCGCTGGTGCATCGCCTCTTGCGGCAAGCCATGCATACCGATCAAGGCGCTTTGCCCTATAACGTGGCAGCGGCCCGATCCTTGGCCGAGTGGCCTGTGGTTGAAGCGGCCCTGGCCTGGTTGAAAGCCCTGTTTACCTTGGCAACCAAGGGGCAGGCTGAACCGGCCATGCTGGGCCAAGCCCTGCGCTTGGGGGCGTGTCAGGCGGAGCAGTCCGAAGCCGGTGGCCGTGCCCGCATTGATAAGGCCTGGCGCGACAACCGCAAGACACAAGTTAGCCGTAAAGACTTTGCTGACATGCTCAGCTTCCATACGCCCGAACTGGCTCTGGCCTGGGTCAAGGCGATGGAGCGTTTCGAGTCCGTATCGGCAGGCGCTCAAGGGGTGGATACCTGGGCTTCGGTCATGCGCCAATGCCTGGAGGCGCTAGGTTTTCCGGGAACCAACCGTCTGGATAGTGCCCAGTTTCAAACCTTGGAGGCGTTGGAGGCCTTGCTGCTGCAACTGGCGCAGCAAGCGCCTGTTTTGGGGCGAATCAGTGCTTTGAAGGCGCAAAGTGCCCTGGCTCGCATGGCCCGTGAAAATCTGTTTCAGCCACAACGAGACCCGCGCTCCCGTCTGGACGTGCTGGGGTTTCTGGAAGCGGAAGGTGGGCGTTGGGATGCCGTATGGGTGTTGGGCCTGACCGATGATATTTTGCCAGCCGCCGTCAAACCCAATCCCTTGATTCCCGCCCAGGTGCTGCGCCGGGTGCAAGCCCCGCGCAGTACGCCAGAGCGGGAGCTGGAGTGGGCGCGCTGGATGCTGAGCGCCTTGTTGCGTTGTGGCAATCAAGTCCTGCTCAGCGCCCCTTTGCAGCAGGGAGAGCAAGAACTGAGGCCCAGCCCTTTGATTGCGCGTTGGCCTGTGCTTGAAATGCCTTGGGTGGTGCCGCTTGAACAGGCCGTCGCACAGGAAGCCTTGCTGGACGAGCAAGGTCCCAGCCTGAAACTGGAAGAGCGTATACGCGGCGGGATCAGCGTACTGGATACGCAGGCTCGCAATCCCTTGTGGGCTTTTGTGAAGTTCCGTTTGCATGGTCAGGCCTTGCCCGATTACGCCCGTGTGGGCGATATGAATACTCGCGGGATGTTCCTGCACCGCGCCGTTGAGCTGTTCTGGCAGCGTGTGAAGGATCAGGACAGCTTGCACGAACTGATTGGCGAGGATTCGCTGCTGGACGTGGTGCAAGCGTGTATCGATCAGGCGGCTCAGGAAGAACTGACCGATTACGGCCCGGTGCTGCGCAGCCTGGAAATGGAGCGGGGTCTGGCCGTCTTGAACGAGTATGCGCATCAGGAAGCCCAGCGCCCGCCGTTTGCCTTGGGTGCGACGGAACAGGAATTGAGCTGGAGCCGTGGCTTGCTGCGTCTGAACCTGCGCTTGGACCGACTGGATGACCTGGCTGATGGCGAGCAATTGCTGATGGACTACAAAACTGGCATAGGCGAACTCAGGCCCGATAAAGATTGGCTGCGGCCCAGGCCTGTGAATCTGCAATTGCCGTTTTATGCAGCCGCCTTGCAGGATGAAGGTCGAACCGTCAGTGGCTTGGCCTTTGTGCGCCTTCATGCCCGTCACGTGGGGCTAAGCGGTTTGGCTGCGCCCGGCATGGATATTGATGGCCTGACCGAATTGGAAAGCGCCCAGCAGTGGACCGCGCAAATCGCACAGTGGAAGCAGGCGGTGGAAGGGCTGGCCGATGAGTTCCTGCAAGGGCAGGCCGCTAACCAGATATGGAACCGCAACGATTTGCTGTATTGCGATGTTTTGCCATTTTTACGTTTGTTCCAGGAAGACCTCCAAGACAATGGAGGAGAGGTGTGATGCTGACAGCCCCTAGTGATAGCCCCGCCCGTGCACGGGCTCTGGACCCCGAGTCCTCCTTTCTGGTGCAAGCCCCAGCCGGCTCCGGCAAGACAGAGTTGCTGACTGACCGGATTCTGGCCCTGCTGGCTCGCGTGCAGCGGCCAGAAGAAATTGTGGCCATTACCTTCACCCGTAAAGCTGCGGCTGAAATGCATGCGCGTGTGCTGGAGAAGCTGGCCGCTGCCAATCAGGAGCGTCCTGCCGAACCCTACCGGGTACGTAGCTGGGAACTGGCGCGCGCGGCCATGCAGCGCAATCAGGAACAGCAGTGGGATTTGCTGGCCTACCCGGCACGTTTGAGTATTCGTACCATCGACTCCTTGTGTGCACACCTGGTGCGTGCCATGCCCTGGATTACGGGGCTGGGCGGGGTGCCCGCTATTACCGATAAGGCACAGGAGCATTACGAAGCAGCGGCCTGGGCCACGCTGGAGATGGCGGAAAGCGTGCCGAGCGTGGCACGTTTTCTGGAGCATATGGATGTGAATTTGCTGCAGGCGCAAGCTTTGTTGGCCGGAATGTTGGCCAGCCGCGATCAGTGGTTGCCCGCCGTGGGGCAGGGCGGTGATGTGGCGCTGTTGCAAGATAGCTTGCGAGAGGTCGTGGAACAGCAGTTGCAGCAGTTAAGCGATGCGCTGCCTCCCGGTTGGGCACGAACCTTGGCTCCCTTGGCCTGCTTTGCTGCCTCGAACCTGGAAACCGGCGATGTGCTGGCCTTGGCCGATTGGCAAGGCGATAACCTGGCCCCGGTCATGGATGATTTGCCGCGCTGGCGTGGTCTGGCAGCCTTGTTGCTGACGGATAAAGGCGATCTGCGCAAAAGCCTGACGGTGCGTAATGGTTTCCCGCCGAAAACCGCACAAAAAGAAATGCTGACGGAGTGGCTGAGCAATTGTCTGGGCGCAGAACCCTGGATTGCCCGCTTGGCCAGTGCCCGTCTTCTGCCCGAGCAGTACTCCCCCCAGCAGCAAGAAGTCCTGTCCAATCTGATTCAGGTTTTATGGCTGGCTGCGGCGCAATTGAAACTGCGTTTTGCCGAGCAAGCCGAGGTCGATTTCACCGAGATTGCACAGCGTGCCCTGCAAGCCTTGGGCGATGCGGAGGAGCCGGGCGAACTGCTCTTGCGCATGGACAGATCCATACGCCATTTGCTGGTGGACGAGTTTCAGGACACCAGCCAATCCCAGGTGCAATTGCTGGAGCGCCTGACCAGTGGCTGGGAGCCGGGCGACGGGCGCAGTCTGTTTCTGGTGGGCGACCCCATGCAGTCCATTTACCGTTTCCGCAAGGCGGAAGTGGGTTTGTTTCTGCAGGTCTGGCAAGCGCGACGCTTGGGCGAAGTGGGGCTGGAGCCGCTGAATCTCAGCAATAACTTTCGCTCCCACCCGCGTTTGGTGGAGTGGGTGAACAAGGTGGGGGCGCAACTGTTTCCGGCTCGACCTGATCCGGATCTGGGCATGGTCACTTACGAGCACTCGACGGCCTTCAAGCCCGATATTCCCCAGTGGGCGGTGCAATTCCATCCGTCCTGGCATTTTCGGGTAGCGCGTGGCGAGGACACGGTGCCATCGCAGCAGGCGGCGCAGGAGCGGGCTGTCGATGAGGCTGTACAGTGTGCGGCCCACGCCCTGGCGCGCTATCCGAATAGCGAGCACCCGGTGGCGATTCTGGTGCGGGCGCGTTCGCACTTGCAGGGTCTGGTGCGCAAGCTGGGCGATCAGGGCATTCCGTGCCGAGCCGTAGAGCTGGAACCCTTGCAACAGCGCCCTGTGGTGGCGGATTTGGTGCAGTTGGTTCGTGCCTTGGCTCATCCGGCTGATCGACTGGCCTGGCTGTCCGTGTTGCGCTCGCCCTTGATCGGCCTGCGTTTGGATAGTCTGCATCGCCTGTGTGCCTTGCATCCCACGCAGACCTTGGCCGAGCTTACGCACAATCAGGATTTTGAAGATTGGGATGTAAATGAGCGCGACCGTTTGCTGTTCGCTTGCCAGATCTTGCTGGATAAAGGCAATCGTAGTGGTTTGATGCCTTTTGCTGCCTGGGTACAGGAGTGCTGGACGCGCTTGGGCGGGCCGCAAGTCTATCCAAGCCTGGCAGATCAGGCGGATGCAGAGCAAGTCTTGCGCCTGCTGGAAGAGCTGTGTCCCTATGGACCGCCCGATCAGCAACAATTGCAGGCTCGTGTGGAGTCCTTGTATGCCACCCCGCAAGGGACGGGCAAGGCCGTGGAAGTGATGACGATTCACAAATCCAAGGGCCTGGAGTTTGAAACCGTTATTTTGTTTGGTTTACACAAACAGTCTGCGGCTGATTCTGAACCCTTGATCCGTCTGGAGCACAGCGCCGAACGCTTGATTTTGGGACCGATCAGTCACAAGGGCAGCGATCAGCGCGATCCGGTGTCGCAGTTTTTGGCGGCGCGGGAACGCATACGTGCCGAGCAGGAAAGTCACCGTCTTTTATACGTGGCCCTGACGCGTGCCCGTCAGGAGTTGCATCTGTTTGCGGAGCTGAGTATCACCCAGGACAAGGGCCTGCGAGAGCCGGATGGCCGTTCCTTGTTGAGCCGTGTCTGGCCTGTGCTGGAGCAACCGCAGGCCCCGGTTTGGCAAGCCGAGCAGGGTGGACAGCAAGAGGAGTCCGGGCAAGGTTCTGCGGCATTGTTGCAGCGTGTGGTGAACGTGCCCGCCATGCCACCGGAGCCGTTGCAATCTGCTGGTCCGCACTATCAAAGTTGGCAGTGGTCTTTGGATACAACGCATGAAAAAGCCATTGGTACGGTTGCTCACGACTGGCTGGAAAAGCTGGGCCGTGAAGGTCTGGATGAATGGCCGGTAGAACGGCTGCAGCAGGGTCGAGCCGTCATGCGTCGCCAATTGCTGCGGGCCGGGGTGCCTGCCATCTATCTGGATGAGGCGACCCAATCCTTGTTCGAGGCCATCGCTGCAACGGTACAAACCGAGCGTGGTCGTTGGCTGCTGGGTGTCAGCCGCGCTTACCGGGAATGGGCCTTGCTGGATGTCAGTGGCCGGGTGTCGATTATCGACTTGGCTATTTCCCAGGAAGACCACTGGCTGGTGGTGGATTACAAGACCGGACGACCTGCCGAGCATGAAAGTCTGGACGATTTCAAGGCCCGGATGCTGGAGCGTTATGCGCCCCAATTGCAGCGTTATTGTGAGCAGGTGCAGGCTCTGGATGGACGGCCCGCGCAGGCGGCGCTTTATTTCCCGAGAGCCGATCTTTGGCTACCGTATTAATGCTACACTATTGGTCGGCGGGCCCCTCCGCATGGTTCGGCGGTGAATCTGGTCAGGTCGGGAACGAAGCAGCCACAGCCGTGCAGAATCAGTGCCGGAGTCAGGCTCGCCACTTCATTTGCTTGTCGGGTTATGCGCGCCCGATCTGTCTGCTTCCCTTCAGCACCGAATCCGGTACACTTTTCCTTTCGCTTATTTGTATTGATGGTTCACGCCGTCCGGAATTCGCATGACCTATCTCGTTCTGGCCCGCAAGTGGCGCCCCCGTTCCTTTGACACCTTGGTTGGTCAGGACCACGTGGTGCGCGCTTTGACGCATGCCCTGGATACTCAGCGTCTGCACCATGCCTGGCTGTTTACGGGCACACGCGGCGTGGGCAAGACCACCTTGTCGCGTATTCTGGCCAAGTCGCTGAACTGCGAAACCGGCATCACCTCCAAGCCCTGTGGTGTTTGCCGCGCGTGTACCGAGATTGATGCTGGCCGTTTTATTGATTATGTCGAGCTGGACGCGGCTTCCAATCGCGGTGTGGAAGAGATGACCCAACTGCTGGAGCAGGCGGTTTATGCCCCCAGCTCGGGCCGCTACAAGGTCTACATGATTGACGAAGTTCACATGTTGACCGGGCATGCGTTCAACGCCATGCTCAAGACGCTGGAAGAACCGCCTGCGCACGTTAAATTCATTCTGGCCACGACCGATCCGCAAAAGATTCCTGTCACCGTCTTGTCGCGCTGTCTGCAATTCAATTTGAAGCAGATGACGGTGCCCGCGATTGTGGGCCATCTGCAGGACATTCTGTCCCAAGAGGACATGCAGTTCGAGCTGCCCGCCTTGCGTTTGCTGGCGCAGGCTGCCGACGGCTCCATGCGGGATGCCTTGTCGCTAAGCGATCAGGCCATTGCCTATAGCGCGGGCGACCTTAGCGCCCAGGCTGTACAAGCCATGCTGGGCACGATTGATCAACGTCATTTGGCGCAATTGCTGCAAGCCTTGGTCGCTTATGATGCACAGGCCATTATGGGAGTGGCCGATGATCTGGCCTTGCGTGGCCTGTCTTATTCGGGGGCTTTGGCGGACTTGGCAACCTTGTTGTCTCGTATCGCCATCGAGCAGCGCATCCCTGGCACGATTTCGGACGATGACCCCTTGGCAGAGGCGGTGCGGCAATTGGCGCCCACGCTCTCGCCCGATCATGTGCAGTTGTTTTATTCGGTCGCGGTGCATAGTCGCCAGGAACTGTCTTTGGCGCCGGATGAGTACGCCGGTTTTGTGATGGCGTGCTTGCGGATGCTGGCCTTGCTGCCCGAGCCTGTTTCAGCCTATGTGCCACCGCCAGCAGGGCCTTCGGGGTCTGATACTGCTGGTGCGGCTCAGGCTGCTTCTGCAAGCCCTGTTGATGCCGCCGCCTCTGCCGCACCTGTACAGCAAGCTGCGCAGGGTGCTCAAGCAGTACAGGCAACACAAACACCCCAGCCTGTGATTGATCCAAAGGCCGCTGCCGCGGTAGTTGCCCCGGCTGTTGATGTTGCCAGTGAACATGCAGCCCAAGCAGCGCCCGTTGCAGAAGCCATCCCTGCTGACGACGATTTTGTCCCTGCCTGGGAAGATGCTCCCGAGTCTGCCAGTGCTGCTGCCAGCGATGAATCTTCTGCGTCTGCCCCGGCAGATGCAGGTTTTGAGGCTCGTTCTGCAACAAGTCAAGCTCAAGAAGCTGTGACCGCAGTTGTCGACGGCAGTGCTGTTGAAACCACCCAAGCGCCATCGACTCCATCCGCCCCGTCAGTCCAGCCAGCCGCAGAGTCCTCTTCAGCAAGTCAGGCAGGTTCCTCTGCGGACCCTGCAGCAGAAGAGTCCTCCAACGCCCAGGGCAAGAGCAGTGCTCAGCCCCTGATGTCGTCTCAAGCTCAGGCCGCGGCCCGAGTAGAACCCGTGCTAGCAGACGCTCCGCCAGCCGCCTCCACCCAGGATGGCCCGGAAGAGCCCGCCTGGTTGTCCGAGGGCATGGACGAAGAGTTCGAGAATTACCAGCCTTTGGATATGGACGCGGCCCGTGCCGAGGAAGACGGCGATGTGCCATCGGTGTCCATGTCTGATCGCTTCATGCCCGACACCGAGCTGGGTTTGCCCGTGCCGCAAAGCGGTGCGGACAGCCCGCGCACTGTGCGACTGGGTGGCATGAAACCGGAAACCTGGCCCGAAGTGGCCACCAGCTTGCCCTTAAGTGGCTGGGCCGCTGAGCTGGCCCGCCAAAGTGAATGGCTGGGCGTGAAAGGCCAGGAAATCCACCTGCGTGCCAAAATCAAGGCCACTGAAGGAAGCCAGGGCAAAGCGCGCTTGCGCACCGTGTTGTCGGAATATTTTGCCCAGTCCATTCAGTTGGTGATCGAATACGGGGATACAGGCGATGCTACCGCGCATGCCGTGGAGCAGGCCAAGCTGGCCGAGCGTCAGCGACAGGCCGAAGAGCAGGTTGCCCAGGATCCCTTTGTCTTGAGCCTGATCCAGGACTTTGACGCCAGTGTCAAAGCCGGGTCAATCAAGGCGACTCCTTTGGTTCGGGCCGCCTGAAGGGCCCCTTGTCAATTTATATCAATCAGGAAAACCAAACCATGATGAAAGGTCAGATTGCCGGCTTGATGCGCCAGGCGCAGCAAATGCAGGAAAACATGAAAAAGGCCCAGGAAGCCTTGGCCGATATCGAGGTCGAGGGCGTTTCCGGTGGTGGTCTGGTCAAGGTCATCATGAACTGCCGCCACGATGTGCGCCGTGTCTCTATCGACCCCAGCCTGCTGGAAGACGAAAAAGAGATGCTGGAAGATTTGATTGCTGCTGCCTTTAACGATGCACAGCGCAAAGCCGAGGCAACCTCGCAGGAAAAAATGGCGGGTGTTACCGCTGGCCTGCCACTGCCTCCCGGTATGAAGCTTCCATTCTAATGAACGAGCCGCAGATCGCAGAGCCCGAACCGCTGCGGGCTCTGATCCAGGCTCTGCGTCGGCTGCCCGGTGTGGGCGAGCGTAGTGCTCGCCGCATGGCTTACCACTTGTTGCAACATGACCTGGTAGGCGCCGACCAATTGAGCCGGGCTCTTGAACATGCCACGACGGCACTGCAACACTGTCAGCGTTGCAATGGTTTTACAGTCCAAGCTATTTGTGAAACCTGTGCCAATCCCCGCCGTGATCCGGCGTTGTTGTGTGTGGTGGAAACACCTGCCGATCAAAACATGATCGAGGCCACGCATGGCTATCGAGGTCTTTACTATGTGCTGATGGGGCGCTTGACGCCACTTGAAGGCGTAGGGCCGGATGCCTTGCAATTTGACCGCTTGCTAGAGCGAGCCAGTGATGGCCAAGTGCAGGAAGTGATTCTAGCGACCAATTTCACCGCAGAGGGCGAAACCACCGCCCATCATCTGGCGGAAATGCTCACTAGCCAGGGTTTGAAAGTGACTCGGCTGGCCCGCGGTGTGCCAGCCGGTAGCGAGCTGGAGTATGTAGACCCCAGTACCATTGCCTGGGCTTTAATGGAGCGTCGCGCCACGTAATCGGTTTTGACCGCTTAGCGGACAAGGGGGGGACACCTCCCTTTGTTTTTTAGTATAAGTATCAAACCTAAATAATTAATGACCAACAACAAGAAGGGGGTTGCCATGAAACTGACTCGTCGTCATGCGCTTAAACTGGTTGGAGCATCGGGTCTTGCGCTGTCGTTACCGTCGCTGGGCCGTACGCAGGAAATCGAGAAAAAAAACCTGACGATTGCCGTGGGTGGTAAGGCGTTGATCTATTATCTGCCTTTGTCCATTGCGGAGATCAATGGTTACTTTGAAGACGAAGGTCTCAATGTCAAGGTAGCGGACTTTGCGGGTGGTTCCAAAGCACTGCAAGCCGTCGTCGGCGGTAGCGCCGATGTGGTATCGGGTGCGTTTGAGCACACCATCAATCTGCAGTCCAAAGGGCAGATGTACCGAGCCTTTGTGCAGCAGGGACGTGCGCCGGCTATCGTTTTAGCCGTGTCCAACAAGACGATGGCTGACTATAAGTCGCCTGCTGACTTGAAAGGCAAGAAGATCGGTGTGACCGCACCGGGCTCCTCGACCAATATGATGGTCAACTTCTACCTGGAGCAAAACGGTCTGAAGCCGTCTGACGTGGCCTTTATCGGCGTAGGTGCGGGTGCCGGTGCTGTCACCGCCATGCGTACGGGTCAGATTGATGCCATGGCCAACCTGGATCCGGTGATCGGCACCTTGCTCAAGGAAAACGAAGTGCGCGTCATTGCGGACACCCGTACCCTTGCCGATACCAAGGCTATTTTTGGTGGCAATATGCCTTCGGCCTGCTTGTACGCCTCTGAAGACTTCATCACCCAGAATCCGAAAACGGCTCAGGCGCTGGCTAACGCCATTGTGCGCGCCGACAAATGGATTCAGGCCAACGACGCTGAAACCATTGCCAAGACCGTGCCGGCGACCTATCTGCTGGGAGATGTAGAGCTCTACAAGCAATGCCTGGAGGCCAATAGGGAAGCACTCTCGCCCAATGGCCTGGTGGATGCTGATGGCCCGGCGACCGCCTTGAACGCACTGGCCGCTTTTGTGCCGAATCTGGACGCCTCCAAGATTGATATCAGCAAAATCTACACCAACGAATTTGCTGACAACGCCAACAAGAAGTATCCCAATGTCTGAGGCGGCACTTTCTTTAGATAACATCAGCTGTGTTTTTGCCTCCCGGGATGGCAAAGGTACGTACACAGCGGTTCGTGACGCCAGCCTGAGTATTGCCCCAGGCGAATTTGTGTCGGTTGTAGGCCCAACGGGCTGCGGCAAGTCCACGCTCCTGAACGTAGGGGCGGGTTTGCTCAGCCCTTCGTCGGGCGAAGTGCGTGTGTTCGGCAAACCCCTGGAAGGGGTGAACGAGCGCGCTGGCTACATGTTCCAGGGCGAAGCACTGATGCCCTGGCGCAGTGCTGAATCCAACGTGATGGCCGGTCTGGAGTTTGCCGGTGTCCCGCAGGACGAGGCCCGCGCCCGTGCCCAGGAGTGGCTCAAACGAGTCGGCCTGGGTGGTTTCGAGGATCGTTATCCGCATCAAATGTCGGGCGGTATGCGCAAACGCGTCATGCTGGCTCAGACCCTGATTCGTGATCCCGACATCATTCTGATGGACGAACCCTTTTCGGCGCTGGACATTCAGACCCGTCAATTGATGGAAAATGAAGTGCTGGAGATTTGGATGGCGCAGCGTAAAGCTGTGCTGTTCATCACTCACGACCTGGACGAAGCCATTGCCATGAGCGATCGAGTGGTGGTTCTGTCAGCCGGGCCGGGCACTCATCCCATCGGCGAATTTCATGTCGATCTTCCACGCCCTCGTGACGTGGCCGAAGTACGCAACGACCCCCGCTTTGTCGAATTGCATGCGGCAATCTGGGCCGTCTTGCGTGATGAGGTTCTAAAGGGCTATGCCCAGCAAAAGCGCGCCTGATATGTCTAAATCCATTACTCAATCCAAGCTGGCCCTGCGTGGCTGGCAAATCTCGCTGCTCGTTGTCATTTTGTCGGCCTGGCACTTCTTTACGCTGGACCCCAAAGTCGCCTTCTTCTTTGGCCAGCCACTGGAAGTGGTCAAGGTGATCTGGGCCTGGTTCGTCACCAACGGGGATATTTACCTGCACCTAGGGGTGACCTTGAGCGAAACCCTGCTGGCTTTTGCTATCGGTACGATTGCCGGTCTGGCATGCGGTCTGTGGCTGGGTCTCTCGCCCCGTGCGGCGGCCTTGCTGGACCCGTACCTGACCGCTGCCAATTCCATGCCGCGCGTCATTCTGGCGCCGATTTTCGGTATGTGGTTTGGCCTGGGTATCTGGTCCAAAGTGGCTCTGGCCGTAACACTGGTGTTTTTCATCGTGTTCTTCAACGTCTACCAGGGTGTGCGTGAAGTCAGCTCCACCTTGCTGGACAATGCCCGTATGCTGGGTGCCAGCCGTCGTCAGTTGCTGCGCCATGTCTACATTCCTTCGGCCACTAGCTGGGTATTTTCCAGCTTGCACACCTCGGTCGGTCTGGCCTTTGTGGGCGCCGTGGTGGGTGAATATCTGGGCTCTGCCAGCGGAGTAGGCTACCTGATCCTGCAGGCCGAAGGCACATTGGATGTGAATACAGTGTTTGCCGGTATTGTGGTGCTCACGGTATTTGCGCTGATTCTGGATGGGCTGGTCAGTGTGTTTGAAGATCGCTTGTTGGCTTGGCGGCCACAAGGTGGTGGTACAGAAAAGCTCTGATTACCGTTGGCCCAAGTGTTGAGAAAAACGGCTCCTGAAACAGGAGTCGTTTTTTATGCTGGTTCGTTCTCTGGACTGTACCGCGTGATCACTGGGGCAGCAGGTACGATGAAACGGCTTTGAAAACAGCAGATTTTCGTTCCTGACGCTGGCAAACGCCGGTAGTGACGCAGCAGGCTGTAGATATTTATCCGCCTGTTTTCTGGGAGGACGACGAGAAGAAGTGTCCGCAGATCAGCTTGCTGTGCGAGTGTTGAAAGAACGTCGATGTACTGAGCCAGAAGAACGTGATGCCCCAAAGCTTGCCAGGGTGTGGGGGGCTTTTGGCGGTACGGAGAAAAACAGCGAGCGTTCATTTGTTTGGAAATGAGAATTGTTGTTATTATCAGCCTTCTCCTTTCCTTGCAGGCTCTTTGCTTTCATGTCCGACCGCCGTGCCTTTCGTAAAACCTGGCTTGCTCACTACAGCGAGCTGCTGGGGGCGTGGCGTCGTCGATCTCACGTTGATCACGATGTGGAAGATGCCATGCACGACGCCGTGCTGCGCATACTGGAAAACGGCTCGGTTTCGGCCGATAATCCGGCGGCCTATCTGCAACGCAGTACCTCCAACGGTCTGATCGACCGGCACAGGCGGGAGGAAAAGCTGCCCATGGTGCCTTTGCACGAGTTGCATGAATCCGAGCATCCCTTGGCAACTGGTCCGGAGTCCCAGGTGTATTCCAGCCAGATGGTCAATGATTTAAGAACGGTGCTGGATGAACTGCCGGACATTTGCAGGCAGGTGTATATTTACCAGCGCCTGGAGGGAAGCTCCCATGCCGAGATTGCCAGAGAACTGGGTATTTCCCGTGCCATGGTGGAAAAGCACATGAACAAAGCGTTGCGACATTTGAGTACAAGGTTACAGAAGTATGCCCCCTGATGTCCTGAACGCAGCGACCGCACAGGATCAGGCGGCCGCCTGGTTTTCTCATCTGCGCTCGGGTGAGGCCTCGCCCGAGGATTGGCGTGCCTTCGAGCAATGGCGTCAGTCCGATCAGGAGCATGATCGCTGTTACCGTCATCTGGAGGCGATCTGGCAAGCGACCTTGCAGATTCCCGAGTCCGAGCTGCGGGCTGCCTTGCGGGCTTCGCGCCCATCGGCCCCGGTCAACAAGCCACGCCGTCGTTTTGCCTGGGGCATGACGGCGGGGCTGTGTGCGGCGGGTGTGCTTGCCGCTGTAGGCATACGGGCTAGCCTGGATACTGAGCCTTCCTATCAAGCCACATTGACGACCCCACGCGGGCTGCACGAAGAATTGCGTCTGCCTGATGGCTCTACCTTGATGGCCAATACTGGCACACGCGCCCAGATTCGTTTTTACGAGAATGAGCGTGTCGTTGACCTGTATGCAGGCGAGGTGTTCTTTGATGTGCAGCCTGATCGGTCTCGCCCGTTTGTGGTGCATGCCGGGCAGAACCGGGTGGTGGTGACAGGCACGCGCTTCAATGTTCTGCATGAGCAGCAGCAATTGCAGGTGACAGTAGAGTCCGGCTCGGTGAAGGTGCAGCAGGGGGCCTGGTGGGACCGGGATACCCGCTTGCTGGAGCGTGGGCAATTCGTTTACACGGCTGAGGATGCTCCTCTGGGACAGGTACAAAAGGCGGATCTGGATACCAGCCTGGCGTGGCGTAACGGCATGATTGTGTTCGAGAACACGCCATTGGAGCGGGCGGTAGCGCAGATCAATCGTTACTTGCCGCAAGCGGCCGTTTTCGATGCGCCTCGTTTTGCAAGTTACAAGGTAGCCGGGGTTTTCAGTGTGAATGAGCCTTTGGCCCTGATTCATACCTTGCCCGATCTGGTGCCAGTGAAAGTTCAAACCTTGCCCAGCGGACAATTGCGAATCAGCGAATAGAGCCCGAGTTTGCCTGGCAATCCAGGCTCTACTTTTTATTTATCAAAAATAATTCTCATTTTTGTTCCGGTGTTTTGATTCTGGTTCGTCGATAGAGTAAGGGGAGCTGTTTTATGTCGCAGACGGCAGCGCCCATCACCTTGCCTTGAGGCCGCCTTGGGCGTGCCTTGCTACTCTTTGGACCTAGTCAGACTGTGAATACACCGACCTCTTCTGTGTGGCGCAACAAGCCCGCGATCAATACACGCTTGACGATTCTGGCAATCAGCCTGGCCTGCGCCGTCAGCGCCTTGCCGCTGGACGTACGTGCGCAGGCTCAAGCCACCTCCATCCATCTTCCTGTGCAGCCCCTTAGCAAGTCCTTGTTGCAGTTGGGGCAGCAGGCCTCGGTACAGATCTTCTTCTCTCAGGAGTTGGTGGATGGTCATCAGGCGCCGGCCTTGTCGGGCAGCTATTCCCCTGAGCAGGCTTTGCAGCAGTTGCTGGCGGGCACGGGCATCACGTACAAGCGCAAGGGCAATACCATCAGCCTGACGCCGGACCCAACCGCCTCGGTGGCCGAGCTGTCCACTATTACCGTCAAGGGCGGGATTCTGGGCGACTTGTCGCCCGCCTATGCGGGCGGGCAAGTGGCAACAGGGGGTAGCCTGGGTTTGCTGGGTTCCGTGGATGTCATGGATAACCCCTTTAGCACCACCAACTACACCTCCGAGCTGCTCTACGACCAGCAAGCCAGAACGCTGGCCGATGTGGTGGTCAATGATGCGGCGGTGCGTACGACGACCTCTACCGGCGGTTTTGGCGAGGACTTTGTGATTCGCGGCTTTGCGGTAGGTAGTGGCGATGTCAGCGTGAACGGCTTGTACAGCCTGGTGTCTTCCAGCCGTGTGCCCGTGCAGATTCTGGAGCGTGTGGAAGTCCTGAAAGGACCCGGTACCCTGATGCGGGGTATCCCGCCCGGAGGGAGTATAGGCGGGGCGATCAATCTGGTGACCAAGCGGGCCGAGGACGAGCCTCTGACCCGTGTGACGGCCAGTTATGTCAGCCAGGCAAACGTGACGGCACAGCTGGATGTGGGCCGCCGTTTTGGTGAAAACAAGGAGTGGGGCGTGCGCTTTAACGGCGTCAAGCGCGGTGGGGAGGCCACGTCGCGCGATGGCAAGCAGGATCTGGGCATGGCCGCCTTGGGCGTGGACTATAGAGGCGCCCGTTTGCGCTGGTCTGCGGATGTCATCCACCAGGAAGACACGCTGGAAAATATCCGTTCGCAAATTGGCTTTCAACGCGACTTGACCGAACTGCCCGCACCACCTGATGGCCGTACCAATTTCTACCCCGGCACTCGCCTGAGCCAACGCGACAACACCATCATGTCCCGTCTGGAGTATGACTTCAGCGATTCGGTAACCGGGCATATCGGGGTCGGCTACCGTCATGGCAAGAATCGCCAGATTTTCCCGGTGAATGTGGAACCGGGGAATCCCAATGTACGCCAGTCTGTGGATGCCGATGGCAATTTCAGCGTGATCTCCACGTTCTATGACTCCTATTCCAAAACGCTAAGCAGCGATGCGGGTTTGAGCGTGGATTTCGACACGGGCCGCGTGGCGCACAAGCTGGCTTTTGGGGTGAGCTATATGGATCAGGAGCTGGGCAATGCCTACAGCCCTGGCACCGAAGTGGCGGACTCCAATATCTACAATCCCGTACCTATTCCCGCAGGTCCGTCACAGCGGCTGACACCGCAAAAGGCATCCAGCACCGGCCTGCTTAGCTTTGCCGTGGCAGATACCTTGTCCTTTGCGGATGACCGTGTCTTGCTGACGGTGGGGGCGCGTCGTCAGACCGTGGATGTCACCAGCTTCAATACGACCACAGGTGTAAAAACTGCCGATTACAGGGCCAGCTCCATCTCGCCCTTGGCGGGGATTGTGGTCAAGCCCATGGAGAATGTCTCGGTCTTTGCCAACTTCACCGAAGGCCTGACACGCGGCACGATTGTGGGCGACACCTACGCCAACCGGGGCGAGATTCTCAAGCCTTTCAAGTCCCGTCAGTATGAGGCGGGTGTGAAAGTGGATTGGGGCGGCATCATGACCTCGGCCTCCCTGTGGCAGATTGCCCGACCTGCAGGGCAAGAGGATGGCAACAATGTGTATGGCTACTTTGGCGAGCAGCGCAACCGTGGTCTGGAGCTGAGTGCTTATGGCGAGTTGATGCCTGGTTTGCGCATGATGGCCAGTGCTGGCTTCACGCAAGGCAAGCTCACCAAAACCCAGAACGGCGTGAATGAAGGTAACCGGGCACCGGGTGTACCTGCCAGCACCTATAACCTGGGTCTGGATTGGGATACGCCTTGGGTACCAGGCCTGAGCCTGAATGGTCGCGTGATTCACACCTCGTCCCAGTACCTGAACAACACCAACACCTTGAAGCTGCCCGCCATGACCCGCTTTGATGTGGGTGTGCGCTACTACACCGATATCGCCGGCAAGGATGTGGTGATCCGCGCCAATATCGAAAACCTGACCGATAAGCGTTACTGGCTGGCTTCCAGCAATTTTGCTACGAACGGGGCAGGGCGCACGTTTATGTTGTCGGCCTCCGTGAATTTCTGATTCGCTGATTGTTAACGTCAGGCAGGGCTTTGCGGCGGTTTTCGGTGCCGCGTAGCCCTGCCTGGACTTGGAAGGGAAAAACAAAATGTTGAAACGATGTTTTTTGGTGTCCGTTCTGTCGGCGGCTCTGTTGAGCGTGACCGCCCAAGCTCAGCCGACTCAGCCGTCTGTGCAGCCCTTGAGCCCAGAGTTGGCGCAGCGCAGCTCGATCACGGCCGATGGCGCCTTGCGCAAGGAGCTGGCTTACGGGATTTATCAGATGGCGTATAGCGCCTCTGAAAAGGCCCTGTATGTGGCTTCGGCAGAAATGCTTGATGGTGTACGGGGTGGGGCGCTTTACAAGCTGGACCCGCAGACTCTGGATGTGCTGGGTGTGATTCACACCGATGAAAGCAATTTTGGCTTGAGCAGCAATGCCGAGGGGGATGTGTTGTTCATGACGAACAGCCTGAACCCGGCGGTTGCTCGTGTGGAGCTGGGCGAAAAGGGTGGTCTGACACGTACGCCTTTCAGCAATATGGGAACGGATGGTTTCAAGGTGGGGCCACGTACGGTGAAGCTGGATGAGGCCCGCAAGCGTCTTTATGTAGGGGGCGTGGGCAATCCGGCGGTGATCTGGGTGCTGGACGAGAGCAGTATGGAAGTGCTCAACACCATTGAAAATGCGGGCAAATGGGTGACCGGCTTGTTGTTGGATACGGATCATCGCCGTATGTACGCAGGCAATGGCGACGGTGAAGTGCTGGTGATTGATACGGACAAGCATCAGATCCAACAGCGATGGAAACCTGCTGGGGACAAACCGGCGATCTTGCTGAACTTTGCTCTGGACCCGAAGCGCAATCGTTTATACGCCACGGAAAATCAGCATCAAAAAACGGTTTATGTACTCGATGCCAGCACGGGCAAACTGCTGGAGCAACTGGACGTAGGGGACGCGCTGGATATTGTTTATAACCCCAAGCGCGACGAGCTGTATGTGTCGCACCGTCAGCAGGGCAAGGTGTCCGTGCTGGATGCGGGCAGCTATGCGAAAAAGGCGGAATACAGCTTGCCTGCTCATCCCAACAGTCTGCTGCTGGGGCCGGACGATCAACTGTATGTCACGGTGAAAGCGCCTTTTACCCCTGACCACAAGGTCAGCGCCCGGGAAAGCGTGGTGCGTATTGATCTGAGCAAGATCTGATTGCAGCCTGAAGGTTCAAAGCAAATCAGCCCGGCGCAATGCCGGGCTGATTCTTTTTGCTGATCACCTTATTGATCAAGCAGGGCTTCTGCTTTCAGGGTTTTGCAGGGCACAAAACCTTTTTATATCGCAGTGCTAGTGATCAAGCCTGCTGACGCGCCTGTTGAATCAGGGTATCCAGCTTGATGCCATCCGCGGTGAACTGACGGATGCCTTCGGCCAGCTTTTCAGTGGCCATCGCGTCCTGGTTCAGGTCGGTACGGAAAGTGATTTCATTGCTGGCCCGCCATTCGGGGGCGACGGCCTTGGCGCGCGCCACATCCAGCATGGCGGGGACTTCACCTTGGGCTGCATCCAGTTGGCCCAGCAGATCCGGGCTGATGGTCAGCAGATCGCAACCGGCCAAGGCCTTGATCTGGCCGACATTGCGGAAGCTGGCACCCATGATCTCCGTGGGGATGTCATAGGTTTTGTAGTATTCGTAAATGCTGCGTACCGAGCGCACGCCGGGATCGTTCTCGCCCTGGTTGGCGCTCTCGTCCCAGTTCTGGCCGGCGGCTTTCTTGAACCAGTCGTAGATACGGCCCACAAAAGGTGAGATCAGGGTGACTTTGGCCTGAGCGCAGGCAATGGCTTGCGGCAGGCAGAACAACAGGGTCAAGTTGCAGTTGATGCCGTCGGCCTGCAGTGTGCGGGCAGCTTGTATGCCCTCCCAGGTGCTGGCCAGCTTGATCAGTACCCGTTCGCGGGTGATACCGGCTTTTTCGTAATGCTGGATGATGTGGCGGGCGCGCTCGACGCTGGCCAGCGTGTCAAAGGACAGGCGGGCATCCACTTCGGTGGAGACGCGGCCAGGAACAATGTCCAGAATCTGGCGGCCAAAGGCAACCAGCAACAGATCGCTGGTTTCAGCCAGGCTGGCGTGAGGGTGGTCGGTGATGACGCGTTCAAGCAACGGTTGATAGGCTGCCTGCTGGACAGCCTTCAAAATCAGGGAAGGGTTGGTTGTTGCATCGGTAGGGCGATACGCGCGCATCGCTTCAAAATCGCCGGTGTCGGCGACTACGGTTGTGCACTGGCGCAGGGAGTCAAGCTGAGTAGTCATGTCTGTTACTAGTCCATCGCAAAGCCATCAAACCAATCAATTACTGTAGTCGATTTTCCATGTTTTCGTGCCTGGTTTCAGTGTTACTTCCGAGAAACTACCGGAAAATGACGGTTTGAGCATATAATTAGAAGGTTTAATATTAATTTCAGAATCCGGGGTTTTTAACGTGCTGCCGTCTTTATTTCCTGAGGAGTCCCGCACTATCACTAGTGCCGTCCTAGCCCTGGCGGATGGAACCCTATTCAAAGGGGTATCAATCGGTGCCGAGGGGCACTGTGTTGCTGAGATCGTTTTCAATACAGCCATGACGGGCTATCAGGAAATCCTGACAGACCCAAGCTACAGCGGTCAAATTGTTACGCTTACCTATCCGCACATCGGTAATACCGGTGTCAATCCAGAGGACTCCGAATCCAACAAGGCCCACGCTGCCGGGCTTGTCATTCGCGATTGTCCCGCCCGCCTGTCCAATTTCCGCTCCACCCAGTCCTTGCCCGACTACCTGAAAGATCAGGGCGTTGTGGCCATCTCCGGTATCGACACCCGCAAGCTGACTCGCATTTTGCGCGAGAAAGGCTCCATGGGGGCTTGCATTCTGGTGGGTGATGATGCCGAACGTGCATTGGAACTGGCCCGCTCTTTCCCTGGCCTGAAAGGTCAGGACTTGGCCAAGGTGGTTACCACCGACAAAACCTACAACTGGACCGAAGGTTCGTGGGAACTGGGGCGAGGTTTCTCCAAGCCCGAAGGCGAGCGCTTTCACGTGGTGGCTTACGACTTTGGCGTCAAGGCCAACATCCTGCGCCTGTTGGCAGACCGTGGCTGTAAAGTCACGGTCGTGCCTGCGCAAACGCCCCTGGCCGATGTGCTGGCGTACGAGCCCGATGGCGTGTTCCTGTCCAACGGCCCTGGCGATCCAGAGCCTTGCGATTACGCTATCGAAGCCTGCAAGGGTTTGTTGGAACGCAAGTTGCCTGTGTTTGGTATTTGCCTGGGCCATCAGATTCTGGGTCTGGCCGTGGGTGCGCAGACCTTGAAGATGAAAAACGGCCACCACGGTGCCAACCACCCTGTGCAAGAGCTGGCCAGCGGTCGTGTGTTCATCACCAGCCAAAATCACGGTTTTGCGGTGGATGCCACCACCTTGCCAGCCAATGCCAAGGTCACGCACATTTCTTTGTTCGACCAGAGCCTGCAAGGCTTCGAGTTGACAGATCGCCCCGCGTTTTGCTTCCAGGGTCACCCCGAAGCCACTCCCGGCCCGCGCGATATTGCCTCGCTGTTCGACAAATTCATCAGCCTGATGGCTGCCCACCAGGCCAATAAATAAATCGCACTATGCCAAAGCGTTCAGACTTAAAAAGCATTCTTATCATTGGCGCAGGCCCGATCATCATTGGTCAGGCTTGTGAATTCGACTACTCGGGAGCCCAGGCATGTAAAGCCCTGAAGGCCGAGGGTTACCGGACTGTACTGGTCAACAGCAACCCGGCCACCATCATGACGGACCCGGATACGGCCGACGTCACCTACATCGAGCCCATCACCTGGCAAGCTGTCGAGAAAATCATTGAAAAAGAGCGTCCCGATGCGCTCTTGCCCACCATGGGTGGTCAAACCGCGCTGAACTGCGCCCTGGACCTGGCCAAGCATGGCGTGCTGGAAAAATTTGGTGTTGAGCTGATCGGAGCCAACGCCGACGCTATTGAAAAAGCCGAAGACCGCCTGAAGTTCAAGGACGCCATGACCTCCATCGGTCTGGAGTCTGCCAAGTCCGGCGTGGCTCACTCCATGGACGAGGCCTGGGCCGTTCAAAAGCGTATTGCTGAAGAAATCGGTACGGCTGGTTTCCCTGTCGTGATTCGCCCCAGCTTCACGCTGGGCGGCACGGGCGGCGGTATTGCCTACAACCCTGAAGAATTTGAAACCATCTGCCGTCGTGGTCTGGAAGCATCGCCGACCAACGAACTGCTGATTGAAGAATCCCTGCTGGGCTGGAAAGAGTTTGAAATGGAAGTGGTGCGTGACCGCGCCGACAACTGCATCATTGTGTGCTCCATTGAAAACCTGGACCCCATGGGTGTGCACACCGGTGACTCCATCACCGTGGCTCCTGCCCAAACCCTGACCGACCGCGAATACCAGATCATGCGTAATGCCTCGATCGCCGTATTGCGTGAAATCGGTGTGGATACCGGTGGCTCGAACGTACAGTTCGCGGTGAACCCCCATAACGGCCGCATGATCGTTATCGAAATGAACCCGCGCGTGTCCCGTTCCTCGGCTCTGGCTTCCAAAGCCACGGGTTTCCCTATCGCCAAGATCGCTGCGCGTCTGGCCGTGGGTTACACCCTGGACGAGCTGCTGAACGAAATCACCGGCGGTGCGACCCCCGCTTCCTTCGAGCCCACCATCGACTACGTGGTCACCAAAGTGCCACGTTTCGCCTTCGAAAAATTCCCCCAGGCCGACTCGCGCCTGACCACCCAGATGAAGTCCGTGGGTGAAGTGATGGCCATTGGCCGCACTTTCCAGGAATCCTTCCAGAAAGCCCTGCGTGGTTTGGAAGTGGGTGTGGATGGTCTGAACCAGAAAACCACCGACCGCGAAAAACTGCAGGTTGAGCTGGGCGAACCTGGCCCAGAACGTATCTGGTACGTGGGCGATGCCTTCGCTCAAGGCCTGACCCTGGACGAAGTTCACAACCTGACCAAGATCGACCCCTGGTTCCTGGCCCAGATCAAAGAGATCGTGGACATTGAACTGGCTCTGGAACAAAAGACGCTGGCCGATCTGGACCGCGACACCTTGTTCGGTCTGAAGCGTCGTGGTTTCTCCGATCGCCGTCTGGCTTTCTTGCTGGACACCGTGGAATCGGAGGTGCGCAAGCTGCGTCACCAGTTGAACGTGCGTCCTGTCTACAAGCGTGTGGACACCTGCGCGGCCGAATTCTCCACTGATACGGCCTATATGTACTCAACCTACGAGGAAGAGTGCGAATCCAACCCTTCGGACAAGAAAAAGATCATTGTTCTGGGTGGTGGTCCTAACCGTATTGGTCAGGGTATCGAGTTTGACTACTGCTGCGTGCACGCTGCGCTGGCATTGCGCGAAGATGGTTACGAAACCATCATGGTCAACTGCAACCCCGAAACCGTTTCTACCGACTACGACACGTCTGACCGTCTGTACTTTGAGCCTCTGACACTGGAAGACGTGCTGGAAATCGTCCACATCGAAAAACCAGTGGGCACCATCGTTCAGTACGGTGGCCAGACGCCTCTGAAATTGGCCCGTGCCTTGGAAGCCAATGGTGTACCTATCATCGGCACCAGCCCTGAGTCCATTGACGTGGCTGAAGACCGTGAGCGTTTCCAGAAACTGCTGAACAAGCTGGGCTTGCGTCAGCCGCCAAACCGTACCGCTCGCACCGAAGGCGAAGCGATCGCTCTGGCTGCCGAAATCGGTTACCCGCTGGTGGTGCGCCCAAGCTACGTGCTGGGTGGCCGTGCCATGGAAATCGTGCATGAACAACAAGACCTGGAACGCTACATGCGCGAAGCGGTTAAGGTCAGCAATGACTCACCCGTACTGCTGGATCACTTCCTGAACAACGCGACGGAAGTGGACGTGGACTGCCTGGCCGATGGCGAGCGCGTCTTTGTGGGCGGTGTGATGCAACACATCGAGCAGGCTGGTGTTCACTCCGGTGACTCGGCTTGCAGCTTGCCACCTTATTCGCTCAGCGATGAAACCGTTGCGGAAATCAAGCGCCAGACCGCACTGATGGCCAAGGCTCTGAATGTAAAGGGCTTGATGAACGTGCAGTTCGCCATTCAGGGCGGCGATGTGTATGTGCTGGAGGTGAACCCACGCGCGTCGCGTACCGTGCCATTTGTCTCCAAGGCAACGGGTTTGCAACTGGCCAAGATTGCTGCTCGTGCCATGGCAGGGCAGACTCTGGCCCAGCAAGGCATTACCGAAGAAGTCACGCCGTCTTACTACAGCGTGAAAGAGGCCGTCTTCCCCTTCGTGAAGTTCCCGGGCGTGGACACGATTCTGGGCCCTGAGATGAAGTCCACCGGCGAAGTCATGGGTGTGGGCACCTCGTTTGCTGAAGCTTTCGTGAAGTCGCAGATGGCTGCCAGCGTCACCTTGCCGGAAGGGGGCTTGGCCTTCATCAGTGTGCGTGCTCAAGATAAACCGCAAGCGGTGGAAGTGGCTCGTGGTTTGATCTCACTGGGCTTTAAGGTTGTGGCCACCCGTGGTACCGCCAGCGCCATTGAACAGGCCGGTCTGGCTGTGCAAGTGGTGAACAAGGTGACCGAAGGTCGTCCGCACATTGTGGACATGATCAAGAATGGCGAAGTGTCTCTGGTCATCAATACGGTTGAAGAGCGTCGCAACGCGATCGTCGATTCGCGTACAATCCGTACACATGCGCTGGCTGCCAATCTGGCCTACTACACCACTATTGCCGGTGCGGTAGCGGCGGTACAAGGTCTGCAGTATTTGCGTCATGGTGATGGCTTGAAGGTTTACGCGGTTCAAGAGCTGCACGCTCTGCTGGCGAAATCGTAAGTCGCTCCATGTCAGAAAGGCGCACCGTTAAGGTGCGCCTTTTTTTATTCTTGTATCAGACAAGGCCAAGCCCTTGTATCGGGGCAGCACGCAGGCCAAGCCTTGCACAGTGCAGAAGTTTTCTTCATTGGAGATCATGTCGTGAAATGGTTCATTCTTGCCTTGTTTATTGTGTGCACAATTATTGTGCACTTCAGGGGTCGAGTCAGGCACCGGTTTTCTCGCCAGTTGCTGGATCATTCCACGTTCACGGCCCCTCTTAATGTCTTTATGTACGGTTTTTCAGCCGTACCGAACAAGCCGTATCTGGATCTGAAGCACTTTCCCGAGCTGAACAAGCTGCTGGAGCACTGCGATGAAATCCGTGCCGAGGCCGAGCAATTGTTTGGTGAAGGCCATATCAAGGCTTCGGACAAGTACAACGATGCAGGCTTTAACTCTTTTTTCAAAACCGGCTGGACGCGTTTTTACCTGAAGTGGTATGACGCCGACCACCCGTCGGCCCGTGAGCTGTGCCCGGTGACAACTCGGCTGCTTAAGGACATTCCGTCGATCAAGGCGGCCATGTTCACCTCCTTGCCGCCGGGAGCCCGTTTGCCGCGCCACCGCGACCCTTATGCGGGTTCACTGCGCTTTCACATGGGGCTGATGACGCCCAATAGTCCAGATTGCTATATCGAAGTGGATGGCCAGCGTTATCACTGGCGTGATGGCGAAGCCGTGGTGTTTGATGAAACCTTTATTCATTACGCCGAAAACAAGACTGATCAGAACCGCATCATCCTGTTTGCCGACGTAGAGCGTCCCATGCGTTACCGTTGGGCGCAGGCCATTAACCATGCGGTGGGTGGTTTCTTGCTGCGTGCGGCAGCCGCTCCCAACCAGGAAGGCGACCGTACCGGCGGTATCAATCGTATTTTCGGTACGGTTTATGCGGTGCGTCGTTTCGGCAAGGCGATCAAGAGAAAGAACGAAACCCTGTACTACATCCTCAAATGGCTGCTGGTGCTGGGTATTGCTGCCTTGATTTTCCTGTAAAAAGCAGGCAAAGATGCAAACGGTCTTTATCACGGGTGCCAGCAGCGGTTTAGGTAGAGCGTTGGCCCAGGAGTACGCGGCTCAAGGCGCCTGCCTGGGTTTGTTGGGGCGGCGTCAGGACGAACTCCAGGCGCTGGCCGACAGCTTGCCCGGTGAGCACCGTATCTATGTGGTGGATGTCCGCGACAGAGACGCCCTGCATCAGGCTGCTCAGGATTTTTTGCGGTTCACAGGCCAAAAGATTGATGTGGTCATTGCCAGTGCGGGGATCAGTGTCGGCACCTTGACGGAAGAAACTGAGGATTTCGCCGTTTTCAAAGCCATTGTGGAGACGAATCTGTTGGCCATGGTAGCGACCTTTGAGCCCTTTATCAGCACGATGAAAGCGGCGGGCAAGGGTTCATTGGTAGGGATTGCCAGTGTGGCGGGGATACGTGGCTTGCCCGGTGCAGGTGCTTACAGCAGTTCCAAGGCGGCGGTCATTGCGTATTGCGAGAGCTTGCGCCTGGAACTATCGGTTCACGGCGTGTCCGTTGTCACCATTACTCCCGGCTATATCCGTACGGCCATGACGGCGCATAATCCGTATTCCATGCCGTTTTTGATGCCTGCCGAGGACTTTGCCCGCAAGGCCCGCAAAACAATAGAGCAGGGCGTGTCCTATCGGGTCATTCCCTGGCCAATGGGCATTGTGTCCCGTCTGATGCGTTTGCTGCCAAACTGGCTGTACGACCGTTTGGCCCGTGGGGCACCTCGTAAGCCACGATTGAATAAAAAATAGCTGATCCTCTTTTCTGTAGCTGGTTTTTGAGGCCTTTATTGGCCTCATCGTGGTTTGAAAGGGAGGCTATGTTTTTCTGACCGCAACCGCAATAGTGCCTGTGGCTATCCTTGGTAAGGGGCCATCGCTATTGTAAGGAAGATGGTTGCGGACGTGGAGCTGGTCTGATTCTGGCTATGTATGGCTTAGGTTTGCTCGTCCAGTGCCGTATTCAGATGCGGCAACTGGCCCCATAAGGTACAGCGCCAGTTCAAGTCTGCATCAATGTTGAAGAAATTCAGGCTGGTATTAAGAATTGCTTGGGTGCGCTTGGCATTCAGTGCTTGTTGGTTCAGCTTGCGCCAGACCATATCAATAACGCCACCATGTGCAAACACCAGTAGGCTCTTGCCAGCATGCGCCTGGGCCAGTCCTTCAAAACACCCCAGTACCCGAGTCTGGAACTGGCGTAGCGACTCACCACCTGCTACGGTGTAGTCGATATCCACCGTATCGTCTGGCTGATCCGGGCCATGGCGTCCCGCCGCATCCCATGCCTGGCCCTCCAGTGTCCCAAAGCCGCGCTCGCGCAGTCCCTGGATTTGCTGAATTTCAATATCCCAGTGCTGACAAGCTATCGCCGCCGTCTCCGAGGCGCGCTGCAGGTCACTGCTGAAGATGGCGTCCACAGGCAGGTGAAATGCCGGGGAATTAAGGTGGCTTTGCAGGGCACGGGCCTGCTCACGGCCTGTCTCGTTCAGCTCTATATCCTGCCAGCCCTGTAAACGGCGTACGGCGTTCCAGGCGGTTTCACCATGGCGGATCAGACAAATAGACGTACTCATGCTGGCGTAATCACTTTGCTAGGGGATCGGACTGCCAAAGGCAGGCTGATTGTCTATTGTAATGGGCCAGTCAAGCACAGGCAGATAGAGGGGATATATACCGCATATAGCGTGAGCATCGACGCCAAATAGTGCTTGAAACCTCGATTGGCCAGATCCATGTTGGGGTTTACCGCGTACCGCCTTATTTTCAGGTGCCTTGTTGAGTCTTTCACGTTTAAAATCATGCCTCAACGAATTGGCCAGTCTCTTGCAGGAGTGCTGCGTCCACGTATAACGAATTGCGCTGTATTTCTTTATTCCTTTTCTGGAACCCCTATGTCTCAGTCTTACTTCCCGCGTTGGCGCCGTGTGTCCGGCAGCGAACCCGACGCGGTCGTGCAGCCCGACGAGTGTTTGGCCACGCCGCAAAATATTGCTATGGGTGCTCAGCACGTGGTGGCCATGTTTGGCTCCACCATTCTGGCTCCCTTGTTGATGGGCTTTGATCCCAATCTGGCCATCTTGATGTCCGGTGTCGGTACGCTGATTTTCTTTGTGTTTGTCGGTGGCCGGGTTCCCAGCTACCTGGGCTCCAGCTTTGCGTTTATTGGCGGTGTGATTGCCGTTACCGGTTATGCCGGCAGCGGCCCCAATCCCAATATTGGTGTGGCCTTGGGGGCCATTATTATCTGTGGCCTGGTCTATACGCTGATCGGTATTCTGGTCTGGGTGTTCAATGCCCGAACCCAGGGTGGAGCAGCACGTTTGATCAACCACTGGATGCCTCCTGTTGTGACCGGCTCGATCGTGGCGGTGATTGGTCTGAATCTGGCACCCATCGCTGCCAAGGGCGCCATGGGTAGCGGTACCTTCGATTCCATGATGGCCTTGATGACCGTGCTGTGTGTGGGTGGAATTGCGGTCTATACCCGTGGGCTTGCCCAGCGCCTGCTGATTCTGGTGGGTCTGGCACTGGCTTGCGTGCTGTACTGGGTGTTCACCAATGTGATGGGCTACGGTACGCCGATCAACTTTGCTCCCGTTGCCGAGGCCGCCTGGCTGGGGTTGCCCAGTTTTTCGGCCCCTGTCTTCCAGGCCCATGCCATGACGGTGATTGTGCCGGTTGCCATTATTCTGGTGGCCGAGAATCTGGGTCACATCAAGGCGGTTAGTGCCATGACAGGCAAGGATCTGGATGGCTATCTGGGGCGTGCCTTCGTGGGGGATGGCGTGGCGACCATGCTGTCCGGCTCCGTAGGCGGCACGGGTGTAACGACTTACGCTGAGAATATCGGCGTGATGGCCGCTACCCGTATCTACTCCACGCTGGTGTTTGCCTTTGCGGCCGTGATTGCGATTTTCCTGGGCTTCTCGCCCAAGTTTGGAGCCGTCATCCAGTCCATTCCCGGCCCTGTGCTCGGTGGCATGTCCATCGTTGTGTTTGGCTTGATTGCGATTGCCGGTGCCCGTATCTGGGTAGTGAACCAGGTGGATTTCAGCGACAACCGCAATTTGCTGGTCGCTGCCGTCACCTTGATTCTGGGGGCTGGTAACTTCTCCTTGCAGTTTGGCGTTATCCGTCTGGATGGTATCGGTTGTGCCACCTTTGGTGCTATTTTGTTGCATGCTTTGCTACGAGGCCGTCGCCAGAACATGGTGTAGTCGTCCCACGGCGGATCAAAGCGGGCTCAGGCCGGGCAGGAGTGATGGCTCGTCTGCCAGCGGCCTTTGCGACGGCTCGTTATAAACCGTCACCCTTGTAAGCTCTGTTTTTATGTACAGGGGTTACAGGGGCTTGCTATTTTCAGGCAGTTTGCCGACAATAGATCTCACACCCCGGTTCTTCGCGGGGTTTTTTTCTGCCACAGAATTTCACTGTGTCGGAAAAGCCATATTGGGGCAGCCGGCAGGTTTGGCTTGAGCAGTGTGTTGGAATGTACGCTGTAGGGTCAGCAGGACTTTCAAGTCAGCCGATTCAACCTGTTTGATTGTTTGCCCCATCATCGTTATCCCCCTATCTTCCAGGCGCTCCCGCTACGGAGCGTCTTTTACTTGTTAAGCAGGAATACTATGTCTGCGATCCCATTGACTGCGCAGGGCGCACAACGTTTGCAAGTCGAATTACACCGCCTCAAGACGGTGGAACGCCCAGATGTAATTAACGCTATCGCCGAGGCGCGAGCACAAGGCGATTTGTCCGAAAACGCCGAGTACGACGCCGCGCGTGAGCGTCAGGGCTTTATCGAAGGCCGGATTGCCGAGCTGGAAGGCACTTTGTCCAATGCCCAGATCATCGAACCGGCTGCGCTACAGGCTGATGGCCGCATCGTGTTTGGTGCGACGGTTGAAATCGAGGACCTGGAGTCCGGCAACACCGTGACCTACCAGATCGTGGGCGATGTTGAAGCTGACATCCGTGCCAACAAGATCTCTATCTCCAGCCCTGTGGCTCGTGCCCTGATTGGCAAGAGCGAGGGCGATGTCGTCGAGGTCAAGGCGCCCGCCGGTATTCGTGAATACGAAATCCTGACGATCAATTACGTTTGATCTGGCCTTTGACAGCCGGTTTGTCCGGCTGTTGATTCGAGCGCGCAAAAGAAAGGCCCCTGCACATTGTGCGGGGGCCTTATAATTTACGGCAGTTTAGCGTTTGCCCGAGCCGCCCAGTCCGCGACGGGCGCCGGCCCGCAGGGACATGGCGCTGCCAGGACGGTTGGTGTTGCTACGGGGCGCGGCAGCGGGTTTGACTGCCGAGAATTTTTGAACGCTGCGTGGTGCGGCCGAGGCTTTTTTCTCTTGGGTGCTGCTGCGTTCAGCTTGCATTTCCGCACGGCGAGCACGTTCTGTTTTGCGCGTACGCTGCACACCGGAAGCGGCCAGTTTCTTGGGCGTGTAAGGCTCCGAGGGTTTGCGCACCGCACGGGTCGGTTTTTCAACAGGCGCTCCCAAAACAGGGGGGCGTTCGATATTGGGTCTGTAGATAGTCAGGATTTTGCCCAGATGATGAATAGGGGCAGCATCGAGCGCATCGCAGATTTGTTCTAACATGGTCAGACGAGCCTGACGGTCATCACCGGCCACACGGATCTTGATGAGCTGGTGAGCCTGCAGGTGGACGGTGATCTCTTTGATCACGGCGTCGGTCAGGCCATTGTCTCCAATCAGGACAACTGGGCGCAGAGCGTGAGCAGCAGCACGAAGTTCGCTGCGCTCATGAGGTGTAAGGTTGAGTTTTGGCATAAAGAGATTGTACGGGAATGGCCAAGAAAAAATTCTCTAAAGAGTGGGTTCAGCAGCACATAAATGACCCTTACGTCAAATTGGCGCAACAAAAGGGGTATCGCGCGCGCGCGGCCTTCAAACTCAGTGAAATACTGGATCTGGAGAAGATTCAGGTTCAGGGCAAAGTGGTGGTGGACCTGGGGTCAACACCGGGTAGCTGGTCGCAACTGATACGTGAACGCATGGTCGGTTCCGGTGGCGTGCTCAATGGTCGCATTATCGCACTGGATATATTGGAAATGGAACCAATTGCCGGGGTAGAGTTCATGCAAGGCGACTTTCGTGAGGACTCCGTACTGGAACAATTGCAAGATTCCTTAAAAGGTGCCGCCGTAGACCTTGTGATTTCGGATATGGCCCCCAACTTGTCGGGTGTGGCATCGGCCGATTCCGCCCGCATTCAGCATCTATGCGAGCTGGCACAGGAATTTGCCCTGCAGCATCTGACCGATGAAGGGGTATTGATTGTCAAAGCCTTCCACGGCAGCGGGTTTTCCCAGATCGTGGAGTCTTTCAAGCAGAATTTTGTCAGAGTCGTCGAGCGTAAACCCAAGGCTTCGCGTGATAAATCATCCGAAACCTTTCTCGTTGCCCGGGGCTTGAAGCGCAGGTAATTTATGACTTGCCGGTCTTCGAATCGGGTAGAATGAACTATGTATGGCGCTTGTTCAGGTATGTGTAAGCATATGGAGCAAGTTATCGCAATCGCAGGAGATTGGCTTTGAACAATTCGTTTTCCAAAGTCGCGATCTGGATGGTTATTGCGCTGGTGCTGTTTACTGTTTTCAAGCAGTTTGACGGCCGGCCACCAGCCACTGATGGCGTCACTTATACACAATTCATGAATGATGCCCGTTCTGGTCGCATCAGCAAGGTAGATATTCAGGGTGATACCCTGCATGTCACGCCGGACTCTGGTCGCAGCTACACGCTGACCTCCCCCGGTGACCTGTGGATGGTGCCTGAACTGGTGAAATCCGGGGTACAGGTATCGGGCAAAGCCCGCGAAGAGCCTTCCTTCCTGACCAGCCTGTTCATCTCCTGGTTCCCCATGCTGCTTTTGATTGGCGTTTGGGTGTTCTTCATGCGTCAGATGCAAGGTGGTGGCAAGGGCGGGGCATTTAGCTTTGGCAAGTCGCGTGCGCGCTTACTGGACGAAAATACCAACCCTGTCACGTTTGCAGATGTAGCTGGTTGCGATGAAGCCAAGGAAGATGTGCAGGAACTGGTGGATTTTCTGCGCGACCCCACTCGCTTTCAGCGTCTGGGTGGGCGTATCCCGCGCGGCATCTTGATGGTCGGTTCGCCCGGTACCGGTAAAACCTTGCTGGCCCGTGCCATTGCAGGTGAAGCGAAAGTGCCTTTCTTCAGCATTTCCGGTTCCGACTTCGTGGAAATGTTCGTGGGTGTGGGTGCTTCTCGTGTGCGTGACATGTTCGAGACCGCCAAGAAGCAATCGCCTTGCATCATCTTTATCGACGAAATCGATGCTGTGGGCCGTCAGCGTGGCGCAGGCCTGGGCGGTGGTAACGACGAACGCGAACAGACACTGAACCAGTTGCTGGTGGAAATGGACGGTTTTGAAACCGGCCAAGGCGTCTTGGTCATTGCCGCGACTAACCGTCCTGACGTACTGGATCCCGCTTTGTTGCGTCCTGGCCGTTTTGACCGTCAAGTGGTGGTGGGTTTGCCTGACATCCGTGGTCGCGAGCAGATTTTGAAAGTACACATGCGCAAAGTGCCTTTGGATGCCAACGTGGACGCCGTGGTGTTGGCTCGTGGTACACCGGGTTTCTCGGGGGCGGATCTGGCCAACCTGGTTAACGAAGCAGCCTTGTTCGCAGCGCGCCGTAACGGTCGCACTGTGGATATGCAGGACTTTGAGCGTGCCAAGGACAAGATCATCATGGGCGCAGAGCGCCGCACCATGATCATGCCCGAGGAAGAGCGTCGCAACACCGCGTACCACGAAGCCGGTCACGCGCTGGTCGCTTGCATGTTGCCGAAAACAGACCCGGTTCACAAAGTCACCATCATTCCTCGGGGTCGAGCCTTGGGTGTCACCATGCAATTGCCAGAAGGCGATCGCTACAGCATGGACAAAGAGCGGTTGCTGAACATGATTGCGGTTCTGTTTGGTGGCCGTATCGCTGAGGAAGTGTTCATGAATCAAATGACCACCGGTGCATCGAACGACTTTGAGCGTGCAACGCAAATTGCGCGTGACATCGTGACTCGCTACGGCATGACAGACTCCCTGGGGCCTGTTGTCTATGCCGAGAACGAAGGCGAGGTCTTTCTGGGCCGCAGCGTTACCAAAACAACGCACGTGTCCGAAGCCACCATGCAGAAAGTGGACTCCGAGATTCGCAAGATTATCGACGAGCAGTACGCCGTTGCTCGCAAGCTGATCGAGGACCATAGCGACAAGATGCATGCCATGGCCAAGGCTTTGCTGGAGTGGGAAACCATTGATGCCGACCAGATCGATGACATCATGAAAGGTTTGCCTCCACGGGCTCCGCATGTGCCCAACAGTAACGACGGCAATTCCTCTGACGGTTCTACACCCCCCACCGCTGGACCTAAACCAGCTGACGACGAGGGTGCCGCGGCGACAACGCCAGTTGCTTAACTTTCATAGGCTAAGCCTATTTCATGAACTACCCTGAGTGGTCTTGTGGGCGCTTCCAGTTTGGGCTGGAGCGCCCTTTGGTTATGGGGATTGTGAATGTCACCCCTGACTCCTTTTATGACGGCAATACTCATAATGATTTGCCTCGGGCGCTGGACCACGCCCGTCAGTTAATCGCCGAAGGCGCGGATATTCTTGATATTGGCGGTGAGTCCACTCGCCCCGGCGCCGAACCCGTTGCCCTGGAGCAAGAACTTGAGCGCGTTATCCCCCTGATTGAGAGCTTGCGCGACAGTGGGGTGGCTTTGTCGGTGGATACCTTCAAGCCGGAAGTCATGCGCGCCAGCCTGGCGGCCGGAGCAGACATGATCAACGACATTTATGCCTTGCGCATGCCTGGCGCCATAGAAGCGGTCAAGGATTCTCATTGCG
Source organism: Alcaligenes faecalis (assembly GCF_041521385.1). Lineage (NCBI taxonomy): Bacteria > Pseudomonadati > Pseudomonadota > Betaproteobacteria > Burkholderiales > Alcaligenaceae > Alcaligenes > Alcaligenes faecalis. Next base: position 1,333,642 of record NZ_CP168006.1, on the reverse strand, counting down.
GTCTGTGTGTCATGCACATGCAAGGCGAACCCAGAACCATGCAAGAGCAGGTTTACTACGATGATGTAGTCGTTGATGTACGTCATTTTTTGCAACAACGATGTGATGCCATAGTGAGCGCAGGCATTCAATCCAAGCGTATCATGCTGGATCCCGGTTTTGGCTTCGGTAAAACAGCGGCACATAATTATCAGTTGCTACGGGGTTTGCAACAGGCGGCAGTGCCTGGTTACCCCTGGCTCATCGGCTTGTCGCGCAAATCCATGATTGGCCATGTCACCGGAAAGCCCGCCAGTGAACGTTTGATTGGCAGTCTATCGGCAGCCCTTGCCTGTGTGGCGCGGGGCGCAAAAATTGTGCGCGTTCATGATGTAGCCGCCACGCGCGAGGCGCTGGATGTGTGGAACGCGGTTGAATGTGGAGTCTCTGAATGAGCGATCGTAAGTATTTCGGCACCGATGGTGTCCGTGGTGAAGTAGGTGGCCCGACTATTAATCCCGAGTTTGCCTTGCGCTTGGGGTACGCTGCCGGTCAAGTCCTGGCCGCCCAACATGAAGGGACAGGCCGTCCTACCGTCGTGATTGGCAAGGACACCCGTATTTCCGGTTATATGCTGGAATCGGCGTTGGAAGCGGGCTTGTCGGCTGCCGGGATTGACGTATTACTGGCGGGCCCTGTGCCTACCCCCGCCGTGGCTTATTTGACACGGACCTTGCGCCTGACAGCCGGTATCGTGATCTCTGCTTCGCACAACCCGTATTACGACAATGGCATCAAGTTTTTCTCCGCCCAAGGCACAAAGTTGCCTGACGAGATTGAACTGAAAATTGAGCAGGCTATTGACCAGCCCATGCATTGGGTGAAGTCCGAGTCCCTGGGCCGTGCGCGTCGCCTGGCCGACTCGGCTGGCCGTTACATTGAATTTTGCAAGAGTGCCTTTCCGAACGACTTGAACCTGAACGGGCTCAAGATCGTGGTGGATGCGGCTCATGGCGCTGCCTACAATATCGCCCCGCACGTGTTCCGCGAGCTGGGGGCAGAGGTGGTTGCTGTGGGGGTTCAACCTGATGGCTTCAACATCAATCAGGAAGTAGGCGCAACCTATCCCGAGAAGTTGGCCGAGGAAGTGCGCAAGCACCATGCGGATTTGGGTATTGCTCTGGACGGTGATGCGGACCGTCTGCAAATGGTCGATTCGCAGGGGCGGATCTACAATGGTGATGAACTATTGTATCTAATTGTTGCGGATCATCTGCGGTCTCAGCCAGTCAAGGGTGTGGTTGGCACCTTGATGACCAATCTGGGCTTCGAGAAGAAAATGCAGGAATTGGGCGTGGATTTTGCACGTGCCAAAGTGGGTGATCGCTACGTATTGGAATTGATGCAGCAAAAAGGTTGGGTCTTTGGTGGCGAAAGCTCAGGCCATCTGCTGTGCTTGGATTGGCACACTACAGGCGATGGCATTATTGCTGCTTTGCAAGTTCTGACCGCTCTGTGCCATAGCGGCAAGAGCTTGCCAGAACTTATGGAAGACTTGAAGATGTACCCGCAAATTATGGTCAATGTGCCGTTGCAGCCGGGTCAGGACTGGAAAAACCATGCAGGTTTGCAACAGGCAACCCAGGAAGTGGAGCAAATGTTGGGTGAACGTGGCCGAGTGCTTATTCGTGCGTCGGGGACGGAACCCAAGCTGCGCTTGATGGTAGAGGCTGAACAAGCCGATCTGGCTCAGGCCGGCATCGATACCCTGCTTGCAGTGGATTTAATGAAATAGTAATGTGGCTATCAAATACCTGAAACATTGTTTGTGCATGATGCACAAAAGTGTTTGGAGTCATCACGATGCTAAATCTTGAGCGCGAACGTACTGAAGTGGATTGGGGAAATACTTGGGCGGGGCATACTGTTGGAGGCTTGGCCTTGCGTCTGGCTCGTACCCAGGCGGAACTTGAATGCCTTCAGCGCCTGCGTTTTCAGGTCTTCACCCAGGAAATGAACGCCGTCTTTCCAGATCAGCATAATGGTCTGGATATAGATCGCTTTGACCCCTGGTGCGAGCATTTCATGGTTACCGAGCCGGGGGAGAACCGGGTGGTTGGGACCTACCGCTTGCTGACCCCGGAAAATGCAAGTAAGGCGGGTGGTTATTACTCGGAATCTGAATTTGATATCAGCGCTCTGGATGCGCTGCGTCCCAGCATGGTCGAAGTGGGGCGCTCCTGCATTCACCCTGACCATCGTAATGGTTCAGCCATCATGATGCTGTGGGGCGGTATTGCTGCTCTGACGCGTGTAGGTGGTTATCGCTACCTTCTGGGTTGCGCCAGCGTCAGCCTGCGCGATGATGGAGTCACAGCCGCCGAAGTCTGGCGTGTGGCCCAGAAATCTATGCGGGATAACAGGCATATCCCGCATGTTCAGCCTTTGAATCGTTACCCGGTTGAACGACTGAACAGCGATTTGCCCGCGCGTATTCCACCGCTGATCAAAGGCTATCTGAAGCTGGGTGCCACGATTTGTGGGGCACCTGCTTGGGATCCGGATTTCAATACGGCTGATTTCCCTGTTCTGCTGGATCTTGAGGCTATGGACGAGCGTTATAAACGCCATTTTGGTCTGGTCTGATTGCGTATTGTCCAGGCTTGACCAGGTCGGGTCAGAGTAAGGCCTGCCAATAAAAAGAACCCCCGAAAGTTGGATAGCTATCCAACTTTCGGGGGTTTTTTAGGTTTTGATAATCTGCTTGGCTCTGCTTGGTGTCGCTTAGCCAGTTCATGGCTCGGTCAGTTGGTGGGGAGTCACACAGCAGTCAAAGCGTCTGCCGGCCTGGGCCAGAGCGGCTGGAAGTTGGGTGTGTTGTTGTTCAACAGGCCGACCAAGCCTCTGCATGGCCAGTGAGCCTTGTTCAGACCAGCTCCAGGCTCAGGTCATTGATCTCGTTTTGCCAGGCTTGGACCTCGGCCAGCAAGGAGGCCTGGGTCAAGGGGTGGCTGGCCATCCATTCATGATCCAGATGGATCTGGACGGTTTTGCCCCGAGCCTGCAGGCTTAGCGGTAAGGTTTCTCTGTCTTCGCGACGGCGCATCAGCATGACCGCCAAGCGCAGGCTCAACAATGTCAGCCACCAGGTGTTATGGTTTTCAAAGCGTTTGAGTTTGCCCAGCTTGCCTTGATGGCCCAGACTAAGGAAACTGAGCAACATCTGATCGTCGTTGGAAAAACCGGGCATATCGGCGTGCTCCAGCACATAGGCAGTGTGCTTATGGTAGTCCGCATGAGCGATGCTCAGACCCACTTCGTGCAGATCTGCAGCCCAGCCTAACTGGCGCTCAAGCTCCTGCACTTCCGTTGTATCGGGCAGCTTCAGTTGTGCGAAGAACTGCATGGCGGCCTTGTGTACACGATGCGATTGACGTGTGTCGACCTGGTAGCGTTTCATCATTTGCTGCACGGTCTGGTCGCGCTGATCATGCTCGGATTCGCGACCCAGCATGTCGTACAGCACCCCGACTCGCAGTGCGCCTTCACCGGGCAGCATCTGGCGAATCTTCAGCTCTTGAAAGGCGGCCATCATAATGGCCAGCCCTGCTGCCAATACTGGCGCGCGATGAGGTTTGACGCCACTTAGATGGCGCATGTCCACCTTGCCGTCGTGTACCAGGCGTTTGCGCAACAGCTCCATGCCTTCCAGGGTGATGCCTTTTTTGGACATCCCATTTTCTTGCAAGATAGCAATGAGACCTTTGGCGGTACCGGAGGAGCCATAGGCTTCTTGCCAGCCGGTCTTGCGGTACTGGCGCGTAATGCCCTCCAGTTCGCGGCGGGCTGTCAGAATGGCATTGTTCATGCGCTCTTCGGTAATCACGCCATCGGCAAAAAATTTGTCGGTGTAGCTGACACAGCCCATGTACAAGGAGGACAGCAGCAGCGGTTTTAAACCCTTACCGATAATGACTTCGGTTGAACCACCGCCGATATCAATCATCAGACGGCGGTTGGGGGAGGGGGGCAGTTCGTTGCTGATGCCGGAGAAAATCAGACGGGCTTCCTCGTGGCCGGAGATGACCTCGATGGGAAAACCAAAGGCTGCCTCGGCAGCCGGCAAGACCTCGCTTAAATTGCGTGCCACCCGAAAGGTGTTGGTGGCCACGGCACGAACACGATTGGGGTGAAAACCGGCCAGACGTTCGTTAAAGCGTTTCAGGATGACGACGGCGCGCTCAATGGCATCGGGACTGATGTACTTGTCGGGGCCCATGCCGGCGGCAAGCCGGACAGATTCATTAAGGCGGTCAATGGTGTAGATCTGGGCATGACCGTTGTGCTGAACGACTCGTCCAATGGATAAACGAAAGCTGTTGGAGCCCAGGTCCACAGCGGCAAGAAGTTGTTCCATGAGGCATTGCTCGGGATGATTACTGTGCGATTATAAGGACATTAATCATGGGTTTTGTCCTGTAAACCGCAAAATTGAGAAAAGTCAGATCAAAAACCTCCTCAAAACGACTGTGTGCTCTTTGTAGCGGTTCTGCCTGCCTGTGATGGGGGTAGTCATGGGCCAAGGTCATCGCACTGTAATATTCATGTAGTAAAAGTCTCACGATCCTTCTTTTTTGGCTTTTTAACGATCTCACCATGCTGCCTTCTCCCGATTCAACCTTGCTAAACCGTGAGTTGTCCTTGCTCAAATTCAATGAGCGAGTGCTGGCCATGGCCGAAAATTCCACTACGCCTTTGCTGGAACGTTTGCGCTATATCTGTATTGTTAGCTCCAATCTGGACGAGCTTTTTGAAATTCGTATTTCCAGCCTGAAAGAACAGATTTTGCAAAACCCTCATCAGGTGGGAGATGACGGGTTTTTGCCTCAGCAGGCTTTTGACAAAGTTCAGGCTGCTGCGCATCGGTTGATCGATAGACAGAACGATCTATTGATGGACGATGTATTGCCCAAATTGATGGATGAAGGAATCGGGCTGTTGTTGACGGCACACTGGACGCAGGCTCAACGAGAGTGGGCGTATCAAACCTTCATGCGCGATGTCATGCCTTTGCTCACGCCGATTGGCCTGGACCCGGCGCACCCTTTTCCTCGTGTCTACAACAAAAGCCTGAATTACATTGTTGAGCTCAGCGGTGAGGACGCTTTTGGCCGCACCGGGACGATTGCTATTGTGCAGGCGCCGCGTGCTTTGCCGCGAGTGATCCGGGTGCCTGACGATATTGCCGGTATTCCCCAGGGTTACATGCTGTTGACCTCATTGATCAGTGTTTTCGTGCACGAGCTGTTTCCGGGCATGGATGTGAAGGGGTGCTATCAGTGGCGTGTTACCCGCAACAGCGATTTGTTTGTGGACGAGGAAGAGGTCACCAATTTGCGGGCCGCCCTGCAAGGTGAGTTGTCGCAGCGTAATTTTGGTGCTGCCGTGCGTCTGGAAATCGACCACTCCATGCCTGAGCGTCTGGAACGCTTTTTGCAAAGCGAGTTCTCGCTGGAAGCGCCCGACACCTATCGGGTAAGTGGTCCGGTGAACTTGTCGCGTTTGATGCAATTGTGCAATGTTCCAGATCGTCCTGATTTACTGTTTGCGGATTACCGGGCCCCCATTCCTGCCCCTTTTGATTCTTCTTTTGAGTCGCCTGCTCAGTTTTTTGACACGATTGCACACAAGGATCAATTACTGCATCACCCGTACCAATCCTTTCAACCGGTCTTGAGTTTTTTGCGTGCTGCGGCGGCTGATCCGGCGGTGGTGGGCATTAAACAGACCATTTATCGTACCGGTGAGGATTCGGAGTTGATGAATATTCTCTTGTCGGCCGCGCGGGCTGGCAAGGAAGTGACGGTTGTGGTTGAGCTGATGGCGCGTTTTGATGAGCAGACCAATATCAATTGGGCGGCCAAGCTGGAAGAGGTGGGGGCGCATGTCAGTTATGGCGTGGTCGGTCACAAGACTCACGCGAAAATGGTGTTGGTCCTGCGGCGCGAGGCAGGTGTTATCCGCCGTTATGGGCACCTGGGCACCGGCAACTATCACCCACGCACCGCTCGTTTGTATACGGATTTCGGGCTGCTGACTGCCAATCAGGAGGTTTGTGAGGACATGGACAAGGTGTTCTCCATGTTGACGGGATTGGGAGCGTGGCGACCGCTCAAGCAACTACTGCAATCGCCCTTCACCTTGCATGACAGCATGATGGATCGAATTCAGGCCGAAACCGAGCGTGCTTTAGCGGGCCAAAAGGCCCGGATCATGGCCAAGATGAACTCCTTGCTCGAACCCAAGATCATTCAGGCCTTGTACGATGCCAGCCAGGCTGGGGTCAGGGTGGATCTGATTGTGCGTGGTGCCTGCGCTTTGCGTGCCGGAGTGCCGGGGCTGTCGGAGAATATTCAGGTTCGTTCGATTATTGGGCGTTTCCTGGAGCACTCGCGTGTGTTCTATTTCTACAATGGTGGTCAGGAAGAGGTCTTTATCTCCTCGGCCGATTGGATGGATCGCAACTTCTTTCGCCGGGTGGAGTTAGGGGTGCCGGTACTGGATCGCAGCTTGAAAAGGCGCGTCATTGCCGAGGCCTTTACGTATGCGCTGCGTGACAACCAATTGTCCTGGAAAGCCAGTCCAGATGGTACGTATAATCGCATCCGCAGTCGTGGTGCACCGTTCAATGTGCATCAGCACCTGATGCAGCGCCTCGGTGGTGTGTGAAAAACAAGACTGTCATGAACATGTCACATAGCCTGTTTACTATGTCTTCACATACAGGGTGGGCCTGTGATCTGACTATCATCAAGAGGATTTCTCGATGTTAAAACGTGTATTCAACAAGGTAAGTATTGCTCTGGCGTTCAGCGCCTTTGCGGCCACTGCCACAGCTGCAGACGTAACCGGTGCGGGTGCGTCGTTCCCTTACCCTATTTATGCCAAGTGGGCGGCTGAATACGCCAAGCAAACGAATAACCGCGTGAACTACCAGTCGATCGGTTCGGGTGGTGGTCAACAGCAGATTATTGCCAAGACCGTGGACTTCGGTGCCTCGGACGACCCAATGAAGGTCGAAACACTGGAAAAAGAAAATCTGTTGCAGTTCCCCGCCGTGATCGGTGGTGTGGTGCCTGTAATCAACGTGGAAGGCATTGAGCCTGGCCAGTTGAAACTGTCCGGTAAAGTACTGGCTGATATCTATCTGGCCAAAGTCACCAAGTGGGACGACGCAGCGATCAAAGAGCTGAACCCTGACCTGACTTTGCCTAACAAAGACATCGTGGTGGTACACCGCTCCGACGGTTCGGGTACGACATTTGGCTGGACCAACTACCTGTCCAAGGTCTCCCCGGACTGGAAATCCCAGGTTGGTGAAGGCAAGGCTGTGAAGTGGCCTACAGGTCAAGGTGGCAAGGGTAACGAAGGCGTGGCCGCTTACGTACGTCAGTTGCAGAACTCGATCGGCTATGTTGAGTACGCTTACGCCAAGCAAAACAAGCTGTCCTGGACTCAGTTGAAGAACAAGGACGGTCAGTTCGTCCAGCCAGGCCAGGAAAGCTTTGCGGCCGCCGCTGCGAACGCAGACTGGGCGGGTACCCCTGGTATGGGTGTGATTCTGACCGAAGAGCCTGGCGCTCAATCCTGGCCTATCACGGCGGCAACCTTCATCTTGATGCACAAGGTGCAGGACAAGCCTGAGAACGGTAAAGAAGTGCTGAACTTCTTTAACTGGGCCTTTGAAAACGGTGCCAAGTCTGCTGAAGAGCTGGATTACGTCGCCTTGCCTAAAGACGTAACCGACAAGATCAAAGCTGTCTGGGCGGCGGAGATCAAGTCCAAAGACGGCGCTGCAGTCTGGAAGTAAGATTCGTGTTCAAATATAGGTCAGTTGTAAATTGATCTTGTGAGACGGCCCACCACTAGGTGGCGCCGTCTTTATTATGTAAAAATTACGGTTTTGTCTTGGACGCACCGCGCGTGGCTTGATCGTTTTGCTGGACCTGAACGTGCCTTGGCTGTTACAGAATCCATAAATCGATTGCAGTGCGTTTGTCCCATTCCGGCCTGACCCTTCATCTGTCTACATGAAATCAAATCAGAACGCCTTTATGGACGGCATTTTCAAGAACATGACGCGCTCGTTTGCGTTTCTCGTGTTCATATTGCTGGCTGCCATCTCTATTTCCCTGATCTATGGAAGCCGGGAATCCATTGCCGAATACGGTTTCTCTTTTCTCTGGACGAATAACTGGGATCCGGTCAATAACGAATATGGCGCATTGGTGCCCATTGCCGGCACCTTGCTCACTTCCTTGATCGCACTCTGTATTGCAGTGCCGGTCTCTTTCGGGATTGCAATGTTCCTGACGGAACTCTCGCCGGCCTGGCTGCGTCGCCCTCTGGGTACAGCCATTGAAATGCTGGCGGCGATTCCTTCCATTATTTACGGCATGTGGGGCCTGTTCGTTTTTGTGCCCTTGTTCCAGCGTTATGTGCAACCCGGCCTGATCTCCTTTTTTGACGGGGTGCCTGTGCTGGAGCAGATTTTCGCCGGCCCTCCTTTCGGTATTGGTGTATTTACCGCCGGCCTGATTCTGTCCGTCATGGTGATCCCTTTCATTACCGCGGTCATGCGTGATGTGTTCGAGCTGGTTCCTCCCATGCTCAAAGAGTCCGCCTACGGCCTGGGCAGTACCACCTGGGAAGTGATGTGGCGTGTGGTTCTGCCTTTCACCAAGAATGGGGTCATTGGCGGGATCATGCTGGGCCTGGGGCGTGCGCTGGGTGAAACCATGGCCGTCACCTTCGTGATTGGTAACTCCTTTAACTTGCCAAACTCGCTGTTCTCGCCGTCGAACTCGATTGCCTCGGCCCTGGCCAACGAGTTTAACGAAGCCGGTGGCATGCAGAAATCCGCCCTGCTGGAGCTGGGCCTGATCCTGTTCCTGATCACCACGGTTGTATTGGCGATCTCCAAGTTGCTCTTGTTGCGTCTGGCCAAGAATGAAGGCACGTCGCGCTAAGGATCACCTACCATGTTTGATAAAAAATCCGCAATTAGTCTGAGCAACCCGATTTACAAACGCAGGCAGGTGTTCAACCGCCTGATGCTGGGGGTGTCTTTTACTGCTTTGATCTTTGGCCTGTTCTGGCTGTTCTGGATCATCTGGACCCTGATCGAAAAGGGCAGCAGTGCCATGGCCTGGTCCTTGCTGTTTGAAAGCACACCACCTCCGGGTGGTGAGGGTGGTCTGCTGAACGCCATTGTCGGCAGTGTCATGATGGCCGGTGTCGGTACCTTGATTGGTACGCCTATTGGCATTCTGGCCGGGACTTATCTGGCTGAATACGGTCAGCGTGGCTGGTTGGCTCCGGCCACCCGCTTTTTGAACGACGTGCTCTTGTCGGCCCCGTCCATCATTATTGGTCTGTTCATCTACGCCGTGTATGTGGCGCAAGTGGGCCATTACTCAGGTTGGGCCGGTTCTTTGGCACTGGCCATTCTGGTGATCCCCGTGGTGGTGCGTTCCACAGACAATATGTTGATGCTGGTTCCCAATGGACTGCGTGAAGCGGCAGCAGCTTTGGGCTGCCCCAAGTGGAAGATTGTGATGTCCATTTCCTACCGTGCAGCCTTGCCCGGTATCGTGACGGGCGTTCTACTGGCCGTGGCCCGTATTGCTGGTGAAACGGCTCCTCTGTTGTTCACCGCCTTGAACAACCAGTTCATGTCCTGGAACATGAACGCGCCGCTGGCCAACTTGCCGGTGGTGATTTTCCAATATGCTGCCAGCCCCTTTGAGGACTGGAACCGTCTGGCCTGGGCAGGTGCGGTGCTGATTACCTTGCTGGTCTTGGGTATCAATATCCTGGCTCGCAGCCTTTTCCGCCAAAAATAACGTTTTCACGGAGCGCCCTAGTCGGCCAACGCTATGAGTCAAATTATTACCTCCGACGAATCGACCAAGATTGAAATCCGTAACCTGAATTTTTTCTATGGCAAATTCCATGCCCTGCGCAATGTGAACATGTCCATCAAGGAAAAGAAGGTTACAGCCTTTATCGGACCTTCGGGTTGCGGTAAATCCACTTTGCTGCGCACGCTGAACCGCATGTACGAGCTGTACCCCGGCCAACGTGCGGAAGGTGAAATCCTGCTGGACAACGAAAACCTGCTGACGTCCAAGCAGGACATTTCCCTGATCCGTGCCAAAGTAGGCATGGTGTTCCAGAAACCGACACCGTTTCCCATGAGTATTTACGACAACGTGGCTTTTGGTGTGCGTTTGTTCGAGCGCCTGAGCAAAGGTGAAATGGACGAGCGTGTGGAATGGGCTCTGTCCAAAGCCGCGCTGTGGAACGAAGTGAAAGACAAGCTGCACCAAAGTGGTAACGGCCTGTCCGGTGGTCAGCAACAGCGTCTGTGTATTGCCCGTGGTGTGGCGATCAAACCTGAGGTTCTGCTGCTGGATGAACCTTGCTCGGCGCTGGACCCGATTTCTACCGCCAAGATCGAAGAGCTGATTGCCGAACTGAAAACGGACTACACCGTGGTTATCGTGACGCACAACATGCAGCAAGCTGCACGTTGCTCGGATTACACCGCGTATATGTATTTGGGTGAACTGATGGAGTTTGGTGAAACTGACCAGATCTTCGTGAAACCAGCTCGCAAGGAAACCGAAGACTACATCACGGGTCGTTTCGGTTAATCAGACGGATGCAGGCAGAGTGGCCTCACGGCGCTTTGCCTGGCGTTTGAAGAAAGCCATCCCTTCACATGGGGACAGTTGTTCCTGTGTGACAAACACCCCAATCGCTGGATCTGTGTCCAATGATTGGGGTGTTTTTTATCCATCGGCACGGCGGATGACAGTCAGCAGCCAGCAATCGCCTGTGGCTTATACGCTTACTGGCTCAACTTGCGTAAAGCATGGCGTATGACTTTGCCGGTGGTGGTCATGGGCAGGGCATCGACGAATTCAATCAGCCGTGGGTACTCATGCGCGGCGACCCGGCGCTTGATGTGTTCCTGGATCTCCTTGATCAGTTCCTGGGACGGTGCGATATCTTCTTTCAGCACCACAAAGGCTTTCACGACTTCCGTGCGTTCGGGGTCGGGGACACCGATCACTGCCGCCATGGCGACGGCGGGATGCCCCATCAGGCCATCCTCAATTGGGCCGGGTCCAATGCGGTAGCCGGAACTGGTGATGACATCATCATCCCGGCCTACGAACTGGATATAGCCGTTCTCGTCCTGTATGCCTTTGTCGCCGGTCAGCAGCCAGTCGCCCACAAATTTCTCGCGGGTGGCCTCGGGGCGTTGCCAGTAGCCCAGGAACATGACTGGATCGGGGGATTGCACGGCAATATGGCCTTCAACACCGGCTTTCTGAATGTGCCCCTGATCATCCACAATCGCGACCTTGTGACCAGGCACGGCCTTGCCAATCTTGCCTGCCTGACCGGGAAACCAGGCCGAGCAGGAGGACACGATCATATTGCACTCGGTTTGTCCGTAGAACTCGTTGATGGTGATGCCCAGTTCCTGTTTCGCCCAATCCAGAAGTTGCGCGCCCAGCGACTCCCCGCCGCTGGCGATGGATTGCAGCTTCAAGGGCCATTGCTCGCGCGACCATTGGCTGCGACGCAGCATTTTCAATGCCGTGGGAGGCAGAAAAGTATGCGTGACACCATGCTCGGACATTAGTTTCCAGGTGGCTTCGGCATCGAATTTGGGGAAGCGGTAGGCCAGCACGGGTATGCCGTGATGCCAGGCGGGGAGCAGCACATCCAGCAGGCCACCAATCCAGGCCCAGTCGGCGGGCGTCCACATCAGGCCTTCACCCGTAGGCAGGAAGTTGTGGGACATCTCTACGCCCGGCAGATGTCCTAACAGCACACGGTGTGCATGCAGGGCACCTTTGGCCGAGCCTGTGGTGCCGGAGGTATAAATCAGCACGGCAGGGTCGTCTGCGCGGGTGCTCAGGGTGCGTGGTGCCGGTTCCGGGTGGGCGGCAATGGCTTGCCATAGGGACAGCGCCTGTTCCTGATCCTGTTGGCTGTCACTTTGGTAAAGATGTTTGAGCTGTGGCAGGTGTTCGCGTAGGGGCAGTAGCGTCTCCAGGCCTTGTTGATCCGTAATCAAGGTGCTGGCACCGGAGTCGTTCAGACGATAGCGCAGTGCATCCGTGCCGAACAGGGTAAACAGGGGCATGGCAATGGCGCCGATTTTGTAGGTCGCCAAATGCGCTAGTGCTGTTTCCAGGCCCTGGGCCAAAAAAATGGCGATGCGGTCACCCGCCTGTATTCCTTGGGCTTGCCAGGCGGCAGCCAGCGAATCAGACCAGGCTTTGAGTTGATCGAAGGTGTAGCGTTTGACCTGGCCATCGGGCCACTGCTGGATCAGGGCAAGACGTCCAGTTCCGTCGGCCCACTTGTCGCAAACATCGTGAGCGATGTTGTAGTGTTCGGGGATGGACCAGTGAAATTCCGAGTAGCTTTGCGAGTAAACAGAATCAGCAGACAGCATGAGAGGCACTTTTCCCAAAGGTGAAATAGACTCTCATCCTAACCCCTTGTGCGGGATGTCCCTATCCGGGCTAATCAGTAGAAAAGAAAAACGGCGCCAGGGGATGCGCCGTTTTTCGTCCTGCTTGCTTGCCCCTGCCGTGAGGGTGGTGGCAAGGTCCAACTACCGACTTTGACTGCTAATACAACGGTGTGTTGTCACTTCAAACTACTGCTTGCGAACATCAACGGCTTGGGGGAAAGTGTTTCCGTGATCAGGACTTGGCGGCCTCTTTCATGGCGTTGCCATGGCACTGATCGTGACCAGAGCGGTGACCACGGCGATGCTGGCCATTGTTCTTGCGCTCTACAACCGTAAACTCGCCATTGGCTCCTTCGGAGCGGACACGTACCACTTTGCCGTCCTTGTCGACCACCATGGCCATGATGTTGTCACCTCGCTGGTGCAGGCTACCCACTTTGGTGTAGCCGGCCTCTTTCAGACGCTGGTAGGCGGGGCCGATATCGGTGACTTGTTCAGCAGTCAGCGGTTTGTGGTCGCGGGCCTGACGTGCTTGTTTTTGGCTGCTCTGTGCTTGGGCTGCGCTTGTGGCGTCCTGAGCGATGGCAGCAGTGCCACCCAACAGGCTTGCGCTCAATACCAAGGCAGAAAAAAGGGAAGTGCGTTTCATGTATAGCTCCTTCGTGTAATCAAAAAGTGGTGCTGTCAGATTCCTGGGTAGCTTCCTTTTGAGAGGGGAAGGTTGGGTTGTCCTGTCAGCCTGGTGCCCATTATGAGCAAGTGGCTCTGAATCTAAACTGAAGTCGCCATTCATGTTATGTTCATCCGCAGCTTGCTATATAAGAGGGGTGCGATCTTTTGATCCCTCTTTTTTGTTTGTACGTACCGATTCTCATGACGTCCATTAAACAATCCGCACTGCTGATGAGTTTGGCCGCCGTTTTGACGGCAGTGATGCCATTGGCACTTGCCCATTCCCATGACTCCCCTGGCTGCAGTGGTAAAAAGCAGCGGGGCGACGCGTCGTGGGACAGGGACCGGCGTTCGGATTGGTCGGGACACGATTACGTTGGAGAGGATGACTGCTTTCGTCGTCTACCCCCACCACCCCCCCCGCCTCCCCCTCCTAATGAACGTTTCGGCCCCAGTCCGTACTGGCCTCCGGGGCCGGCTTACCGTGGTCATGATCAGGCCCGTGAGGCGGTGCGTCGCGGGGAGGCTTTGCCCCTGCGTGAGGTGTTGAAACGGGTGCGCGAGACCTATCCCGGACGAGTGCTGCGTGTCCAGTTTGAATATGACGAGCGCGTTGAGCTTTGGGTTTATGACTTGCGCATGCTGGTCGATGACAACCGCCTCTTGCGCCTGAAAGTGGACGCCTTGACCGCCAAAGTGTTGTTTGTGCGTGGCGTGAAGCGTTCGCATTCCCGAGGACATTGATATGCGGATACTGGTCGTCGAAGACGAGCCTACCTTGGCGGGGCAATTGCAGCAGGCCCTGGAGCGGGCGGGCTATGCGGTTCAAGTCGTCCATGATGGCGAGCAAGGTCATTATCAGGGCGAGGTCGAGGCCTTTGATGCCGTAGTGCTGGATCTGGGTTTACCGGGCATGGATGGGGTGTCGGTATTGCGTCGCTGGCGGGCTTCGGGCATCAATATGCCGGTGCTGATTCTGACGGCTCGCAATGACTGGCACGACAAGGTTGAAGGCATGGATGCCGGTGCGGACGACTATGTGGCCAAGCCCTTTCACATGGAAGAGTTGTTGGCCCGTATGCGCGCCTTGCTGCGCCGCGCGGCCGGTCAGGCGAACCCACGCTTGCAGTTAGGCCACTTGGAGTTGGATGCGCGTTCTTCCTCGATCAGTTGTGCGGGCATGGTTTTGTCGCTGACCAGCCATGAATACCGTTTGCTGGCTTTTATGATGCATCACCCCGGTCAGGTGTTGTCGCGCACCCAATTGACCGAGCATATTTACTCTCAGGACTTTGAGCGCGATTCCAATACCATCGAGGTGTTTATCGGTCGTTTGCGCAAGAAATTACCCCCCGGCTATATCGAAACGGTGCGAGGCATGGGCTATCGTCTGGTGGACCCCGAAGCATGATCGCCCGACGGGGTCACCCCATTCTGGGTTCTCTGCGTGGCCGCTTGTTGCTGGGGACCTTGGCCTGGATTTTGATCAGTATCATTCTGGCCGGTTTGGGCTTGAATCGCTTGTTTCAAGATCACGTTTACCGTCAGTTCGAGCAGCGTTTGCAAACCCATCTGGACCAGATCATGGCGGACGTGAATCTGGACAATGCCGATGGTGTCACCCTGCAATCGCGTCTGAGTGATCCTTTATTTGAGCAGCCGTATTCCGGTATGTACTGGCAGATTGCGCGCCAGGAGGCGGGTAGCAGCCAATGGACGGTGGTGTTGCGTTCGACCTCTTTGTGGGACGAGGCTCTGGATGTCAATGCTCCCGATACGCCCAATGGTGTCTTGTCACTGATGGGGCCGGGAAAACAGCGTCTGGTTGTGCTGCGTCAGGAACTGGACGAGGTGAATGACAAGGGTCAAAGCCTGCAGATTATGGTGGCAGGCAATCGAGAGCTGCTGGCCGAGCCATTGGCTCGTTTTGAGCGGATTCTGTTCCTGTCGCTGGGTGGCTTGGCGGTGGGTCTGATCCTGGCGGCGATCTTGCAAGTGGTGCTGGCCTTGTATCCCCTGCACCTGCTGCGACGCCGTTTGCTGGATGTGCAGGAGGGTCGGGAACCGCAAGTCAGTGGCCGTTTTCCCAGCGAAATTCAGCCCCTGGTGGATGATTTCAATGCGGTGCTCAGTGCCAATGCGGGCATGGTGGATCGTGCGCGGGCGCAGGCTGGAAACCTGGCCCATGCCGTCAAAACCCCGCTCACGATTATGGGCAATGCCGCTCAGGCTGAAGATCCGCATTTGGCGGCTTTGGTTGGCGAGCAGGTGGCTTTGGCCCAGCGTCAGGTTGATCACCATTTGTCACGTGCACGGGCCATGGCGGTCAGAGCCATTGGGGTGCGCACCGATGTGTCTGCCTGCTTGCAGTCCTTGTGTCGTGTGATGGGGCGCTTGCACAAGGCGAAGCAGATTCATCTGGATTTGCCTGCTCAGGCCTTGATTTTTAAGGGCGAAGAGCAGGATTTGCAGGAGATGGCCGGTAATCTCTTGGACAACGCCTGCAAATGGGCGACGCATAATGTGTGGTGCCACGTGTGGCAGCAGGATAATGAGCTGCATCTGGTGGTGGAAGATGATGGTCCTGGCCTGGATCCGGAGCAGCTTGAGCGTGTGTTTGGCCGCGGTCAGCGTGCGGATGAACGGCATCCCGGCTTTGGTTTGGGGTTGGATATTGTGCGCGAGCTGGCGCGCAGCTATCAGGGCAAGGTGCAGGCCAGTGTGTCCGAGAAAGGTGGATTGCGCCTGGATTTGACCTTGGCAAGTTAAGGTAGGAAGCTAGGTGGCCAACGCCAACGCCAACGCCAACGCCAACGCCAACGCCAATACCAGTGTCGTTGGGGGGAGAGGCGTTTGGGGCTGGCAGATTGAGTGGCTGATGCTAACAGGGTCAGGTGGTGGTAATGGCTTGATCATTCATGAAAAACGCCCGGTGAGGCGGGCGTTCTTTTAACACAGGGCTGGGGCCGGCCTTTAGTTCCAGGGGCCACTACTGCCACCCAGACTATAACGTCCGGCACCAATCAAGCCTACGGTCAGCGCGCCAACCAGGAACATGCCTTGCAATTCCAAGGTCCAAATCCCCTGGGCATTGAAGCTGTTGATTTGGTTGCTATGGGCCAGCAACACGGCAATGACCATGTTCATGGCTACAATCAAACCGCCGGCGCGGGCGTAAAAGCCCAGAATCATCAGAACAGGAGCAATCACTTCGCCTATATACACACCCCAGGCCAGAAAGCCGGGCATATTGTTGGTGATCAGCATTCTTTCGATTCCTCCGATGCCATAACGTATCTTGGCGATGCCGTGCAGCAGGATCAACACACCGACCGTGACACGCAGCAAGAGTTTTCCAAGATCATCACGAGACATACAGGCGCTCCATTATGTAGTGGGACAGGACGGTGCGTTATTGTAGAAGACTGGGTTCTTAAAAGTATGACGGAGCATTTACATGACACAAAAGCAGGCTGTCGCAGCAGAACTGGCCCCCAGCGGGGTTTTGCGTGTTGCCATGAATTATGGCAATCCCGTCCTGGCCCAACGTGGTGCCAATGAGCAGTCGCCCAAAGGAGTGTCGGCCGATCTGGCCCGCAGTGTGGCGCAAGAGCTGGGCTTGAGCGTGCAGTTTCATGGCTACGATGCGGCCCAGGCTGTCGTGGAGGCAGTCTACAAGGACGAGTGGGATCTGGCTTTTTTGGCAATCGATCCCAAGCGTGCGGAAAAAATCCGCTTTAGCGAAGCCTATGTGCATATCGAAGGTACCTATCTGGTGCGCGAGGAGTCTGCCTTTCAGACCGTGGATCAGTTGGATCGGCAGGGCGTGTGCATTGCGGTTGGCAAGGGGGCGGCCTATGACTTGTTCCTGAGCCGTCATTTAAAACATGCTGATCTGGTTCGGGCAAGGACCTCTGCCGATGCTATCGACTTGTTTGTAGAAGAGGAACTGGATGCCGCTGCCGGTGTACGCCAGCCCCTGGAACGCTATGCACGTTCCCGCAGCGGTTTGCGTGTATTGCCCGATAGTTTCACCGTGATTCGTCAGGCCATGGCGGTGCCTTCGGAACGTACGCAAGCCCATGCCTGGATTGAAGCGTTTCTGGCCCGGCAAAAAAACGAAGGGATGGTGGCGCAGTTCCTGGCCGATAGTGGGCAGGCCAACGTTACGGTTCCGGAATAGGGTGGGTGCGGCCATTGAGCGCGTCTTGCAGGGCCTGTCTGAACAGGGCCTGCGCTTTCCCGACATCCTGGCTTTTGGACTGCAGCAGATAAATGGGCAGATCCAATCCGTTGCTACCCGTAGAGAATTGGATGCGCTGCAAACGCCCCGATGCCAAAGACGGCCGCAGGCAAGACAAGGGCAGATTCGCCCAACCTAAGCCCCGCTCCACCAGCTCCAGCGTCATGGCCAGGCTGTCCGTTTTCCATTGGCGCAAGCTAAGCATGGATCGGTCTTTGCTGACATCGTGGTCGGGGCTGCTAATGACAATCTGCCGGTAGGCCTTCAAGTCTTCCAGGGGGCAGGGGCCATCTTGTAGCAAAGGATGGCCAGGTGCTGCCACGGCGCTAATGGTTTCGGTCCACAAGGACTGCACAATGCCGACACTTTCCAGCTCCAGTCCGCCATAGGCAATACATAGGTCCAGCTCGCGCTTTTTGAGAGCCTCGACCAAGGTTTCCTGCGGCGCGGTTCGTATTTCCATGTCCAGGCCAGGGTAGCGTTGCTCCAGTGCCTGCAGGGCAATCAAGGCTGGTTTGGGGTCGACATCACAGACTATGCCCAGCCGTATATGGCTTTCCAACCCACCCGATAGTTCTTGCAAATGAAGGCGCAAACCCTGCAAGCGGCTGCTGATCAGTTTGGCATCGGGCAGCATGGCCAGTAACTCGGCGGTAGGCACGGGTTCCCGACGGCTACGATCAAATAGCGTCAGGTCCAGTTCGGCTTCCAAATTAGCCACAGCCATACTGACGGCCGACTGTGTTCGCCGCAACGCCCGTGCAGCGGAGGAAAAAGAGCCGTGTTCGACCACGGCTAGTAACAGCTCGAGATGATCGCTGGTAAGCATGGTTTAACCTATAAACAAAACTGATGGAGTCTGACTTTTTCTACAAGAATTACTGCGGATAATCATGCTTTTCAGCATTTTTATCAAGGATGTTTATCGTGCAGGGGTGGAAAAGAAGAGTCGTCTATGTGGGAATGTTCGAGCTGTTGGGCATGATGGTAGCGGCAACCGTATTGGGACACTTGAGCGGGGCGGGGGCGATGCAAAGTGGTGTGCTGTCCTTCATGATCAGCACCTGTGCGGTATCGGTGAACCTGTTCTACAACATGCTGTTTGAGGCCTGGGAGCGTCGTCGTCAGATTCAGGCGCGCACCTTCTGGCACCGGGTGCTGCATGTGGCCGGTTTTCAGATTGTGCTGGTGTCTTTGTTGGTCCCGCTGATCGCGTGGTGGCTGGAGATCAGTTTATGGAAGGCTTTTTTGATGGAAGCGGTATTGCTGGCTTTCTTTCCTATCTTCGCCTTTATTTATAACTGGGCATTTGATGCGATTTTTGGTTTGCCCAATTCGGTGGGGGTAAACCCAAGCCAAAGTTAAATGTTGTTGCGGTGCTGGCGCATCATTGCTTAATGATGCCGACAAAACTAAAAGGCCTTGCAGATTGCTCTGCAAGGCCTTTGAATTTTTTGGTCGGGGCGGCGGGATTCGAACTCGCGACCCTCTGGTCCCAAACCAGATGCGCTACCAGGCTGCGCTACGCCCCGACTAAGAAAAAAATTATATCTTGCCCTTGTTCGTTTGGCAAGTATATACCTTATTAAAACAGGGCTTGAACGCATGGATGCATCAGGGCTAAGGGCCAATTTTTCACTGCCCAAGGCAAAAAACACAATGCAAATAGATTGACGTTCACGGGTCAGACAAAGAAAAAGGCTTAGTTCACTGTGCAATGAACTAAGCCTTTTATTCTTTAATGGTCGGGGCGGCGGGATTCGAACTCGCGACCCTCTGGTCCCAAACCAGATGCGCTACCAGGCTGCGCTACGCCCCGACTAAAGACAGTAATAATAGACTGAACGCAGGGTTTCGTCAAGCCCTGCGCCCCCGGTTCTAGCGTTTTTGCAGGTGGGGCAGGGTGTAAGCCTGTTCGTGATACGCCCAGCTCGGCCAGAGCACGTGGGCCAGGGCTTCCTTGGCCAGCACTTCGTCTATTTGTTCCAGCGGCTCGTACTTGTCCGGCGCGGTATAGCGATACTGACAAGGCGGCAGGTGTGGTATCAGCACGGTCAGGATGTCGCCTTTCAAATAGCCATAGTTCTCGAAGTACTGCATCATGGCCCGGTCGCTGTCCTGCTGGGTCAGGTCGCGCCCGATCATGGGGTGCTCGCTTTCAATGCCCATCAGGGACAGCAAGGTGGGAGCCAGGTCGATCTGGCTGATAATGCGTTCGTCCTGGCGGTTGGGCACGCCTGCGCCCAGAATCAGGGCGGGAATATGGAAGTGACGCAAAGGCACCAGATTGGCACCGCCCACGCGCGAGTCGTGGTCAGCCACAATCAAAAACACCGTGTTGTCCCAGTAATCGGATTCGCGCGCTTTCTTGAAGAAGTCGCCAATGGCCCAGTCCGCGTAGCGTACGGTGTTCTCTACGGTGGCAGGGTCGCCCTCGACCTGGATACGGCCAGCCGGGTACTCCCAGGGTGAATGATTACTGACGGAGAATGCCAGTGTCAGGGTGGGCTGTTCCGTGTCCTGCTCAAGCAACTGGTGCAGTTTGTTGAACATGTCCTCGTCGCTGGCGCCCCAGGTGCCGACGAACTCGGGTGATTCAAAGCTGGATTGTTCATACAGCTCGTCAAAACCGTTGCCCAGGAAAAAGCTCTTCATATTGTCAAAGTGGGCCTCGCCGCCATAGATAAAGCGCGAGCGGTAGCCTTGTTCCTTGAGCAATTGGGCCAGGGTGAAGAAGCGAGTTTGCGAGCCGGGCAATCGCAGCACCGCGTCGGCTACGGTTGGGGGGAAACCGGCGGAAACCGCTTCCAGACCCCGTACCGAACGAGTGCCGGTTGCGTAGGCGCGGCGGAAGTTCCAGCCTGTTTGCGCCAGCTTGTCCAGCTCGGGTGTCAGATTGGCGCCGCCCAGATTGCTGACATATTGCGCGCCCAGGCTCTCTTCCACGATCAGGACCAGGTTGGGTTTGCGCTCGCGTTTCTGTGCAGGTGTTTGACGGTGCAGGGTAGGTAGAGAGTCGGGGCCGGCAGGCAGCGTGGCTGCATCGCGCACGATTTGGTTCATTTCTGCGGCATCCATGCCGCCGTAAATGTCCTCGGCAGAACGCTCATTTTTCATGCTGTAGATGGCATAGGCCACGTTGTACAGCGAGTTCAAGGGTAGGGTGTTGAGCATGCTGTCGCTGCTCCAGGCCACCGAAGAGGGGTTGATGGGACGGTGGGCCAAGGTGCCACGTATCGCCAGCGCGCACAGGGCGGCTCCCACCAGCATCCAGATGGGACGCAGCCACCAGCTCATGACGGGATCCGGGCCGATGCGTCCAAAGATAGACCAGCCCGAATACACAATCAGCCCAAGACCGATCAGGGCAATGCCTATCATCAGCTTGTAGCCTTTCCAGAGCATGCCCACAACTTCCTGAGGGTGTTTCAGGTAATCCACATACAGCCGGTTCGGGCGCGTGTCGTATTCAATAATGAATTGGGGTGTGGAAACTTCCAGCAAGGTCAGCAGGAACCAGGCGAAGGTAAACCAGAGGGCGGCGACTGTCGTCATCACCGGGTAATGTCCTACCCAGGGGGCCAGCAAGACCACGGGGGCGCTTAGCGCGGCGATCATCAGGGCGTCGATACGCAAGCCGCCAATCAGAATGGGCAGCAGATCTCCAGCCTGACGCACACGGGGCCATTGCCATAACGCAAAGGCCAGTCTGAATGCTGTCAGCAAAATCAGGGCTGAAGGAATAAAAACGTAAACAAGATGGCGCATAAGAAAGTGGTCCTGAGTCGACCTGATTGCCACGGACGGTGGCGCTGACATCGACTTGCACGATTGTATGTCAGTTTAATGGGCAAACTATCTTGCCAAATGCCTGGGCTGCTCAGGCAAGCGTGGCTGCATCCCGGCTCAGGGTGTAAAGACGAAAAAAAGCAGGCTGCTTGGAAAGGCAGCCTGCTGTTAAGAAGGAGCTAGGGGGCCAGCCCCTTGCCCAGGGCCGGCGGCAGGTTCAGGCAACGCGTTGGCTGGGTTCGGTGCGGGAACGGAACTGGTTGCGTTGTTGTTCACGCTGGGCATAGGCTTTGACATGGCCCGCATCCTTGACATGGCCGTAGCCACGGATCAGATCGGGGTAGTTCAGCCAGCGCAGGGCTACTTCCATATTGTCCGCATCCAGATGGGTGCTGACTTCATTCAGGTCGGCCAGATAGTCTTCAATGTTCTGACGTTCCTGACGGCGTTCCTGGGTGTAGCCAAAGATATCCAGAGCACCACCACGTAAACCGCGCAGACCGGCCAGAATCTTGAACAAGTGGCGGGTTGAAGGACCAAACTTGCTCTTGACTGGCTGACCCTGGCTGTTTTTGCGACCGAGCAGGGGCGGAGCCAGATGGTACTCAATCTGGTAATCCTTGCCGGGTTCACCCGCAAACTGGGCGCGTAGCTTGTCCAGGAAGACCGGGTCGGTGTACAGGCGGGCCACCTCATATTCGTCCTTGTAGCTCATCAGCTTGGCCAGTTGGGTGGCAGCGATGCGAGTCAGGGGAAGAGCCTTGTCCTGATCCAGACGCGATTCGCGTTCCATGATCTTGTTGATGGCATCGCGATAGCGTTTGGCCCAGGCTGGGTTCTGATAGGCTGTCAGGTGCTCTTCCATGCGCTTGATCAGGGACTGCACGCTTTCCGGGAAAGAGACGGCACGGGCTTTGGGTGTGGCCCCTTCCATCAAGGTTTCGATACCTTTTTCAGCGGCCAGACGCCCCCATTGGAAAGCTTCACGGTTGGCTTTGACGGCCACTCCGTTCAGCTCAATGGCGCGCAGCAGGCTGTCCATGTGCAGGGGAATCCAGCCGCGCTGGAAGGCGTAACCCAGCAAGATGGGGTTGGCGTACAACGCGTCGCCCATGACATGGACCGCCAGCGCATTGGCATCCAGATAGCGGATTTCTTTGCCGACGGCATTTTCAATATCGGTGCAGGCCGTTTGCAGCGGGAATTTCCAGTGTGCGTTACCGATCAGGTCCGAGGTTGGGCTGGCCGCCGTATTGATAATGGTGTGTGTGCGGTCGCGGCTGACACGGCTCAGTACATCCGTGGAGGCACTGACCAGGGCGTCGCTGCCAATCAGCAAGGAGGCCTCGCCGGTAGGCACGCGGGTGGCGTGCAGCAGATCGGGCTGGCGTGCAATTTGCACGTGGCTCAGCACTGCACCCCCTTTCTGTGCCAGGCCGGCCATATCCAGAACGCTGACGCCTTTTTGCTCGATATGAGCGGCCATACCCAGCAGGCCGCCCACCGTCACCACGCCGGTGCCACCGATACCGGCGATCAGAATGCCGTAAGTCTTGTCCAGATCCGGTAGTTTGGGCAGAGGCAGATCGGCCAGATGGAAGGACTCCAGTGAGCGACCTTTTGCTTCTGGCTTGCGTACTTGTGCTCCTTTCAGGGTGACAAAGCTGGGGCAGAAGCCATTGACACAGGAGAAGTCCTTGTTACAGGAGGACTGGTTGATGCGACGCTTGGAGCCCATAGGGGTATCCAGCGGCTCGACGGACAAGCAGTTGGACTTGACCGAGCAGTCCCCGCAGCCTTCACAGACCGTGTCATTGATAAAGGCGCGCAGGGCGGGGTCCGGGTACGTTCCTTTTTTGCGGCGACGACGTTTTTCCGTGGCGCAGGTCTGGTCATAGACCAGGACGGTGGTGCCAGGCACTTCGCGTAGCTCGCGCTGTACGCGGTCCAGCTCGTCACGGTGATAGACAGGCGGGTTGCCAGCCAGGGTAACGCCCTTGAATTTCTCGGGCTCGTCGGTGACCACCACGATCTTGCGGGCACCCTCGGCATGGACCTGGGCAATGACGTCCGTGACTTTCAGGATTCCGTCTACGGGCTGGCCCCCTGTCATGGCGACGGCATCGTTATACAGAATCTTGTAGGTGATATTGGAGTTGGCGGCGATCGAGGCTCGAATTGCCAAAATCCCCGAGTGGAAATACGTGCCATCGCCCAGATTGGCGAAGACGTGTTTTTCATCAGTAAAGGGTTGTTGACCAATCCAGGCGACACCCTCGCCACCCATATGGCTGAAGGTGGAGGTGCTGCGATCCATCCAGACCGTCATGTAGTGACAGCCAATCCCCGCCATGGCGCGTGAGCCTTCGGGCACGCGAGTGGAGGTATTGTGCGGACAGCCCGAACAGAACCAGGGCTTGCGCTCCACGCTGACGCGCGGCATGCGAGCCTCGCGGTCCTTGGCGTCCAGAATGGCCAAACGGGCCTGGATGCGGGCTTGCAGCTCCTCGGAAATGTCCATGGTGCACAAGCGGCGGGCAATGGCGCGCGCAATGATGGCGGGAGACAGTTCACCTTGAGGGGGCAGCAGCCAGGGCGAGCGCAAGCTGGACCATTCGCCGCCACCGTGTTCGGTCTCGTCAAATTTTCCGTAGACCTTGGGGCGTACGTCATCGCGCCAGTTGTACAGCTCTTCTTTCAGTGCGTATTCCAGAATCTGGCGTTTTTCCTCTACCACCAGAATTTCGGATAGGCCAGTTGCGAACTGGCGGGCGTCCTGCCCGTCCAGGGGCCAGATACAGCCCACTTTGAATAGTCGGATGCCTAGCTCGGCGCAGAGCTCGTCGGACAGGCCCAGATCGGCCAATGCCTGGCGGGTGTCCAGATAGGCTTTACCGGCCGTCATGATGCCAAAGCGAGCGTCGGGCGAATCAATCTCGACGCGGTTCAATTTGTTGGCACGCACATAAGCCAAAGCGGCGTACCACTTGTGGTTCATCATGCGGGCTTCTTGCGCCAGCGGCGGGTCGGGCCAGCGTATGTTCAGGCCATCAGCGGGCATGTCTTCGATCTCGGGCAGGACAATGTTCAGGCTGTCCGGGTCCAGATCGACCGAGGCGTTCGACTCCACCACTTCGGTGACGCATTTCAAGGCCACCCATAGACCGGAGAAACGACTCATGGCCCAGCCGTGCTGGCCGAAGTCCAGGTATTCCTGCACGTTGGCCGGGTACAGCACGGGGATACCGGCGGCGGCGAAAACGTGATCGGATTGGTGGGCCACCGTGGAGGATTTGGCGCCGTGGTCGTCACCGGCCAGTACCAGCACACCGCCGTGACGGGCGCTGCCGGCCGAGTTGGCATGCTTGAACACGTCCATGGAACGGTCCACACCCGGGCCTTTGCCGTACCACATGGCAAAAGTGCCGTCGAAGCGGGCACTGGGGTACAGATTGGTTTGCTGGCTACCCCAGACGGCGGTCGCGGCCAGGTCTTCGTTCAGGCCGGGCTTGAACACGATGTCGTGTTCTTTCAGGTGTTTGCTGGCTTGCCATAAGGCCTGGTCTACGCTCCCTAATGGGGAGCCCCGGTAGCCAGAGATAAAGCCAGCCGTATTCAGACCGGCGCGCCGGTCCCGCTCTTTTTGCAACATGGGCAAGCGCACCAGAGCCTGGGTGCCGCTCATGTAGGCGCGGCCCTTGGTGACAGTGTATTTGTCATCCAGGGACACCGATTCCAACATGGCCTTGTAAGGTTTGTTGAGTGGGGCATTCATGAGTTTGTCTCCTGCAAGAAGGATGGTTTTCGTGCAAGTTGTTGTCGTTTGTTCTTTAGTCTAGGGCAGCTTTTTGTTATCGTAAAATCAAATTTACGTGTACCTGATATCTGAAAAACGGATGGCTATGAAACACGAAGTGACCTTGAGACAGTTCCGTTATTTCATTGCTGCAGCGGTCAGCGGACAGTTCTCTGCGGCGGCCCAGGCGGAGAATGTCTCGCAGTCGGCCATCAGCAATGCAGTGCAAAGTCTGGAACGTCAGTTGAATGTGGCTTTATTTGAACGCCTGCCCCACGGTGTGGAGCTAACGCCACAGGGACAGGCGTTTTTTCACCACGCCCATCACGTGCTTGATGCGGTCAGCGATGCGCTGAACCATGCAGATTTGCGGCGGCAGAATATCGAGGGGCAGATTCGGGTGGCGGCGGGCTATACGGTTCTGGGCTATTTCTTGCCTGACCTGATCAGCCGCTTCAAGCATAGCTATCCCAATATCGACATTGAACTGGTCGACATGGAACGCCCCGACATGGAGGCGGCCTTACAGGACGAGCGCATCGATCTGGGTGTTGCTATTTTGTCGAATATTACCGATTTGGCCTTGTTTGGACACCATCGTCTGAGCAGTTCCCGCCGGCGCTTATGGGTGTCGGATCAGCATGCTCTGGCCAATGAGTCCAGTGTGTCGTTGGAGCAGATCAATCACTATCCCTACATTTTCTTGACGGTGGATGATGCTGATACGGCGGCCAAGCGGCACTGGGGGCGCCCTGGTTTTCCGGAGCGGGTGGCGATGCGGACTCGTTCCCTGGAGGCGGTACGTGGTCTGGTGGCTTACGGCTTTGGCGTGACGATTCTATCCGATATGGTCTACCGTCCTTGGTCTCTGGAAGGCAAACGTATTCACGCGATCGGCATTAACGACACGGTTGAGTCTGTCGAGGTGGGATTGCTGTGGCCCAAAGAACGTGAGCCGCAAGGTCTGGTGGCCTTGTTCCAGCGTTTTCTGATCCAGGCCTGTGATCATGATATGGCCCGCGCCGGCATGGGAAGCCGGCGCGGTGGGGGCTTGCTGTAGCGGGTTTATGGCACCAGGGCCAAGCCGATACGGAATTGCGAAGAACGGTCGCGGTAACCCAGCATGGTTTCCGCGTAGCCCGAGAAGTACTGACCGTAGAGGTAGCCATTCATGTTCAAAGGGGTGCGGTTCAGTGGCCAGGCAATCGAGAACTCGTGCGTGTTGCGGCTGCCCGTACCCTTGTTGTACATGCCTGAGAGCACCAGACCGTTGTCTTGGGCATAGCGGATCTTCCAGTCGTAGCGGCCACGATAGTGAGCCCAGTCTGCATTTTCACCTATGAATACATAGTGTTTGATGCGGGGAGCGAACGTAAGGGTCGCGCCATGATCAAATCGGTAGTTGAACTCGGGCTGAATAAAGACCTCGTTCATGGAGCGGGAGTCCTCACCGGCCTTGCCGTTGGAGGCGTGCTCATAGCCAGTAGCCAGACCCATGAAAAGACGTTTTTGCTCGGATTCCCAGATGGAGTCCTTGCGCCAGAAAAAGCTGGGACGATACGTGGTGTCGACAAAGGGCTTGGAGTCGGCGTGCAGATCCCACAGTGCGGTTTGCGTATAGCCAATGTAGAAGTGATCGTAGAATTTCGGATTGCCAGGATCTTGTGGCGAGTGCAAACGGTACTTGAAGCTTAACTGGAAGCGAGCGTTTGTTCCGCCTTTACTGCCGCCAATAAAGTAGGTCGGGTCGTGGGCCGAGATGGCATTGCTGAATTTCTCGAAGCTGGAGCTGGCAGGTTTCAGACCTTGCCCGTTATTGATGGCCGGGCCTTCACGTTGCGCCCCGGCCGCTACAGCCTGGGCATACGGCAGGGCGGGGTCAATGGCGCGGCGATCATGGCCAGCCCCGGCGTTCACGACGGCGGCATCAGCCGGTTGTGAGGTAATCGGGCTTTGGCCCTCCGGGTTGGTGTCCAGTGCCAACATCACACGCTCACCTTCAATATTGACGGCTTGCAGACCGGTCAAGCCGTTGGGGACCACGGCGCGCCAACTGTAGGCTGTAAAGTTGTTGGTTGGGATGGATGCACTGGGCCGCGTGTTAACCAGTTCGGCAAGGCTGCGGATGACGTTGCCGTTATTGTCGCGCCACTGCAAAACCAGGTTTTGCGGGGCCGTCCAGCTCATCAGGCTGCCCGTGTCGTTGTAGACGATGGCGTCAATATCGACGGTTTCACCAGAACTGGCCTGTACTTGGCGCAATTGATAGCTGATACCGGCCTGTGCGGTATTCAGGATTGCGCTCAAGATAAGAAGGGGGGCCGATAGTATTAAAGAGTGCTTACTTAGTTTCTTCTTGGTCGGCATGGAGAAAAATCCAGGAAAACAAGTTAATCCGTACACGACTGTACCATTTGCGACTAAAAATACTATCTATAATTATTTTTCTTACAGTATTGACACTTTGGCCAGAGTGCTGCTTATCTAAAACAGATTTTCAGGCTAGAATATTCGTTTGTCCTTTTCAAGCTCGTTTTGTGACGACATAGCCTTGAAACGGGTCCCGGCGCTTGCCGGGCCTTTGCATCAGGACCTTGCGTTGTCGGCTGTTTTGACGATGCCACCATCACCTGGCGGGTGTAGCTCAGTTGGATAGAGCACAGGCCTTCTAAGCCTGGGGCCGGGGGTTCGAACCCCTCCACCCGCGCCAACCTTATTCCCCTTTTTGCTTGCGCTGTTTGTGCTCCTAGGCATAACCCTGAGGCAGCACAATTAGTAAGTATGGTGTAAGTGTCGGGCTCTAATGTTCACCGCATAGACGTCGGCAGGCGTCTTCATAGCGCCGTTTTCAGCCTCCTCGGGTTGAGCCGGTTCATAAGATACGCCAGCGAAATAAGGCGTTCAGAACAATGCGGAGACAAACTATGCAAGATCCCCTTGTAGGTCGGATAACGGCCAATCCTCGCTATCAGAATCTGGTCAAGACCCGGTTGCGGTTGGGTTGGATACTCACCATCATCATGTTGGTGGCCTATTACAGTTATATCGGCATTATCGCTTTCGACAAGGAATTGTTTGCCATGCGCTTGGGTGAAGGCGTCATGACCTTGGGTATTCCTATTGGTTTTGGCGTCATTGTTTTGGCGGTTGTGATTACAGGCATTTATGTCTGGCGTGCCAATACCAAGTTCGACCAAATGGCCAAGGAAGTCCTTGAGGAGGTGCGTAAATGAAGCGTTCTTATCTTCGTTTCGGTCTGGTGTTGGGCCTGATGCTGACCAGTCCCGCCTTGCTGGCGGCAGGTGGCGACCTGGGCGAGCTGCAAAAACAACCGACCAATTGGACGGCGATCGGTATGTTCGCAGCCTTTGTGGTGGCGACCTTGTGGATCACCAAATGGGCGGCTGCACGCACCAAGTCGGTCTCTGACTTCTATACGGCAGGTGGCGGTATTACAGGCTTTCAAAACGGCCTGGCTATTGCCGGTGACTATATGTCTGCGGCTTCCTTTTTGGGTATTTCGGCTGCGGTGATGATCAATGGTTACGACGGTTTGATCTACTCCATCGGCTTTTTGGTCGGCTGGCCCATCATTACGTTCCTGCTGGCAGAAAAGCTGCGTAACCTGGGCAAATTCACCTTTGCCGACGTAGCTGCGTATCGCTTCCGTCAGGGGCCTATCCGTGCCTTTGCCGCTTCGGGCACGCTGGTGGTCGTTCTGTTCTACCTGATTGCGCAGATGGTCGGTGCGGGCCAGTTGATCAAGCTGCTGTTTGGCCTGGAGTACTGGGTAGCCGTGGTGCTGGTGGGTGTGTTGATGATGGTCTATGTGCTGTTCGGTGGCATGACCGCGACTACCTGGGTGCAGATCATCAAGGCTGGGCTGCTGCTGTTCGGTGCCTCTTTCATGGCCATCATGGTACTGGCGCAATATGGTTTTTCACCGGAAAAACTGTTTGCAGCGGCAGTACAGGTCAAGACCGATGCCGCTATCGCTGCCGGCAAAGATGCGGTTGAGGCCTCTACAATTGGTCAGGCCATCATGGGGCCTGGTAACTTCATCAAGGATCCGATCAGTGCCATTTCCTTCGGTATGGCCTTGATGTTCGGTACCGCTGGTTTGCCACACATCCTGATGCGCTTTTTCACGGTGCCTGATGCCAAAGAGGCACGTAAATCCGTATTTTGGGCAACCACCTGGATTGGCTACTTCTACATCCTGACCTTCATCATTGGCTTTGGCGCTATCGTGCTGGTGTCCACCAACCCTCGCTTTCTTGAAGAGGGCGGAGTGTTGATTGGTGGCACCAATATGGCCGCTGTGCATTTGGCCGATGCTGTGGGTGGCGACGTGTTCCTGGGCTTTATGTCGGCGGTTGCTTTTGCCACGATTTTGGCTGTGGTGGCTGGCTTGACGCTCTCCGGTACGTCGGCTGTGTCGCATGACCTGTACTCCACACTGATCAAAAAAGGCGAGGCCACGAACGAGGAAGTGATGCGTGTATCGCGTACGACAACCTTGGTTCTGGGCGTGATTGCTGTGTTGTTGGGTATTCTTTTCGAGAAACAGAATATTGCCTTCATGGTGTCACTGGCCTTCGCGATTGCGGCCTCGGCTAACTTCCCAGTTCTGTTCCTGTCCATTATGTGGAAAGGTTGCACGACGCGTGGCGCGACAATAGGCGGCTTTTTGGGCTTGATCGTGGCTTTGCTGCTGACCTTGCTCTCGCCTTCGGTATGGGAAGCCACGTTGGGTAATCCTGCTGGCACGGCTCCATTCCCGTATGCGTCGGCGGCGCTGTTCTCCATGCCCTTGGCTTTCGTGGCGATCTGGTTCTTCTCGATCACTGATCGTAGTGCTCGCGCCGAGATTGATCGTGCCGGTTTTGAGGCTCAGTCTGTGCGCTCCGAGACGGGTGTAGGTGCTGCAGCGGCGTCTGCGCACTAATCGGCTCTGACAGGCTGGGCCTGAGCGCCTAAGCCTGATCCGGAAAGCGTACAAAAACCCCTGGTGTGACTTGAATCACACCAGGGGTTTTATTTGTTCCTGCGTCAGTCCGCAAGCTCAGGTGTCGGGCTTAGGTTTGACTCTCGGATGGAACCGGCAGACCGTCAAAGCGTTCATAAAAGTAGGCTGCCGCTTCAGGTGCCTGCTCGTCTTCGGCCCGCAAGGTGGACAGAATATAGCGTTCGGCTTTGGCGCACACCAAGCGATACACATCCCGACATAGCTCATACGCCTGTTTGCCAGCCCAGCCCGCGGGCAGCAGCTCAATGGGTAGTTGGGGGTCGTGCAACTGGATACGGCGAAACTCGTGAATCAACAGGGTACGAATCACAAAGGCAAGCTCGTCGTTGTAGTCCTGCCCCGCTTCCAGCATGCTCAAAGCAGGCGCAAAACGCTGAATGAACTGTCCGTAGCCGCTGGCCACCTGGGCCAGATCCCAACTGTCCTGAATCAGTTGAGACAGGGGGCGGGTTTGGGGAAGTTGAGAGGGTTCCAGCTTCGCCACATAGACCAGTGATTGAGCCTGGGTAGCCTGCAAGATGTAATCCAGAATGGTGTGATCCGGATTTGGGTGCAGGAAGGCGGTGGGTGACAGGGCGCAAAACCCTTCCCACAGCAGCTCCTTGCGCAGGTCGGCGCGTTGCTTGGAGTTCATCATCAGGCTGGGCATGCTGAAGATCAGCGTCCATTGCCCATCCCAGGCCAGATAAGTTGGGGTGTAAATGCGTTGGTATGCGTGCTCGAAGCGTTGGCTGGCTTCGGGACGCAGGGTGTATTGACTGCGTCGGCCCTCGCGTTGTGCGCTTAGCCAACCTTCCTCGGCCAGTCGGTACACACTGGTGCGCACCAACCGGTCGCTGATTCCGAAAGGGGCCAGCAACTGAATCAGGCTGCCTAGCCAGAGTTTGCCGCCATGGGGGCGAATCACGTCGCCAAACAAGGTCATGACCAGGGACTTGGCACGGGGAGGGCGGTGTTCCAGATGGTGGGTGGCCCATTGGGCCAGGTCGGAATAAGAAAGCTCGGACATTGTTTTTTTAAAGGCGCTCATAGCTGTATGGGAACGGCACGCCTGTCTGTGTTGACCGTTTAAGCGTCTGATTATACGGGGTGGCTACGCAAGCGGATTGAAAGATTGTGCAAGCCAAGGGCTTTCCTTGCGCTTGCTGTCGTTTCATGGGCATACACGCTACAGATAGGGGCTGGCTAGCCAGATCAGGCGGTTACGCAAGCGTTTGCTAAAACCAATTGAATTTAAGGATTCCAGGCTGACAGCCTCGGCTTCTTCAATCTCCAGATCAATCAGGTTCTGGATTTGGCGGGCCGTGTCGCGGCTGTAGATTTCTACATCCAGCTCGAAGTTCAAACGCAAGCTGCGCGGGTCCAGATTGGACGAACCAATATAGGACCAGGCGCCGTCAATGGTCATGAGCTTGGAGTGGTTGAAGGGGCCACGCGCGCGCCAGACTCGGCAGCCGGCGCGTAGCACCTGATCCAACTGGGCTGTCATGGCGTAATTGACCAGGCGCAGATTGTTTTGTCCAGGGATGACGATATCCACCTGGATGCCGCGGCGAGCAGCGGTATTCAAAGCCCCCAGCAGGATCTGGTCGGGCAGAAAGTAAGGGGACTGAATACGGATATGTCGTTGGGCGATGGCAAACGCTCCTTGCAGCATATGGTGGGTGCTGGCCATGAAGCGATCGGGCCCAGAGGCAATGCAACGGGCGGGGACATGGGGCCGAGGCGCGGGTGTGGCGCTGGCATGCCAATAGGCGGGGGACAGGTCCTCGCGCGTGGTGAACTGCCAGTCGTGCCGGAAAGAGGCCAGCAACTGCATGACAGCCGGGCCTTCCAGGCGAAAGTGGGTGTCCTGGGACGGTTTGCCATCGCTGTACTGCGCCATAAAGGACTCACGCAGATTCATGCCGCCGGTAAAGCCGACCGTACCATCCACAATCAGCAGTTTGCGGTGGCTGCGAAGATTGGCGTAGGGCATGCGTAAAAAGCCTAGCGGGTTGGTCATGAACAGGGCGCAACGTATGCCTTCGCGGCGCAGCAATCGCACAATCGGTGTGCGCGAGTATTTCGCGCCAATGGCATCGACCAGCACTCGAATTTGCACGCCACGTTGATGGGCACGAGACAGGGCGCTGACGAACTCGCGCCCAAGGCGGTCACTATCGAAGATATAGCTTTGCAGGGCAATGGTGCTGTGAGCCTGCTCAATGGCCTCCAGCATGGCGGGATAGGTCTGATCGCCACCGACCAGCACGCGCACATTATTGCCGTTACGCAATTGGCTGCGGCTGACGCGGTCCCCCAGAGTTTGCAAAGAGCGAAACGGTGCGCCGGCCAGGGCGCCAATGTCCGAGACGGGGGGGTGTAGATACGTGACCTGTTCATAGAACACATCCGCACTTTGTTCCAGCAGGCTTTGTCTGCGTACGCGGTTGATACCCGCGATCAAATACAGAAATGGCCCCAGTAGCGGCGACATGATAATGACACCCACCCAACTGATGGCTGCGCGCACATCGTTCTTGGTCATGGCGGCGTGAATGGCGGCGGACGCACCCAGTATCACGCTAAGCGCCAGAGCCAGATGTGGCCAGTAATCGTGCAGCAGGGAGCGTAGATGTATCAGATGCTCTTGCATGGGGTCAATGACTACGGTCGGGTAGGTCTGGACGTTGGTAAAGGCTGTGCATCCAGGAAGGGTTGGGCTCCCCCTGGGCGGCAAATTGCTGTAGACGTGAGGGCGCGCGCCAGACGCCACCTCCTATGCCGGGCGAGGGTTGGACGCCATACCAAAACCATTGACCGTCTTCATCTTGTGCCAGCCAGTCCCAATGGGCGGGTGCCTGATCCCAGCAGGGGAAACCGAGTGTCATCAGCAAACTTCCAGAAAATGGGACAGATTAGAGTATAAGAAAGTGTGGTTTTGTGCCAGTTTCTATTACAGACGGTACGGGCCGAAACGTCAGGCGTTTGATGGGGGCGACTCGTTTGACGTGCGGGCTTGCTAATTTGAAGTGCGGGGCGGCCGGAGCCAGCCAAGGCAGGCAAGGGTTTCACAATCAAACACAGTTTATTGTCCTGCCTGGGTGGGTGTGGGGATGTGCGAAGGCGCCAAACTTGCTACGATGAACAAACGCAAAAAAGCCCGCAGAGTGGCGGGCTTTCAAGTATGTTTTTCCAGTTCCTAGCTTTGACATCTTTTAAGGAGATTTGCAAAACTTTGGAAGCGGTAAATTTTTTGGGGTGACCGATGGGGCTCGAACCCACGACAACCGGAATCACAATCCGGGACTCTACCAACTGAGCTACGGTCACCACTATTTACTGCTTTTTTGCTTCAGGCCTACTTTAAAGTGGCTGCGAAGTAAAAAATTTATTCTAGCATGCTTTTTTTAAATAATGCAACACCCATGCACGAATACGCCGACCCTGAGCCCTGCTTCGGTCTTGCCGGTCACGGCGTGACTCAGGTTTAATGATTTCCCCTCGTAATAGCAAGGAAGCGCGAAATGTCTCAATTATTCGTCGTTCATCCCGAAAACCCCCAACCCCGCGCATTGGCTCAAGCAGCAGAACTATTGGCTAAAGGAGGGCTGCTCGCCATTCCTACCGATTCCAGTTATGCCGTTGTTGCTCGTCTGGATGACAAGTCAGCGGCTGACAACCTGCGTCGTTTGCGTGGCTTGGATGACCGTCATCATCTGACCTTGCTGTGTCGTGATCTGGCTGAGATCAGCCACTTTGCCAAAGTGGACAACCCGCAGTATCGACTGCTGAAAATGGCCACCCCTGGCCCGTGGACTTTTATTCTGGAAGCCACCAAGGAAGTGCCGCGCCGTGTGTCGCATCCTTCGCGCAAAACCATTGGTATTCGGGTGCCCGACCGGAAAGTGGCCCTGGCCTTGATGGAGCAAGTGGGCAGTCCTCTGATTTCCACCACCCTGATTCCCGACGGCGAAGACGAGCCCTTGAACGATGCCCAGGACATTCTGGACCGTTACGCCCATCAACTGGCGGCGGTTGTCGATGGTGGGCCGTGCCCTTTGCAGGCCACTACCGTCATCGATTTGACGGGACCCACGCCCGACGTGTTGCGTCGAGGCTCTGGTGATCCCTCTACCTTGGGCCTGTCTTGACCCCCTGACTGACACAAAACTCGCGTCCAAGTGCGTATCCGTGTTTCAATTCTGAACCTTGGGGCAGCAGTCGCTGTCCCAATCAGACGGGTTGCGTGTGGGTGGCTTAGCCTATTGTGAATAGACCCACGGCCCGGACCCAAGGATCACCATGGACTCTTTTATACAGACCTTGACGGTCTATGCTTTGCCTGTCATTTTCGGCATCACGCTGCATGAAGCCGCTCATGGCTATGTTGCGCGTATGTTTGGCGACCCTACGGCCATGCAGGCCGGTCGCATCAGCCTGAACCCACTGCGTCACATTGACCCTATCGGGACCATTGTGGTGCCTGCGGTTCTTTTGCTCTCCAGCGCCATGATGGGCATGGGCGGTATTCTGTTTGGCTGGGCCAAACCCGTCCCTGTGGATTGGGGGCGTTTGCGCAATCCCAAACGGGACATGCTCTGGGTTGCCTTGGCCGGCCCGGCCTCCAATATGATGATGGCTATTTTGTGGGTTCTGTATGCCCATTTGATGGTCAAGATCGGTCAGGGTGACAGCCGCTTCTGGATGGGCATGGCGGTGGCCGGTGTGCAGGTCAACCTGGTTTTGATGGCACTGAATCTGCTGCCTTTGCCGCCTTTGGACGGTGGGCGCATTGTATTTAGTCTATTGCCTAACCGTTGGGCCTATCATTATTCTCGTATCGAGCCTTACGGCATGATCATTCTGATCTTGCTGATGTTTACCGGTGTGCTCTGGACACTGATGAGTCCTTTGATTGCACTGGGCGAAGGCATATTGAAATGGTTCTTATGATTTAACGGCTTATCCGTTAAACTTGTGAGTCATATTTTTTTTGGGCTATAGGGCCTTAAACCCGGAGATTCATCTCATCATGGCAAGTTCGGACTCTGCTATTTCCAATTTTCAGGGCAGTATGGTGGCCCTTGTTACACCCATGGATCCCAATGGGGGTCTGGATTTTGCCGCTTACCGAAAGTTGATCGACTGGCACATTCAGGAAGGAACACGTGTGCTGGTGGTTGTTGGAACCTCGGGCGAATCGCCTACGGTGTCGGTGGATGAACACGCTGAACTGATCAAGGTTGCCGTGGAGCACGCTGCCGGTCGTGTTCCTGTGATCGCTGGTGTAGGCGGTAACTCCACCCGTGAGGCCATTGAGCTGTCGCGCCACGCCCAGGAAGTGGGTGCAGACGCTGGTTTGTCGGTGGTGCCTTACTACAACCGTCCCACCCAGGAAGGCATGTACCAGCATTTTCGCGCGATTGCCGAAGCGGTCAGCCTGCCCCAGTTTCTGTACAACGTGCCTGGTCGCACGGTAGCCGACTTGCAGAACGATACCGTTCTGCGTCTGGCTCAAATCCCCAACATTATCGGTATCAAGGACGCAACGGGCGACTTGGCTCGTGGTGGCCTGTTGCTGCGTGATGTACCGGAAGACTTTATTGTGGTCAGCGGTGATGATCCTACCGCTGCTGCGTATATCTTATTGGGCGCCAAAGGTAATATTTCTGTGACGGCCAACGTGGCCCCACGCCTGATGAGCCAGTTGTGTCAGGCTGCCCTGGATATGGACGTACCGACGGTACGCCGTTTGAACGCCTATCTGGCAGGTTTGAATAAAAACCTGTTTATTGAGGCTAACCCCATTCCCGTGAAATGGGCCGTTGCAGAAATGGGCCTTACTCAACTGGGATATCGTTTACCATTGACGCCGTTAAGTACACAGCATCACGAATTGCTGCGTCAATCCTTGAAACTTGCGGATCTTCTTCCATGATTGCTAAGCCAGTTAATAAAAGCCTGATCGGGCTGTCTTTGAGCCTGTTGGTACTGTCGGGCTGCTCGACAATGGACCAGATTATGGGCCAGGGCGAGTCGGTGAATTACAAGAGTACGGTTGCAGGCGATCCCTTGAGCATTCCGCCGGATCTGACTCAGGCTAACCGCGACGCACATTACCGTGCGCCAGAAGGGGCCACGTCTTATTCGGTCTACTCGCAAGGTCAGAGTGCGCAGCAGCTCAAAGGCGGGGCGGATGATATTCTGCCTCAGTCCGACGTCATCAAAGTGATGCGTGACGGCGATCTGCGTTGGCTGGTGGTCGATCGGCCCGTGGAAGACCTGTTCCCTCGTATTATCGAATTCTGGGGTGATCATGGTTTTACCATTCAGTCTCAAGATCCTCGCGCTGGTTTGATCCAGACCGATTGGGCTGAAAACCGTGCCAAGATTCCAGAAAGCTGGATTCGCAGTGCCTTGGGTTCCATCATTGACCAGGTCTTTGACAGTGGTGAACGAGACCGCTTCCGTACCCGCTTTGAGCGCGTCGGCAACAAGACAGAAATCTATGTGTCTCACCAGCATATGGAAGAAACACCCACGGCAGACGGTACCGCCTTTAAGTGGGTGTTCGCCAAAGAAGATCCCGGTCTGAATGCCGCCATGCTGGCTCGCATGATGGTCTTCCTGGGCTCGGATATTGAAACCGCACGTGAACAAGTGGCCAATGCCACCAAAGATCCTGCTGGCGTTCAAGTCCAGACCTCAGACAAGGGCGATCAGGCCGAACTGACGCTCAACGAGTCCTTTGATCGTGCATGGCGTCGTGTTGGCGTGGCCATCGACTCCGCTGGTTTCTCGGTGGAGGATCGTGATCGTTCCACGGGTGAGTTCTTTATCCGCTATCTGGATTCGGATACGGGCGAGAAGATCGAACAGCAAAACATCATTGGCCGCATCTTTGGCAGTCGCAACACCGCCGAAGCCACACCATTCCGCATCAAGCTCAGTGCCCAAGGTGCAGGTACTCGTGTCACGGTGCTGGATCAGCAAGGTCAGGAACAGACGACGGCGACAGCCAAGCGCATTATCAATGTGCTTTCCACCAATCTGCGCCCCGGCAACTGATTGTTATAAGCTGGCCTGCGGGCCGTCTGGAAAAAACCCTGGTTTCATGCCAGGGTTTTTTTTATGCCCTTGATCTGCCCTGAATGGGTTTGATACGGTTTCAAGTCTAAAAAGGCATGTCAATTGGCATCAAGCGTCAAACGCAGCCAGTGTGGTTGCCGCCTGGCTGTTAGTCTGTCCTGGGTTCGGTTGACACTTTTTTCCTTTGGGCGAAGGAGAGGCAACTGGTGGGATTTGTCCTGAAAGGGGAGGGCTGTTCTTGTGTGGGCTGCTTGAAAGGGGCCACTTTTTATTTTGTGAGCCGAGTGAATCTTTATCGAGCAGGGCTGGACTTTCTCTAAAACAGTAAAGATAATAGGAACTATTATCATTTGCTGTGTTTAAGGAGTGGCCCATGCTGAAATCGTTTTATCGTAACGGTTTAAGTTTTTGCCTGCGCATGCTGCGTGGCTCACAAGCCTCTGCTCATGCTCCTTCAGAGCCGGGTGCTCGTGTGCTGGCCATGATCGAGGCCTTGCCTCGTCGCCGCCGCGAAGCCTTTGTGCTGCACCGCTTTGAGGGCCTGAACTACAAAGAAATCGCGACTCGTATGGGCACCAGCCCTCGGGTTGTTGAGCACTATATCCGTATGGCCATGCTGGCGTGCCGCCACAACCCGGCACCAGTCGATCGGATGGACGGGGCTGTGCCGCGTCCGGCTGGTTCGTATGTCTAAGGACGAACACATGCAGCACATCGATGAGCAGGCCTTGAACTGGCTGCTCAAACAGCATGACCCCAAACACCAAGGCGACGCCCGTAGCCAGGCGGCATTCCGCGCCTGGCTGTCCATTGACCCTCAGCATCAGGCCGCTTTCCTGCGTTGGAAGCTGGAGTGGGAAGCCATGGATGGAATCAGCCAGGAGCATTTGAGCCGTTTGCGTGCGAGCTCCCAGCAAGCCGCCAGTGCGGCAGGGCAGAGAGTATGGTGTCGCCGCGTGCTAAATAGTTGCGTGGACATGTGGTCTGCCAACCCTGCCTTGCGTTTTGCTTTGGGTGGGGCGGTATGTTTGCTGCTAGGTGTGGCGTTTTTGGGCAGTATCGGTAGCTATTTTCTATAAGCCTTGTACAAAGTGTCTAGGTCTTATCTCCCCAAGGTGAACGTAGGTATTGCGCAGCTTGCTGGATACGCTCATCCAGCGTTGTGGCTTCCAGTCTTGGAATGACACCCAGGCAAGGGCCCGGCAGATAGTCATGCAGCGTTTGCAGATTCTCCTTGGCATAATTCATCTCCGGGACTATGTGGTTGGCGACCCAGCCCAGAAAGCTCAAGCCACTGGCGCGTATGGCTTGAACGGTCAGCAAGGCATGATTCAAGGCCCCCAAACGTAAACCAACCACCAAGACTACAGGTAGCTGCAACGCCTGTGCCAAATCTACCCCCGTGTGCCCTTGTCCCAGGGGCAGCATGAAGCCTCCCACTCCTTCAACGATTACATAGTCGGCTTGTATTGCCGCTGCATGAACCGTTTTTTGGATCAGAGCCGGGTCTAATTCGACTCCTGTTTGCTCAGCCAGAATGTGGGGTGCCGCAGCGGGCTTAAACAAGTACGGTGTCAGTGTTTCCGGATCAGGTTTCAGGCTGGAGTGCCGGGCCAGCGCGTCTACGTCTTCGTTATGCAGACGGCCTTCTATTTCCTCGGCCCCCGACGCAATAGGCTTGATGCCCAGCGTGCGTGCACCGCTTTGGCTTAGTAAGTGGAGCAAAGCCGAGCTGACCAGCGTTTTGCCAATCTCCGTATCGGTGCCCGTCACAAAGCAGGCCCTCATGCGTATTCCTTCAGCAGACGACCCAGGCCATTCAGGCAATGCTCCACTTCTTGTGTGCCCCATAGATAGCCGGGCATCAGGTACACGGTATTGCCGATAGGGCGCAGCATCAGCCCTTGTTGCAGGGCTGAGCGGTAAAAGCGTCGTGCAAAACCCTGGTGATCGTAGCGAGCCGGGCCCGTGTCCAGGTCAAAGGCCCAGATCACCCCGCAGCGGCGCAGATGCTGCATCCTGGGATACTGTCGATTCAGTTTTTGCAGGCCGTCATCCAGTGCTTGCCCCAGCGTTTTTTGCAGCTCGTAGACAGGGTATTGCTCAAACAAGTCCAGAGTAGCCAGCGCGGCGCGGCAGGCCAGGGGATTGCCGGTGTACGAATGAGAGTGCAGAAAGCCCCGGCGCAAGTCTTGATCATAAAACCCTTGAAAAATCGTGGGGCTGGAGAGCACCACGGACAAAGGCAGCGTGCCGCCGGTAATTCCCTTGGACAGGCACAGCAGATCAGGCCAGATACCTGCCTGCTCGCAGGCAAAGAAGGTGCCGGTACGCCCGCAACCCACGGCAATCTCGTCCAAAATCAAATGTACGTGATAGCGGTCGCATAGCTCACGCACACCGCGCAGATAGTCGGGTGAATGCATGTTCATGCCAGCCGCACATTGCACCAGCGGCTCCAGAATCACGGCGGCAATGTCCTGATGGCTCTCCAGAATCTGTTTCAACGACTGCAGTGCGTTTGTGGTGACCTGGTGGTGTTCGTCCGGGCTATGGGCCTGGCGCAGATCGGGGCTGGCTGCGGTGTATTGCTGGCCCAGTTGCGAGCCGTAGCTTTCCCGGAACAAGGGCACATCGGTTACGGCCAGAGCACCCAGCGTTTCGCCGTGGTATCCCTGTGCAATGCCTACAAAACGGTGCTTGTGCTCCTGGCCCTGGTTGCGCCAGTAGTGCACGCTCAGTTTCAAGGCAATTTCCACTGCAGAAGCGCCGTCGCTGGCATAAAAAGCATGGCCTAAGCGATGGCTGCTCAAGGTGGCCAATCGTTCGGAAAGCTGCACAACCGGCTCATGGGTCAGGCCGCAGAGCATGATGTGATCCAGTTGCTGGACCTGATCGCTAATTGCCTGCACCAGATGCGGGTGGCTATGTCCAAACAGATTCACCCACCAGGAGCTGATGGCGTCCAGGTAGGCGTTGCCGTTGGCATCATACAGCCAGGCGCCCTGGGCGCGCTTGATCGCCAGTAGCGGTACGCCTTGATCGTGATGCTGCATCTGAGTGCAGGGATGCCAGACCGCTTGCAAGCTGCGTTGGGCCAAAGGAGGGAGAGAGTTTGAGTTCATGGCAAATCACCGTAAAGAGTGGGCGGCTTCCTGTAGTGCCTGGACCAGTTTTTCAATATCCTGATGCCGGTGGGCGGCAGACAGGGAAATGCGTAATCGGGCTTGATGGCGGGGAACGGTGGGCGGGCGTATGGCCGGTGCCCAAATACCTTTTTGAAGAAGCGTTTCGGATAGCTGCAAAGCAGGTTCCACCTCGCCCATCAGCAGGCTTTGCACGGGTGTGTCGGACGGCGCCAGACGCCAGGGCAGGTCCTGGCTCAAGGTTTGCAGCGTTTGGATGTGTTCTTTCAACAAGGCCCGCTGGGGCTGAGCTTGTTTGATCAGCCGTAGGCAAGCCAGCAAGGAAGCGCAATGTGCCGGTGCCAAGCCGGTGCTGTACACATAGCTGCGGGCGGATTGCGTGAACCAGTCGGCCAAGTTATGGGAGCAGGCAATAA
The DNA here is from genome assembly GCF_041521385.1 of Alcaligenes faecalis. NCBI lineage: Bacteria > Pseudomonadati > Pseudomonadota > Betaproteobacteria > Burkholderiales > Alcaligenaceae > Alcaligenes > Alcaligenes faecalis. The sequence continues at coordinate 1,292,936 of NZ_CP168006.1, read as the reverse complement.
AAGCGCCGCCTTGCCCGGCTGCCTTGCCAAAAGTCCCCAGATAAATCAGACGCCGACGTTGTGTGGCCGTGAGCTGGAAAAGCTCAGGCGCACCGCGCCCGTTTTCGCCCAAAATGCCCAAGCCATGTGCATCGTCCAGATACAACAAGGCATCGTGGCGTTCGCATAAGGTGATCAGTTCATCGACCGGGGCTATTGTCCCGTCCATGCTGAACAGGCTGTCCGAGATCACCAGCTTGAAGCCCGGCGTTGGTCTGCCGAGTAGATTATCCAGCCGTGCCATATCCCTATGGGGATACACACGTAAACGAGCACCGGATAGACGGCTGGCATCAATCAGGCTGGCGTGGTTCAGCCTGTCACAGAAGATGGTGTCGCCCGTGCCGACCAGCGCGGGAATGACACCCAAGCTGGCTTGGTAGCCGCTGACAAAAAGACGGCTGGCCTCGAAGCCACTCCAGTCTGCCAGATCCTGCTCCAGTGCCTGAGCCAGCGCATGATGCCCACAAATGAGTGGGGAGGCCGTGGCTCCGGCTACATCTTGTGCTGCCAGCAGTTTGAGTTGTGGATGCTGACTAAGGCCCAGATAGTCATTGCCGGCGAAGTTCAGCACGACCTGAGCATTGCGCTCGATATGCGCGTTCGGCAAGGGACGGCTGATGGCTCTTTGTCGCCACAGCTTCTTGGTCTTCAAGGCCTCCAATTGCTGATCCAGATGAGTGAGAAAAGCACTCATGATTGAGCAGCCCGGTATTGAACCAGCAAGCGGTTCCAGCCCCGATAGGCAGGGAGTTGAATGCGCTCTCCTTGAGCCAATTGCAGGCGAGGTAGCAAAGGCAGAAACTGCTCAAGTACCAGTTTTGCCTCCAACTGCACCAAACCGGCTCCCAGACAATGATGAATTCCATAGCCCATGGAGAGCTCGGCCTGATTGTCGCGGCTGAAGTCCAGCTCGTCGGGATGGGCAAACACCTCCGGATCCCGGTTGGCAGCGCCCAATAGCAATAGCAAGAGTTGTCCTTTGCGTAAATGCTGGCCGTGCCAGTGTTGGTCCTGCATCAAACGTCTGGCCGTGTATTGAATCGGGCTGTCGTGACGCAGAACCTCCCTGATCGCGGCGGGAATTTTTTGTGGATTCGATAGCAGTTCCTGCCGCTTTGTGGAGTCGCTTAGCAGAGTCTGAAACAGTGAACTGAGCAGATGCCGGGAGGTTTCATAGCCCGCAAAAAGCAACATACAGGACTGCGCCAAACGCTCGCGCCTGCCGTGCAGAGAGAGCTGCTCGTCATGCAACAGTCGCCAGGCCAGCCCACCTTCTTGCAGATTGATGGTGTTACCCAGAAAGTCGGCCATCTCCAGCAAAGCGTCCTGCGTATCCATCAACAAAGGTAGATCCGGTGTCGCTAGGCCAATGAAACGTGCCAGTTGCTCTGACCAGGCCTGAAAAACCGATAAGGGTAGCTGCTGCAAACCGAGTACATCCATCATGACCAAGGCGGGGAGCGGGCGACAGACCTCATCAACCAGATCCGCAGAGCCGTGCCGCAGTTTGTCTTTCAAACCAAGATGGATTTGCGCAGCACGACTCTTGATCGTGTCGTGCAAGGATTCCAATGCCTTGGCGCTGAAAGCTGCATTCACCACCCGCCGGACGCGTGTGTGACGGGGGCGATCCAGAAAAACCAGTGTCCGGGCCATCAAGCCCTTGAAGGTTTGCAGACGCGGGGAGGGGGCAGCGCCCGCCTGAGCTACCCACCCGCCGACACGCCGCACACTTAAATCAGGATCACGCAGGGCGGCTTGTACATCGCTATGCCTATGAACCAGCCAAGCCCCACCGCAGAAATCCGCATCCCACACCAAAGGCGACCCCTGGCGAAGGCAGGCATAAGTCGGGTAGGGAGACGCAAGCTTGAAATCGCCAAACATGACACCGTTTCCTGAAAACCAAAGCCAGCGCAGGCTAGCACTTGAGCCGGAAAGAGGCAGTCAGGAGATTGTGTCTATTAATTCTTTCAGGGTGTTTTGGTGGGATTAGAAAGTGGTTTGAGGTTTATGGAGGCTGTTAGGCTAATTTGTGTGACTATTTTTTACAATAAAATTGATCAGTGGATTTGAAGCGATTGAGCTTTCCTTGTAGAACCCTTTTTTCTATGGTTTTGAAATTTCATTTAAAATCAGATGCTTATAAAGTTGTCAAAAAAAAGGGTTTGGGAGGCAAAAAGAGCCATAAGATAGAGTCTGTTTGGCGCTCAGGGATAAACGCTCTAGTTTGCTGCCGCATAGGCAGCTTAGAAAGCCCGGTGGATGCGCCACCACCGCCTGCGAAGTTTGCTGCCGCATAGGCAGCTTAGAAATGTTCGTTGATCTTTGCGGCCTGGGTATCCCGGTTTGCTGCCGCATAGGCAGCTTAGAAATTTCCGCAGATTCGCCATTTAACGCTTTACCCGTTTGCTGCCGCATAGGCAGCTTAGAAATGGTCGCACAACTTCCCATGTGACCTCCGCAAGTTTGCTGCCGCATAGGCAGCTTAGAAATTACCGTCAGAGGTGGTGACGAAGTAAGGCTCGTTTGCTGCCGCATAGGCAGCTTAGAAATGGAATACAAGGAGCTGCGGGCCTGCGACTACGTTTGCTGCCGCATAGGCAGTTCAAGAATGGAGGCCACAGGCTGCTGCTATATGGCCGCTGAAATAGAGGAAGTTTCAGCTGCTTAGCTAGCTTTTTGTCGTAGGCCGTCGCCTATCCAGTGACAAGGCCAGTTCTGGTAGCGGCCCTGCAGCAATAGCAGACTAGGACTACCGCCCTAGTCTGCTATTTCTTCCAACTAGTTACCGAGCATCAGATGCTGCCGGTAGTCCATCATTACTCAGTTGTTCGGTTTTACGCTGCGGCAACTTCCCATTCAAAATACAGTACGCCAGCAGACCGATCACCAGTCCCCAGAAGGCCCCGCCAATCCCGAATAGCGTGATATTGGCAGCCGAGGCCAGGAATGTAATCAAGGCTGCTTCACGTGATTTGATATCGGCCATGGCCCCTGCCAGGCTGCCGCCTATGGTGCCCAGCAGCGCCAAGCCCGCTAGGGTGGTGATGAACGTTGCGGGGAAGGCCATGAACACGGCGGCCAGCGTCAGGCCAAAAACACCGACAAGAATGTAGAACACACCAGCGGCAATCCCGGCAACCCAGCGTTTGGAGGGATCCTGGTGCGCTTCTGGCCCGGTGCAGATGGCTGCAGTAATGGCCGCTACATTCATGGCGTGGGAGCCAAAAGGAGCCATGATCAGCGAACCCAGGCCGGTCACCCACACAATCGGGTTGGCGCTGGTACGAAAACCGTCGTTACGCAGGACCAGCATACCGGGCATGTATTGGCCAGTCAGCGTGATCAGAAACAAGGGCAAGGCCACGCTCAGCAGGGCATTGAGCGTAAACACCGGCATGGTGAACACTGGCGCGGCCAGTTCCAGTTTCAGACCGCTGAGGTCGACGCGATGCTCCAGCAGCAAAAAGCTCAGGCCCAGGATCAGTATGCCCACCACGGCGTAGCGTGCGGAAAAGCGTTTGATGATCAGGTAGGCCAGAATCAGCAAGCCGGCCAGCTTCGGGTCTAGCGTCATGCTGCCAAATGCCCCAATGCCAAATTGCAGCAGAATCCCGGCCAGCAGACCGGCGGCGATGCCGTTTGGAATCAGGCGGATCAGGCGCTCGAAGTAGGAGGATAGGCCCAGGACCACAAAGGCTGCTGCCGAAATCAGGTAGGCGCCGACGGCTTCCTCGTAGGGGGTACTGGCCAGAGCAGTCACCAGAAATGCGGCTGCTGGAGTAGACCAGGCGGTGATGATGGGCTCGCGCGAGACCCAGCTCAAGAGCAGGCCCGTAACACCTACACCAATGGAGATCGACCAGACCCAGGAGGCGGTCAGCTCAGGGCTCAGGCCAGCGACTTTGGCGGCCTGGAAAACCAGAATGAAGGTGCCGCCGTAATTAACGATGACCGAGATCAGACCGGCCACGATAGGCGGGATCAGGTCGCTGACTAAATAGGATGAGGACGATCGGGAGGTAGACATAGTGCTCTGCGCTTTCCAAAAGGAGAGATGACAAACAAGCACTATTTATAGCGATTAAATGGACTGGTCTGGCAGGACGCTTTCCGGGAATAGGTCAGACCACTTTTGAATTAGGTAGGTGCCTGACTATATGGAGTGGGGTGGCTACAGGATTGTTGAGTGTGACCCGAGCTGGATTGAAGCTGGGCTGCAAAGTCACTAATGGTGGCTTTATGACGAGTTGCTCATCTTGTGAATTGCGTTTTTCATGATAGTGCTTTTTCTTGCTGGATGGCGTGAATAATACTGTGGCAACCGCAACCGCAACCGCAACTGCAACCGCAACCGCAACCGCAACCGCAACCGCAACCGCAATCAGCAACTATATCGGGCTTTCGATTCTTTTGGGGCTAGAGATAAAAAAGCGAGGTAGCCTGCAAGCTGCCCCGCTTTTTTGCTGAACTCGCCAGAGCTAGTGGCTCGGTGCTCAGTTTTCCTTGAATTGCAGCCAGCCGTCATCCAGCCAGGCATTCAGCATTTCGCGTTCATCTTCATCCAGGGCTTCAAAATGCTCGCCGGGAATTAAGAGTTCACGCTGGTCAGCCAATTGTTTCAGCGCCGGGCTGGCCGGGCAGGGGGCGACCTCGCCGTTGATGTACAGTTCATTGTCGCGGTACATCATGCGCGAACAGCGATCCAAAACCAAGCGGCCCTCAGGCAGCTCGGGGTCGTGCAGATCCACCGGGTCTTCGGCGATGTCGAACCAGCTATTGCTGGGCAATTCGGTCAGCCAGACGCCCAGAAAACGTGAGGCCAGTGCTTCGTCAAAACGAATGGCGTTCAAGGCATCCAGCGACTTTTGAATCAGGTTTTCCGGCAAGGCGGCAGGCGTGGTGCTGGCCTGTGCGTCTGGGTCAGTGTAGCGTTGCTGCATGGTTTCGGGCATGGACATGGGCGGGTCGGCATACAGGCCAAAGCCTTCACCACTGGCAGCGGCCAGTTGATCCGAGGCGGCGTCCATCAAACCACGAGCTAGCGTTGCCTGGGTAGGCGAGCGAAAGCCGATGGAAATTGTCATGCAGTCGCCAATCGCAATCCCGTCATGCGCCACGTGCGGGGGCAGATACAGCATATCGCCGGGTTCCAGGGTGAACTCTTCTTCGACCTGAAAATTGCGCAAAATCTTCAAGGGCAGGTCGGGCACCAGGCTTAAGTCTTTTTGCTGGCTGATACGCCAATGGCGCTTGCCGTGGGCTTGCAGCAGGAACACATCGTAGCTGTCAAAGTGTGGGCCTACGCCACCGCCGTCAGAGGCAATACTGATCATGGCGTCATCCAGACGGGCATCGCCAATGAAGCGGAACTGACGCATCAGGGCAGCGGTGTTGTCGTCGTGCAGATCCACGCTTTGTGCCAGGGCGGTCCAGTTGGGCTGCGAGGCGGGCGGCAGTTCGTCAAAAGGCCCGGTTTCCATTTCCCAGTCTTCGCCATCATGCATGATCAGGCGCGACTCGACCTCTTCACGCGTTACCAGCTCACGGATATTGTCTATGCTTAGCGAGTGCTGGAAATTAGGGATGGCGCCGCGTATCAATAACGGTTTGCGTTGCCAGTAGGTTTGCATGAATTCATGCGCGCTGATGCCACCCAAAAGGGTCAATGGCTGGTCGATAGTCATGGACTGCCCGAACAAGAATTAAATTAGCCCGTAGCTTAACTGATCCGGCTTGCCTCGGCTGCTGTGCTGTTTGTGCCTAAGGCGGATGAAGCGCAAAGAAAGCGGAAAAATAGTTTGGCTGTATTCGGGCAGAATGGATGGGTGATGATTGGCACTTAGTCAATCTGGAAATCCGATGCTTCGATGGTCACGGTTTTTCCTGGAGTCCAGCGTGCAGACTGGATAGAGGTTCCCCGAAGCCTTTGGGCCTTTGGCGTCAATGGCACAGAGCAAGCAAAGGTTGTGAGATCGGCATCCAGAGACCACACTGAAAGAGCTGCCTGAGGGAGCCATAACGGCTCCCTTTGTTTTAGTCAGCGGGTTTCATCTCTTTTTTCCAGCGATACAGCAGATCCAGGGCATCGCGTGCGCTCATGTCATCTACATCCAGTTGTTTGAACTGATCCAGCAGTTCCAGTGCCTGTTCTGTGGTTGGATCAGGTTCCGCCACCGTGGCTTCGGGGGCGCTACCTGCATTGAATAGATCCAGTTGGGCACTAGGATCATTCTGTGCTTCCAGGCGGCTGAGCTCACGGCTGGCCTGACGAATCACCGCAGAGGGGATGCCGGCACGCTGTGCAACCTGAATCCCGTAACTGCGACTGGCCGGACCTTCCTGAACTTCGTGCAGGAATACAATGCCCGAAGCCGATTCTGCGGCGGCCAGGTGTACGTTCGCAGCGGCAGCTAGCTCGTTAGGCAGACGCGTGATTTCAAAGTAGTGCGTGGCAAACAGGGTCAATGCCTGATTGTGGCTGAGCAGGCGATGCGCGATGGACCAGGCCAGGGCCAGACCATCATAGGTGGAGGTGCCGCGGCCAATTTCATCCATCAGCACGAGACTGTAGGGGGTGGCGCCAGCCAGAATCGCTGCTGCTTCAGTCATTTCCATCATGAAGGTGGAGCGGCCACCGGCCAGGTCATCAGCCGCACCGATACGGGTAAAGATGCGATCGATCTGACCAATACGGGCCGTGCTGGCCGGTACAAAGCTACCGATGCGGGCCAATAAGGCAATCAAGGCAACCTGGCGCATATAGGTGGACTTACCACCCATATTCGGGCCGGTAATCAGCAACATGCGGCGTTGTGCGTGCATCTCACAATGGTTGGGTGTGAATCGCTCGATACTGTGTTCCACCACGGGATGACGACCCGCTTCAATCCAGATGCCGGCCTGTTCGCTTAGTTCCGGGGCGACCCAGTTATTGTCCAACGCATGCAGCGCCAGGGAAGACAGGGTATCCAGTTCCGCCAGGGCGCTGGAGCACAAGGCCAAGGGGCCTGCATAGCTTTGTAGCTTGTCCAGCAATTCATCGAACAGGAACTTTTCGCGGCTCAGACTGCGGTCCTTCGCGGACAGGACTTTGTCTTCCCATTCTTTTAGTTCAGGTGTGATGAAGCGTTCGGCGTTTTTCAGTGTCTGGCGGCGGCGGTAGTCGTCGGGGACTTTGTCGGCCTGACCACGGCTGACCTCAATAAAGAAACCATGCACACGGTTGTATTCGACGCGCAAGGTGGCGATGCCGGTACGTTCGCGCTCACGGGCTTCGATCTTGACCAGCACATCGCCGCTGTCGCTGGCCAAGCTGCGCAATTCGTCCAGATCGGCATCGTAGCCATCGGCAATGACACCCCCATCACGGATTAGCAAGGCTGGCTCGGGGGCAATAGCTGCCTGCAGCAAAGAGGCTAGCTCCGGGTCCAGAGCCAAACTTAACAAATGCCCATACAAATGTTCAGACTGCGCAAAGTTCTGTTCCAATTCCTGACGCAGTTCGGGTAGCGTTGCCAGTGCGTCGCGCAAACTGGCCAGCTCCCGGGGACGCACGCTGCGCAGGGAAATACGCGTGGCAATACGCTCCAGGTCTGGAAAACGGCGCAGGGCATGACGCAGCGCACCCAAAGGATCACCTGCATTCAGGCTGGCGCTTTGCTGGGTCTGGAAGAACAGGGACACCACGTCCTGACGCTGCTGAACGGCGTGGTTCAGACGCAAGGGATGATGCAGCCAGCGGCGCAGCAAGCGGCTGCCCATGGGGGTTTGGCAATGGTCCAGTGTGGAGAACAGGGTTGGGCTGGTTTCACCGCTAATGGTTTCGGTAATTTCCAGATTCTTGCGCGTGACCGCATCCAGCACCAGAAAGTCCGAACTGTGCTGAACCCGGATAGCGGTGATGTGAACCAGGGATTGGGATTGTGTGCTGCCGACATAGCGCAGCAAGGCTCCGGCCGCCGCTGTCGCCGCAGGCAGCTCGTCCAGACCAAAGCTGGCCAAGGAGTCCAGATCGAAATGGTCCAGCAGGGTTTCGCGCGAACCGTCTTGTGCAAAGTGCCAGTCTGGCAAGGTGTGGCAACTGGCTTGGGGCAGTTCCGGGGCAGGGCGCAGCGATTCGGGGTAGACCAGTTCTACAGGGCCGATACGGTTCAGTTCCGTATCCAGCATGTCTGGCTCGCACTGGCTGACCAGAAATTCACCACTGGCCAGGTTCATCCAGGCCAGTCCCACCATTTCCTGACGTTGTACTTTGATGAGTGTGCAAGCGGCGATCAGGCGATCTGCCTTGGGAGGCAACAAGGCATCGTCGGTCAGTGTGCCAGGGGTGACCACGCGCATGATCTTGCGCTCGACCGGGCCTTTGCTGGCAGCCGGGTCACCGACTTGTTCACAGATGGCGACGGACTCGCCCAAGGCAACCAAACGTGCCAGATACCCTTCCATGGCATGAAAAGGTACCCCTGCCATCGGGATGGGCTCGCCATTGGAGGAACCACGCTTGGTCAGTGTCAGGTTCAGCAGGCGCGCGCCACGCTCGGCATCGGCGTAGAACATCTCATAGAAATCCCCCATCCGATAGAACAACAGATGCGAGCCAGCCTCCGCTTTGAGCTGAAGGTATTGACGCATCATGGGCGTGTGGGCGGACAGATCGGCAGCAGAGGTCATAGCGCAGTACAGGTCAGGGAATTCAACAACAAGGCCGCCCAGAAGGCGGCTGAGTCGATATTGTAGCGAGGGCAGTCACGTGGGGGATAGGCAAGTGGCTGATTTAGTCTCGCGTATTTCCCCTTAAGGTGCAGGGATATCCCGGTTTTGAGCATGGAAGTGCTTAATGTAATAATAAAAATGATAATCACTTTTATTTAGAAAACAGGATATTCCCATGTTTACACGTTGTCTCGCTTTGTCTGTTTTGTCTGCCGCTTTGCTGAGCGCAGGATCGCTTGCTTACGCCCAGCCGGCCGAGGCGGTCTCGTTGCCTCTGACGCCGGAGCTGGCACAAAAGACTTCGATTACGGCAGAAGGAGCCTTGCGCAAGGATCTGGCCTACGGGATTTATCAAACGGTTTACAGCCCTTTTGACAATTCCTTGTATGTCGCCTCGGCAGAGCGGGCACCCTCGGTTCGTGGTGGTGTGATCTACAAGCTGGACCCCATCACCCTGGATGTGAAGGGGACGATATATACCGACGAGAGCAACTTCGGCCTGACAAGAAACGCCTCGGGCGACGCTCTGTACGTTACCAATAGTCTGGCTGCTGCCGTCTCCAAAGTAGAGCTAAAGGAGGACGGGGGCATAGAGCGCGTCCATTTCAACAATAGGAGTTTTGATGACACCAAAATGGGGCCGCGTACGATTCGTCACGATCCTCAGCAAGGTCGTGTCTATGTGGGAGCCGTCGGTGCGCCTGCCGTGATCTGGGTACTGGATGATCGTAATCTGGAACTGATTGACACCATTGAAAACGCAGGCAAATGGGTGACCGGCTTGCTGGTGGATTCGGCCTCGCATCGTTTGTATGCTGCCAATGGCGATGGCGATGGCGAGGTGATGGTGGTGAATACTCAGACCAACAAGATCGAACAGCGCTGGAAACCGGCTGGCGTCAAACCCGCCTTGCTCTTGAATTTCGCGCTGGATTCCGCCCGCAATCGTCTGTATGTGACGGAAACCAAAGATCAGAAAACTGTGTATGTGCTGGATGCCCGCGACGGTAAATTGCTGCAGCAACTGCCGGTGGGCGATGCGATGGATATCCTGTATAACGCCGATCGTGACGAGCTGTATTTGACGCACCGCGAGCAAGGCAAGGTGTCTGTATTGGATGGCGCCAGCTATGCGGTCAAGGCGCAGTACAACTTGCCCGAAAACCCCAACAGCCTGGAGCTGGGCCCGGACAGTCAGTTGTACGTCACTGTTAAAGCACCGTTCACCCCTCAGTACAAAGCCAGCAAGCGTGAGAGCGTGGTGCGTATTGACCTGAAGAACATCAAGGGTTGATAGGTAATCGTGATGACACGTCTATTTAAACCTTGCCTGGGACGCTCTCTTGTCTTATCCCTGCTTGCTCTCCATGTACAGGCTCAGGCGCAAGACCAGGCGGATGTTGTCCAGGCGCAGGAGTTGTCCACCATTACCGTCAATGCCAGTGCAGATGCCTCGCGTCAGGGTTTGCTGCCCGAGTATGCGGGCGGCCAGGTCGCCAGCGGTGGCCGGGTGGGGATATTGGGGGCTCTGGATAATATGGACTCGCCCTTTAGCGTCAACAGCTATACCAGCCGCTATATCGAGCAATTGCAGGCGACCACGGTAGCCGATGTGGTGCGCCATGATCCTTCCGTGCGGGTGGCGCGTGGTTTTGGCAACTTCCAGGAAAGCTTTTTCATTCGGGGCTTTTTGACGGCTTCCGATGATATTGCTTACAACGGCTTGTTTGGTTTGCTGCCCCGGCAAGCGACCGCGGCCGAACTGGCCGAGCGTATTGAAGTGCTGCATGGAGCAGGCGGCTTTCTGTACGGTGCCGCACCTTCTGGCGGTGGTATTGGGGGCACGATCAATGTGCTGCCCAAACGAGCGGGGGAGAATCCGCTGACCAAGCTTGGTGTGGGTTATGGCAGTGGCGGGCAAAGCCAGATCAAGGCGGATATTTCGCGTCGCTTTGCGGATGATGCGGCAGGTATTCGCATCAATGCCATCAAACGCAGCGGTGATACGGCGGTCGACAATGAACACACCCGTCTGGACCTGTATACCGTGGGGATGGATTGGCGTGGTGAGCGTGTACGCTTGTCTGCCGACCTGGGCTATCAGGAGCACAAGCTGCGCGAAGTCCGGCCCAATGTCACCTTGCAGGCCGGCTTGTCGGCCTTGCCGGAGCTGCCCTCTCACAAGCGTAACTTTGCTCAGCCCTGGACTTATTCCAATGAGAAAACTGTCTTTGGCACGGTGCGTGGGGAATATGATCTGAATGATTCCATCACGCTGTGGGCGGCCTTTGGCATGAAAAATGGCAAGGAAGAAAATCAGTTGGCGGGCCTGACAGTGACCGATGCGGTTTCGGGTAAATCTACCTTTTCACGTTTCGATAACTCCCGACGAGATGATGTGAAAACGGGCGAGCTGGGCTTGCGAGCCAGTTTTGAAACCGGCCCTGTGTTGCATGAACTGGTTGCTGCGGCTTCTCTGTATGACCACAAGGAGAAAAACGCCTGGGCCATGGGCAGCGTGCAGGACAGCAATCTCTATGATCCTGTGAGCTATGCCTTGCCACCCATTGCCTTTTCGGGTGGTGATCTGGGATCTCCGACGTTAGTGGGGCGCACCAAATTGACGAGTTACACCCTGGGCGACTTGATGTACCTCTGGGATGACAGGCTGGAAGTCATGCTGGGTTTGCGCCATCAGATTATGGAAACGCGCAGCTACGACTACGGAACCCAGGCCCTGCAACGCAAAGACCGTCAGCAACACACCAGCCCCGCAGCAGGAGTGGTATTCAAGCTGACGGATGAATGGGCTTTGTATGGCAACTATACGGAAAGCCTGGCCCAAGGTGATCTGGCTCCGACTCGCTTTAACAACCAGCCCGTTCAGAATGCAGGGCAGCGTTTATCAGCGTTTGTTGCCAAGCAAAAAGAACTGGGTATCAAGTACGACAATGGCTCCATGGGCGGCGGGTTGACCTTCTTCACCACGACCAAACCGCGTGGCGTGGTCAATGACACGCTGCGTTTTGTGGAGTCGGGCAAGGATCGCCATAACGGGCTGGAGTTGAGCTTTTACGGTCAGTTGACGGATTCCTTGCGCATCCTCGGTGGTGTGACTGCGCTGGATACCAAGCAGAAAAACACGGGTGATCCGCTTAGCGAAGGCCAGCGCGTGATTGGCGTGCCGCGCTGGCAAGGCAGTCTGGGTTTGACCTGGGATGTGCCGCAGGTGACTGGCTTGTCGCTGGATACCCAGTTGCTGGCCACCGGTGCCCGTTATGCGGATTCGGCCAATGCGATCCGTGTGCCAGGTTGGGTACGTTGGGATCTGGGAGCCAGCTATCAGCGCAAGGTCTCCGGTGTGCCCATGACGTTTCGGGCCAGTGTCGAGAATGTGGCCGATACGGCATATTGGGCGTCAGTTGGCGGTTATCCCAATAATGGCTATCTGGTTTTGTCGCAGCCTCGTACCTTCATGTTGAGTGTGTCCGCCGAGTTTTAAGGATAGGGCAGGGGAGTACCTCCCCTGCCTTTGTTGGCATGTTGAGCGCGGTATCTTAAAACCGGGATGACGCCTTTTATTTCAGAATAACTCTGACAGTTTTAGTTCTTAGTATTTCTTTTGTGACTGTTAGGTGGGTGCTTGCTAGTGTGATTAGCCCCTGACTTCGTGACGACCAGCCGTCAGTTGTTTTGTATTTAAGTAGTACGCTGGCTAATTAAATGAACGGCTGATTTATCTAATAGAAAAATAAAAAAGAAGATGTTACAAGCTGATTTATGGAACCTATCGCCGCCTCCGACTTGAAAACTATTTTGCATTCCAAGCGTGCAAATATTTATTATTTGGAACATTGCCGTGTATTGCTTAATGGCGGGCGGGTCGAGTACGTAACTGACGCAGGAAAAAAAGCCTTGTATTGGAATATCCCCATTGCCAATACCACCTGCATTTTGTTGGGAACCGGAACGTCGTTGACCCAGGCCGCCATGCGGGAGCTGGCTAAGGCAGGAGTACTTGTGGGGTTTTGTGGTGGAGGAGGGACTCCTTTATTTGCAGGCTCCCCCATGGATGTAGAGGTGGCATGGCTTAGTCCTCAAAGTGAGTATCGCCCTACCGAATACTTGCAGGCTTGGGTGCGGTTTTGGTTTAAAGACGATCTACGCTTGCAAGCCGCCTTGAAATTGCAGAGCCTGCGACTGAAATTCTTGCGTTCTCAGTGGGGGCGTAGGGAGATACAGGACATGGGCTTTCAGCCGGTTTTGTCCGAGCTTGATGCTGTATTAGAAAAAAGTGCATCCTCTTTGCAATATGCACCTGATGTTACGCATGTTTTGACAGAGGAGGCGCGGCTTAGCAAGGCGCTGTTTCGTATAGCCGCCAATGCGGTGCAGTATGGTGAGTTTTCCCGAGTCAAAAAAGGGCAGGGCTTGGACCCTGCCAATCGTTTTTTGGATCATGGTAATTACCTGGCCTATGGTCTGGGAGCGACTGCGTGCTGGGTGCTGGGCTTGCCTCATGGCTTGGCGGTGCTTCATGGCAAAACACGCCGAGGCGGCTTGGTGTTTGATGCGGCTGATTTGGTTAAGGATGCCATTATTTTGCCGCAGGCGTTTTTATCTGCGATGCATGGCGATCAGGAGCAGGAGTTTCGACGGCAGTGTATCGAGGCGTTGACGCGCAGTGAGTCGTTGGACTTTATGATCGATAGCCTGAAAGATATTGCGATGAGTGTTTCAGCCGATGTTGTAGATTCGTAGGGCTGCAGGCATGAATATTTTGCTGGTGTCGCAATGTACAAAACAGGCCTTGGTCCAAACACGTCGTATTTTGGATCAGTTTGCAGAGCGTCGAGGGGAGCGTACTTGGCAAACGGCCATTACGCAGGCCGGCCTGGATACTTTACGCAAATTGTTGCGGCAAACCGCTAGAAAAAATACAGCGGTTGCGTGTCATTGGATACGTGGCAAGGATCACACTGAATTGTTGTGGGTGGTGGGCAATCGCAGTCAATTTAATGAGTATGGTGCAGTGCCGACGCACTCCACCTCCCGAGATGTATTGCGTCAGGCGGATGAGAATAATTGGCACAATTTGTCGCTAATCAATCTGCTTTCTGGCTTGGCGGCTTTGCTGCATGATTTGGGTAAATCCTGCCAGTCGTTTCAGGCCCGATTAAAACCCGGCTCCTTGCCGGAAAAGAATCGTTATCGGCATGAGTGGGTGTCGGTTCGTTTATTTCAGGCGTTTGTGGGGCCGGATGATGATCAAGGCTGGTTACATCGCTTGATGCTGGCCGGGCATAAACAGGCCGATGCTCACGCATTTGAACAAGTCTGGTTAGGTGAATCAGGCCATGTTCTATATAAAGATGGCCTGGATCAACAGACAAAACAGCATAGACCGTTTGCACAAGATGGTTCTGGTTTACCTCCCTTGGCGCAAGCAATTGCCTGGCTCGTACTGACGCATCACCGTTTGCCTGCTTGCCCCGACGAGCAAAACCCAGATCCAGAGCGTCGCCTTTGGCACGGGAAAAAACCCTACAACGGCAGTGCGCAAGCACTAGAACACTTACTGGCCAAGGTGAACGCTGATTGGAATGAGCCATGGCTTGAAGTTGCTGATAAACAGGCCATTGATCGCTGTCAGCCATATTGGCATTTCCCGCATGGCTTACCTGTGCGTACCTTGCTTTGGAGGCAGCGGGCAGCTCGCTTTGCCAAAGCCTTGCAATCACATGTTTTGACTGGGCAAGACTTACTGCATGATCCTTATGTGATGCACCTGTCGCGCTTGTCGCTGATGCTGGCGGATCACTATTACTCGGGCCTGAAAAAAGAGGAGCATCGACTTCAGGGGGAGAAAAACTTCCCCCTTTATGCCAATACAGACCGAGCTACCGGCCATTTACTGCAGCCTTTAGATGAGCATTTGCTTGGGGTGGAGCATCAGGCCGGAAAGCTGGTGCATAGCTTGCCCTCCTTGAGGGGGCAGTTACCTCATTTGATTGCGCATCGAAAGCTGAAAAAGCGTAGCGCGGATGCGCGTTTTCACTGGCAGGACAAGGCGGCCGATCTGGCTGTAGCGGTACGGCAAGAATCCAGGGATTGCGGTGCTTTTATCGTCAATATGGCTTCAACGGGGTGTGGCAAAACCCTGGCGAATGCCCGCATCATGAATGCCCTGACGGATCCTGCTTTAGGGCTGCGTTGTGCCTTCGCTATTGGATTGCGTACCTTGACTTTGCAGACCGGGCGTAGTTTTCAGACTGACCTGGGCTTGGATGAGGATGCCTTGGCCATTCAAGTGGGTGGCTCTAGTCAGAAAGCCTTGTTTGAGTATTACGAACAGTTGGCAGAACGCAGTGGCTCCGCCTCGCGGCAAAGCTTGATTGATGAAAGTAGCCATGTCATTTACGACAGCAATACGGATCATCCGGCCTTAAAACAGTTGGCGCATGAGCCGGGAGCGCAAAAGTTATTAAGTGCTCCGTTGCTGGTGTGCACGATTGATCATTTGACTCCAGCAACCGAGAGTTTGCGCGGCGGACGGCAGATTGCACCTATGTTGCGCTTGTTGACCGGGGATCTGGTGTTGGATGAGCCAGATGATTTTGACCTGGATGATTTGCCCGCCTTAACGCGTTTGGTGCATTGGGCGGGGCTGTTGGGTTCCCGAGTCTTATTGTCCTCCGCCACCTTAGCCCCCGCATTGGTGCAGGGGCTGTATTTGGCTTATGCGGCGGGGCGTCGCTGGTTTCAACGTAATCGCGGATTGCGCCCCGACGAGCCTGTGCAAATTGCCTGCCTCTGGGTGGATGAGTTTCATCAGGTATATGTACCGTGTCGACAGGCGCACGAGTTTGAAGTCCAACATCATGCGTTTGTACAGAAGCGGGTACAGGAGCTGGGCCAGCAAGTTGTACGGCGTCGGGCTGAGTTGTTGGCTTTGCCCGCAAACATGGCGAAACTTTCTAAGCACGAGCAGCGTATACAGTTTGCGCAGGTGGCCCGACTAGGGATATTCAAGCTGCATAAGAAAAATCACAGCCAAGATCCCCATAGCGGTAAACGAGTCAGTTTTGGTTTATTGCGTATGGCCAACATCAATCCTTTGTGTGAGGTGGCGTTGGCCTTGTATCAGGCCGGGATGCCGGATGGCGTTCAATTGCATGTGTGTGTATATCACTCTCAGTATCCCTTGGTGATGCGCTCCGCAATCGAGCATATGCTCGATCAGGTCATGAACAGACGGCAGCCCCAAGCGGTGTTTAACCACCCTTTAATCCGGCAGAAACTGGATCAGTCCAGTGCTCAGGATCATTTATTTCTTGTGGTCGGCTCGCCAGTGGCAGAAGTAGGCCGGGATCACGATTATGACTGGGCGGTGGTTGAGCCTTCATCCATGCGATCCATTATTCAACTGGCAGGGCGGGTGCGTCGACATCGAAGTGATCAAAGCGATCGTGATCTTAATATTTTGCTGTGTAACGCCAACCTCTTGCACTTTAGCGCAGGCAAGGGAAAGCCCGCCTTTTGTCGGCCTGGGTTTGAGGGGACTGGACCGAATCTTTTAGAAAGCCATTATTTAGCCTCGGTGCTCCAGCCCCTGGTGGATGAAAAACATCAGTTTTGCGTCGATGCTCGTCCGCGAATCCTGCCGCGTGCTTTGTCGCAACGACAACCTCGTAAGAGCTTGGTTGATTTGGAGCATGCCCGCTTGGAGACGCAGATGTTGCCCAGAGAGAAGAATAGCAGTGTGTCTACTGCATCTTCTGTGTTGAACGCCAGCAGTTTTTGGGCAGAGCCGCAGGCGCATTTGTTGGGCTTTGTACAGCAAATGCAGCCCTTCAGGGAGCAGACCAGCCAGCAAGTAGAGCTTGTTTTTTTGCCGGATGAAGACGAAATCTTGCGGCTCCATAAAGTGCAGGATCAAGATCGGTATGGAGGAAAACAGTATGTACCTGTTGATGCAAGCTTGAAGCATGCTGTGTCGGTACCAGAGGATAAAGGCGCCATCAGGTGGCAGACGGAGAGCCTGGAAGAACTGATGCAACGGCAGGCACAGGAAATGGATCTGTCCCTGGAGGCGTTCGCCTACAAGTTTGGAATGGTATCAGTGGGGGCGAGTGAAAATGGGTGGGTCTGGAGTGAGGCGCTCGGGTTTAGTCGGAAGGGATAGATGAGTCTGTATTAACAGTACAGTTGCTTGACTGTTGGGAGAGATGATGTGAATGAATCCTTAAGTTCTGAGAAAGCGAGGCAATGGAGGGAGCTTATCCAGAGCTTTATCCAGGCCCGTTTACAGGCCAAATTAGAAAAGCTGTCCGAGGATGATCCCAAACGCTCTGATTTGATTGCTCAGTATCAAGTTGAGACATGGTTGGCTGACGCTGCTCGGCGGGTTAAGCAGATTCAGGCGGTGACGCATTCCTTGAAGCCGATCCACCCTGATGCGCGAGGCACCAATCTCTATGTGGACCCGACGGCGTTACCTGCATTGGAGCAGCTAAGTAGCCATGTGCTGCATGACAACTTTGCCAGCGATGTGGTTGGTAATGCTGCGGCACTCGATGTCTATAAATTTCTACGTTTGGAGTGGGGCGGACACAGCATTTTGGACCGTTTGCAAGCGGATGATCCTGCTGTGCTGGCTGCGTTTTGTGCTGATCTCGAACAGGCTAAAGAGTGGCAGCAAGCCTTTCTGGGCTTGCTCCAGGACAATGGTCAAGCCATGTCCAGCCATGTTCTGGCTAAGCAGTTGTATTTCTTGGTGGGCGAAGATTCTGGTGATGATGCACACTATCATTTGCTCGCTCCGTTGTTCCCCACCTCCTTGGTTCATGCCGTGCATGAAGTACTTCAAGAGGATCGGTTTGGGGAACCTATGAAACTGGCCCGACAGGCACAGCGCGATAAGGTGATGCATGAGCATGCGGTGCGCTGGTATCCCAATTTGGCTGTCCGTAAATTGGGAGGTACTAAGCCGCAGAATATCTCTCAGTTAAATAGCGAGCGGGGTGGCGTTAATTACTTGCTCAGCTCCTTGCCCCCGACTTGGACGTCTCGATCCGCTCCCAGCCCATGGGCGGTAGAGTCCATTTTTGACTCCCTGTTCATGCAGCGTCGGGAGGTGCGTCAGCAAGTAAGAGGTTTGCAACGGTTTTTGCATAGTCAGCCCAAGCCTATTAAAGAAACGCGTGATCGTGTCGACGATTATCTAGCCCGCTTGATTGATGAGTTGGTGTCGTTTGCTGCCGAATTACGCCTGGCTTGGCCTGCGGGTTGGACAGCGGATAGTCGTTGTCAGCTTAATCGTGAAGAGCAGCTATGGCTGGATACTGAGCGAGTTCGTCAGGAAGATCTTTTTAGTTCTGAGGATGACCAAGCGTTTCGCGCCGAATGGTACTGGATGGATTGGCCTGATCAAATCGGCCAGCGCTTTGCCCGCTGGCTCAACGGGCGTTTGGGTGACACTTTACCGGTCGGTGACGTTGAGTATTTTCACTGGAAGAAAGAGCTGTTAATAGATCAAGCTCATTGGGCCAGTCAGTTGCGCACATTACGGCAACAAAACAACGCACCTTTATATATCTCGGCAAGGAAGGGGGGGATATGAGTTCGAACATAGAAGCCTTGTTGCTGATTCCCCGTTTGCGTATTCAAAATGCCAACGCCATCTCCAGCCCCTTAACCCACGGCTTCCCAGCCATGAGTGCTTTTTTGGGCTTGATGTGGGCCTTGAATCGCAAGTTGGAAAAAACAGGTGTCCCTATTGTGCTGGAAAAAGTGGGGGTTGTTTGCCACTCACATCAGGAGCAAGTAAATACTGGCTTTGTGAGCACGTTTAATCTGACCCGCAATCCGGTTGACAAGAAAGGCGACACTCTGGCGATTGTAGAAGAGGGGCGCATGCAGTTGGAGCTCAGTCTCATCTTTCAGCTTCGGGGGCGCGCCAATGGGGAGAACGGCAGCTTGGCGAGTCAAGAGCACACTCAACGACAGGATTGGGCGAAACAGGTCGATGACTGTTTGGCGACGATGCGCGTGGCGGGCGGTAGTGTGCTGGGACATCAGGGGGCGCAGCGAACCCCATCCATGATGCTTTGGCCCTCCGAGGAGAAAGAGCAGAAAGAACTGTTCCGCACCTTGCGGCGTCGTTGTCTACCAGGCTTTGCGCTGGTAAGCCGAGAGGATTTGCTGCAATCGCATTGGAGCAAATTAAAAGACGAAGTACCCGAGAGCACCTTGCTGGATGCCTGGCTGGATTTATCGCGCTTCAATTACCGCAGTCAGCAAATGGAAGATGGGTCGGTAAAGTGGCAACACGATCGTGAGGGTTGGGTTGTGCCTATTCCAGTTGGTTATCGTGCGCTAGGACCGTTGCAGGAGTCTGGGTCGGTCTTGAATGCTCGTGACACCTCCACACCCTTTCGTTTTGTAGAAAGCGTTTATTCAATTGGGCAATGGCTTGGTCCTCATCATTTAAACCATCCCGACGATTTGCTCTGGTATGCCCAGTACCAAGAGCCTGAAGGAAGCTACCTGTGCTGCAACGCATACCAAGCTCCCGAGCCAGAGCCAGAGCCTGAGTCTGGTTTGTCCCTTCTGGATGACTCGGTGTTTGATTGGACCACTTAACGCAGGTAAGTTTTTTGTGTGATTTTTAGTTTGGACTGGCAGTTTGTCAGTAAGGCTATAAGTGCCTTGGGGAAGCTTTAAAAGAAGGTGTGTTGCTCTTTTGGGCCTCTATTCAATCTGGTGACGAATTATTCTGGAGTAGTTCTTATGTCTTTGAAGACCGCATCCGTATTAGCATTCGAGCGCAAAATTGACCCGTCTGATGCTTTGTTTTATGCAGGAAGTTGGCAAGATCAGGATAAACAGGCTGCTTGGCAAACTGTGGTGATCACTCAGAAATCGGTTCGCGGCACGATCTCTAACCGACTCAAAGCCAAAGACCAGGATCCTGCTAAGTTGGATGCCGCTATTGAGAAGCCTAATTTGCAAACCGTAGACGTGGCGGCTTTGCCCCCTAATAGCGACACATTACAAGTTGGTTTTACCTTACGTATTTTGTCTGGCATGGGATTGCCATCGGCTTGCAATAACGTGGAGTACCAGGCCAAGTTGCAGCAGGTGGTGCAGGCTTATATACAAGACAATGGCTTTACGGAGCTGGCCCGTCGTTATGCTCACAACCTGGCTAATGGTCGGTTCTTGTGGCGCAATCGAATTGGCGCAGAGCAGGTTCAGGTCCTTATTGATTTGCTTGAGCAAGGCCAGGTCAGTCAGAGTTGGTCGTTTGATGCCTTGACGTTGAGCCTGCGCCAGTTTGATCAAAAAGGGCAAACGCCAGAGCTGGAGGCCTTGTCGCAATTGATTGCACAAGGTTTGGCTGGGGCGCGTCATGTTTTGCTGCGTATTCGTGCGTATGTGCGTGTGGGGCAAGGACAGGAAGTATTCCCTTCCCAGGAGCTGATTCTGGAGCGGGGTAAAGGCGATAAAAGCCGAACCTTGTATCACGTTAATGATGTTGCTGCAATGCACTCACAAAAAATTGGCAATGCCATTCGTACTATTGACGATTGGTACCCAGGCTCGCAGGAGCTGGGGCCTATTGCGGTGGAGCCGTATGGTTCGGTGACGACTCAAGGCAAGGCGTACCGTCAGCCCAAAGAAAATCTGGACTTTTATACCTTGCTGGATAATTGGGTGCTGAAAGATAAAGCCCCAGCCCTGGAGCAACAGCATTTTGTCATGGCCGTATTGATCCGTGGCGGTGTCTTTGGTGATGCTGGGAACTGAGGCCATGAGCACTCATTACATCGAAATTCGTATTTTGCCTGATCCGGAGTTTAGTGCGGTTCATCTAATGGGAGTCTTGTATGCCAAGCTGCATCGGGCCTTGGTGCAAATGGGCACGCAGGGCCTGGGAGTCAGTTTTCCGGGCTATTCCATAAAGCCTCGTACAGTGGGGCCAATAATGCGGATTCATGGTTCCTTGTCAGAGTTGCAGAGTTTGGAGCAGACTCAGTGGTTACGCGGGATGCATGATCATATTGATTTGAAAGAAGCCAGCCCTGTTCCGCAGGACGCGACGTACCGAACGGTTTATCGTCGTCAGTTCAAAACCAATGTCGATCGGCTGCGGCGCAGGCGTATGAAGCGTCATGGAGAAACAGCAGATCAGGCTGTGAAGGCGATTCCTGAATGTGTTCAACAGCAACCAACCTTGCCGTTCATACAGATGCGTAGCCAAAGTACCGCACAAACCTTTTGTCTGTTCCTGGAAATGGGACCGGAGCAGGAGGTGGCAGCGTTGGGAGGTTTCAATGCTTATGGACTAAGTACGCAGGCTAGCGTCCCTTGGTTTTGACCCAAATTTTTAGTGAAAATAATTATTCTTTAAAATCAATGGCTTGTGTTTTTGTCTAAAAAAAGGGTTTTGTAGGTAAAAAAGGCTGAAAGCGTTGAGTATTCAGCGATTTCGGTGTTTTTTATTCTAGTTTGCTGCCGCATAGGCAGCTTAGAAATGACGACTGCGACGAGTTGACCACGCTGCGCAGTTTGCTGCCGCATAGGCAGCTTAGAAAGTTTCGATCTTGCTGCGCTTTGCCTGCGCGTAGTTTGCTGCCGCATAGGCAGCTTAGAAATTGGAGCACCTCCATTTTCAGGCGGTAGCGATGTTTGCTGCCGCATAGGCAGCTTAGAAAAACGTGGGCGAGCACTTCGTAACCGTGGCACTGTTTGCTGCCGCATAGGCAGCTTAGAAATCGCGGCGCTCGTGCGGCAGCTGCTTGCGCATGTTTGCTGCCGCATAGGCAGCTTAGAAAATCGCAATCGCGGAATCTACATAGCCCCTGGTGTTTGCTGCCGCATAGGCAGCTTAGAAAAGGTGGCGGCGGTATGTCGCAGGTCGTGAAATGTTTGCTGCCGCATAGGCAGCTTAGAAAATCTGCGCTGCAATCGCTTCATACCTCTCTGTGTTTGCTGCCGCATAGGCAGCTTAGAAAAACGTGGAGATTAACGGCATCCAGGGCACGTTGTTTGCTGCCGCATAGGCAGCTTAGAAATTGTGGCCGGGGTCAGCGGTAGCGGTCAACAAGTTTGCTGCCGCATAGGCAGCTTAGAAAAGTTCGAGCTGGGCGGCGCAAAGGTGGGCTATGTTTGCTGCCGCATAGGCGGCTTAGAAAAAGATTGGCAAATACCGCGTGGACTTTCTTGTGTTTGCTGCCGCATAGGCAGCTTAGAAATTTGCTCTGTCGCGGTATCCATTGGTGTGTCGGTTTGCTGCCGCATAGGCAGCTTAGAAAGGGTTCCGCATTTGGAAGCGGTGCCATGAGCGGTTTGCTGCCGTATAGGCAGCTTAGAAAAAGTCGTAACGACCAAACAGATATATCTGCGTGTTTGCTGCCGCATAGGCAGCTTAGAAATGTTTTTACATCGTTAGGCGTTTGCCGTGTGTAATCTTTGTCTCTTATTGAGAGTCGGCAGCAGAGTCTATTTTCATTGGGTACGCCCGATTTGGCGCCTGTATTTGTTCTTTCAAGCTGCCCGCTATAACTTTTACAAAATAAATGTCCGGAAAGTGGGCTCTCAAACGTCTTTATAGGGAAGGCCTGAAAAAGGACCGATTGTCCTGTCCGCTTGATTGCACTGTTCAGGGGTGAATCCGCGCTGTTTGCTAGGCAGCCTGGAGCCCGTTTCGGTGTAGGCAAGTATCTGCCTTCTTGACCATTTTTACTTTTTTGATCTCCTGCTACGCAGGATACGGCGGGTGTCGATCTACGGTTTTAACGGGATTATGTATGAAGTCCAAAGCAGTGAAGCGTCGCTGGGCGTTGGCCCTGTTGGCGGTGCTGGTGCTGGGGGCGCTGGCCGCACAGGCCGGGCGCTCCTCAGAGCAGTTTGAAACGGTGGCTGTGGAGCAAAGCGATATACGCGCTACCGTTGCTGCGGTGGGGACGTTAAAGCCCAGTCGCTATGTGGATGTGGGTGCACAGGTGTCGGGGCAGATTACGGCTTTGCCGGTTGCACCGGGCGATCAGGTTGAGCAGGGGCAGTTGCTGGTGGAAATTGATCCCAGTGTGCAGCAAGCCACCGTTGATGCCGGCCGCGCTTCGTTGGCGGCGTTTCGCGCCCAGTTGGCTGAACAGCAGGCCCAGCTTGTGTTGGCCCGTCAGCAGTTGGCTCGTCAGCGTCAATTGGAGCGCCAGCAGGCCAGCCGTCAGGAAGATATCCAGATCGCCCAGGCGAATCTGGCTACGGCTCAAGCTCGTGTTGCTCATGTACAAGCGCAGATGGAACAGACCCAGGCTACGCTGAAAGCTGATGAAGCCCGACTGGGCTATACGCGTATTTACGCGCCCATGAGTGGCACCGTCATTGGCGTACAGGCGCGGGAAGGACAGACGCTGAATGCCACATACCAAACGCCCACTATTTTGCGTATTGCGGACCTGAGCACCATGACGGTGTGGACCAGTGTGTCCGAGGCCGATATTCGCCGTATCAAACCGGGCATGACCGTGACCTTTACGACCCTGGGTGAGCAGGGCGAGACGCAGGCGCGTCAATGGCAGGCCAGGGTACGGCAGATCATGCCGGCCCCCGAAGGCAGCACAAAGGAAGAAACCACTGCAACAGCCCCGACAGCCACACAGGCCATCATGTATACGGTGCTGTTTGATGTGGACAACGAAGATGGCGAGTTGATGCCTCAGATGACGGCTCAGGTGTTGTTTGAAATTGATCGGGCTGACCAGGCTTTGCTGGTGCCTTTGGTGGCGTTGCGCGCTGATACTGATCGTGGTCCCGAGGCGTTTAAGGTGGCTGTGCTCGAGCAGGGCAAGCTGCAGGAAAAGCCGGTCAGCCTGGGGGTGCGTAATCGCCACCAGGTTCAGGTTCTGGATGGCTTGACCTCGGGAGAGCAGGTTGTGCTGGCCGTGGTGGCCCCCGAGCGTGGCTGGCGGTGGTTGCAATGGTAGGGGCTGCACCTGCTTTGATTGAGCTGCGGGGCATTAACCGTATCTACGGTGGCCCGCCCAGTACCAAGCCTGCGGTGCAGGTCTTGTTCGATGTCAGCTTGAGTATTGAGCCGGGCGAGTTTGTGGCCATTGTGGGCGCTTCGGGATCGGGTAAGTCGACGCTGATGAACCTGCTCGGGTGTCTGGATAGGCCCAGCAGCGGTACTTACTGGTTCCAGGGCCGGGATGTCGCGCAGTTAAACCCGGACGAACTGGCCGCTTTGCGTCGGGAAACCTTTGGTTTTGTGTTTCAGGGCTATCACCTGATTCCTACCGAAACGGCCAGTGAAAATGTCCAGATGCCTGCCATTTACGCGGGAATGGATGAGGACGCGCGTGCGGCACGGGCTGCGGAATTGCTCAGCAGCCTGGGGCTGGCGGACAAGCTGGACAACCGGCCCAATCAGTTGTCCGGCGGCCAGCAGCAGCGCGTGTCCATTGCCCGTGCCTTGATGAACGGTGGGCGTGTCATTCTGGCTGACGAACCCACGGGGGCATTGGACTCGCGCAGTGGCGCAGAAGTGATGACCTTGCTGCGCAAGCTCTCGGACTCCGGACACACCATTATTCTGATTACGCACGACCATGAAGTCGCGGCGATGGCAGACCGGATCATTGAAATTCGTGACGGCTGCATTCTCTCGGATAGTCGTCCTGAAACGGCCTTGGAGAGCAAACCCACGCAGCCCTTACCGCCGCCTGAGCACTGTCGTTCACCCTGGCTCTCTGAAATCAAGGATGCGGCGCGCAGTGCCTTGCGCAGCATGTTTATTAATCGGCATCGTACCGCCTTGACCTTGCTGGGCGTGATTATAGGAGTGGCCTCGGTCATTGTCATGCTGGCGGTGGGGGAGGGAGCCCGTCAGCGAGTGGTGGAGCAGATGGGGACGATGGGGACCACCATTATGTATTTAGGCAGTTACTCACCGTCCAATGGGTTTCCTAGAGGAGAGTTGACGCAGGAGGATCTGGACGCGATTGCAGAGCTGCCGTTAATACGGCGTGTGATGCCGGTTATTGGTGATCCGATTACGGTACGGCGTGGCAGTGTGGACCGTCAGGTGTATGTATTTGCCGCCAATGAGACTATGCCTGATGTCCATCACTGGCCATTGGCGCAAGGCCGTTATTACACGGATGCAGAGGATCGGGATTTGGCTCCTTTAGTGGTTCTGGGACATCGTGCCGCCAAGCATTTTTTTTCGGATAGGGAGGTGCCCCTGGGGCAAAAACTGTTGATTGGGAACTCGCCTTTTGAGGTTATTGGCGTGATGCAGGAGCGAGGGGCCGACTCAGGGGTGGAGGACTATGACGATATGGTCTTTATTCCTTATCTTGCTGCCCGTGCCCGTGTGTACCAAGCGCAGACACAACCTGATTATGTGGTTGTTGAGGCGCAAGACAGCGCCACCGTGCTGGAGGCGGAGCAATCAATGCGTCAGTTACTGCTTCAGCGTCATGGCGGACGCGAGGACTTTTCCATTGGCAACGCGGCGGCCCGTTTGCAAGCCGAAGCCTCTACACGGCAGTCTATGAGCATGATGCTGGGCCTGATCGCTGCAGTCTCGTTGGTGGTAGGCGGTATTGGGGTCATGAACGTAATGTTGATGACGGTGCGTGAACGTACGCGGGAAATTGGCATACGTATGGCCACCGGCGCGCGACAAAGCGACATCATGCGCCAGTTTCTGACCGAGGCAGTTTTGTTGACGATTACAGGCGGTTGCCTGGGCGTGCTGGCCGGTGCGGTTGTGGGTATTGGCCTGATTTTTAGTGGGGTAGATGTGGTGTTTTCCTTGCGGGCGGCCTTGGGCGCCTTTGGCTGCGCTGTGGTGACGGGCATGGTTTTTGGCTATATGCCAGCACGTACGGCGGCGGCACTGGACCCCGTTCAGGCTTTGGCTGGGGAGTAAGCATGGCCCATTACCGATGGATTGCAGGGATCATGAGCACGCTTTTGCTGCAGGCGTGCAGCTCCTTGTCTTCGGATCTGGACAAGACCCCGCCGACGCTGCCCCAGGCGTATCAACAGCGAGCCAAGGCCACACCCAGCCCTGTACAGGCTCAGGTGGAGCCGCAGTGGTGGCGTGCCTATAACAGCCCCGCCTTGAACAGCCTGATGCAGGAAGCCGTGAAGGATGTGGCGGTGCTGCGTCAGGCCCAGGCCCGGATCTTGCAAGCGCAGGCCCAGGCACGCATTGCCGGAGCCAGTTTACTGCCGGAATTGCAGGGCAATGTTTCTGTGCAAAGGGATGCACCGTTTTCTTCGTCACATGGTGACCCCCGCTCGCAATATGTGGCCGGTGTGTTCATGAGCTACGAACTGGATGTGTGGGGGCGTAATCGTGCTCTGGCTGATAGTGCCGTGTTCCTGGCCCAGGCGGCGAATTATGAGCTGGATGTGTTGCGTGTCAGCGTACAGGCGCAGGTGGTGCATTTAAGTTTGCAAGCCTTGGGCGATAAGCAGCGTGTCGCCATTGCTCGTCAAAACCTGGCCGTTGCGCAACGCTTGTTGAGCTTGCTGGAAGCACGCCTGCAAGCGGGGGCGGCTTCGCCGTTGGAGCTGGCGCAGCAACGTCAATTGCTGGCGTCGCAACAGCGCAAATTGTTCGTGATTGAGGAACAGGCCATTCGCACGCGGGTGGAGTTGGCGACCCTGTTGGGCCGTACTGAAATCATGCCCGAACCACAGGAGGATATTGCGGACTTGCAGGTGCCAGAGCTGGACGCGGGTCTGCCTGCACAGCTCTTGTCGCAACGCCCTGATATTGCGCGCATCGAGGCCCAATTGTCAGCGGCTCATGCCGATGTGCAGGTGGCGCGCGCTGCCATGTATCCCAGCCTGACCTTGGGCGCGCGAGCAGGGGCATCGGGGAATCATTGGGAAGAAAGTTTGCGCCATCCGGTCTATAGCCTGATCAGTGGGCTGGTGGCCCCTATCTTCAATGCCGGTCGTCTGCAGGCGGGCAAGGATTTAAGCGACGCCCGTTTACAGGAATGGCTGGTGCAGTATCGCCAGACCATTGTGCAGGCCTATATGGATGTGGAAGGCGTGCTGGCACAACTGCATAGCCTGGATGCTCAGGCGCAGGCCATGGAACGGGAGTGGGAGCAAGCCAGACTGGCGTTTCAACTGGCCGAAGCACGTTATCGCTCCGGCTCGGAAACCTTGCTGTCTTTACTGGATGCGCAGCGTACCTTGTACGCCGCCCAGGATGTGCGCGTCAGTTTGATGCAGTCGCGTCTGCAGTCCCGCGCGGCGCTTTTCAGGGCGCTGGGCGGGGGCTGGCAAGCTGGCTCAGGCGGCCTGGCTGATCAGGGGACGGTGGCACAGGCTGGGGTCTAGCAAGCTGGCAGCCGCCTCGTCCAGCAGGATGTGGGCGTTGGCGTGCTGCTTCAAGGCCGTGAAAGGCAGCTCGGGCGTGACACCACCTTCCTGATAATTGAGCATGGTGCGAGCCTTGTGCTCACCCGTCACTACCAGGGCAATTTCATGGGCGCTCAGAATATCGGCAATCCCCATGGTGATGGCCGAGGTAGGCACTTGGTCCATGGAGTCAAAAAAGCGACTGTTGTCGATACGGGTGCGCTCGGACAGGGCCACCACATGGGTGCGGCTGTCAAAAGGCGTGCCCGGTTCGTTAAAGCCAATGTGTCCGTTGGTGCCGACGCCCAGTAGTTGCAAGGCGACACCGCCGCTGGCGGCAATCGCGGCGGAATAGTCCTGACAGTGCTGCTCCAGCTCTGTGCTCAGGCCATTGGGCAGATGCAGGCGTGCAGTATCAAAGGGCAATTGGCTGAACAGGTGCTGGCGCATGTAGCACGCGTAGCTTTGCTCGTGCTCTGCCGCCAGACCCACATATTCATCCAGATTGAAGCTATTGATCCTGGACACATCCAGTCCATTGGCACGTACGTCCTGCACGAAACGGGCGTAAATGGGTTCCATGGTCCCCCCCGTTGCCAGACCCAGAGTCGCTTGTGGGTTCTGACGAATAATGTCTTGAAGACGGGTGCTCAGGTGTGTCGCAATGGCGGCGGAATCGGGGAAGACTAAAAACATATTTTTTTTCTTCGTATGGGCTGAATAAGTTGAAAAAAAACTTCGCCGCAAGCACGGCGAAGTTTGATCTTTCGAGATTCTAATGGGACAACAGCGTAACGTCAGTTTTTTTTGCAAGCAAGTGACACTGGTTCAGACATCTTGTTTGCCGGTCTCTCCCAGGAATCCGCCACTTTGATGGGCCCACAAACGAGCATATAAGCCCCCTTTTTGCAGCAAGTCCTGGTGGCTACCTTGCTCGATGATGCGGCCCTGATCCAGCACAATCAAGCGGTCCAGTGCGGCAATGGTGGACAGGCGGTGGGCAATGGCAATCACCGTCTTGCCCTGCATCAGCGTATTGAGGCTTTCCTGAATGGCCGCTTCCACTTCGGAGTCCAGGGCACTGGTGGCTTCATCCAGTAACAGGATGGGAGCATCTTTGAGCATGACGCGGGCAATGGCCACACGCTGCCGTTGACCGCCGGACAGTTTCACGCCGCGTTCGCCCACATGGGCATCCAGACCTTCACGGCCCTGGCGGTCGTGCAATTGCGGAATGAAGTCGGCAGCGGCGGCACGCTCTACCGCCATATGCAGCAACTCGTCGTTGGCATCGGGGCGGCCATACAGAATGTTGTCGCGCATGGAGCGGTGCAGCAAGGACGTATCCTGCGTCACCATGCCAATGGCAGCACGCAAACTGTCTTGCGTGACATGGGCAATGTCCTGGCCATCAATGCGGATGGTGCCGCTATCGACATCGTGGAAACGCAGCAGCAGATTGACCAGCGTGGATTTGCCCGCGCCTGAACGGCCAATCAGGCCAACACGCTCGCCCGGCTTGATCACCAGATTGAGCTTGTCGATAACCTGACGGCTTTTATCGCGGTAAGCAAAGCTGACGTCCTGGAACTCGATACGGCCTTGCTCGATGTGCAGGGTGTTGGCATCGGGCGCATCCACTACAGTGGGTTTTTGCGTCAAGGTGTTGATGCCGTCCTGAATCGTGCCCACGTTCTCGAACAGGTTGGTCAGCTCCCACATCAGCCAATGGGAATGGCCGGACAGACGCAATGCCATGGCAATGACAGCCGCCACCACACCGGCGGTGGATTGATCAATCGACCACAGGTACAAGGCCAGGCCTGCCGAACTGATCAGCAAGAGGGTGGCCAGCACATGGTTGGCCACTTCAAACAGGCTGATCAGGCGCATTTGGGCATGGCCTGTTTCCTGAAAGCGGCGCATGGCGTTCTTGGCATGGTCTGCCTCACGGCGTGTGTGGGCAAATAGCTTGACCGTGTTGATATTGGTGTAGGCGTCGGTAATGCGGCCCGTCATCAAGGCGCGAGCATCGGCCTGTTCAGCGCCGACTTTGCCCAGACGGGGCACAAAGTACAGACAGGCCAATGCATAGCCCACCAGCCAGAACAGGAAGGGCAGGATCAGCAGGCGGTCAAAGCTGCCGGCCAGAATCAGGATACCGATCAGGTAGGC
The DNA here is from genome assembly GCF_041521385.1 of Alcaligenes faecalis. Taxonomy (NCBI): domain Bacteria; kingdom Pseudomonadati; phylum Pseudomonadota; class Betaproteobacteria; order Burkholderiales; family Alcaligenaceae; genus Alcaligenes; species Alcaligenes faecalis. Next base: position 1,263,602 of record NZ_CP168006.1, on the reverse strand, counting down.
GCTCATGCCCACAACCACTTCCACGGCCATGAACAGGGTTTCGCGTACCGCCAGAGCGGTTTGCATGATCTTGGTGGTGATGCGACCGGCGAACTCGTCCGCATAAAAGGACATGCTCTGGTTCAGCATCAGTTTGTGGAATAGCCAGCGCAGGCGCATGGGGAAGTTGATGGCCAGCACCTGGTGCATGACCAGCGTATGCAGGCTGATCAGGACCACGCTGCCCAGCAGAACAGCGGCAATAGTCAGGAGCGTGCCACCCTGCTGGCTCCAGAACAGAGCAGGTTCAATCGAGGGCAGCCAGTCCACGATATAGCTGAGCAGGGCAAACAGCATGGCCTCGTAGGCCGACAGGCCAATCGAGGTCACGGTCATCAGGCCAATCCAGCCACGTGAATTTTTTGTGCAGGCCCAGATGAAGGGGAAAAATCCTTTGGGAGGAGGGGCGACGTGTTGTTCGGGATAGGGATTTAACCGACGTTCAAAGAATGACAGCACCGAATGGGCTCCAGCGGACGGCCCCAAGGATGACAGGGCCGTTTAGACAAATAGAAAACCGCTTCCGGGGTATGAAGCGGCAATTTTTGATGGTACAGCAGTCATTCTGTCTGGCTGAAGAAAACCTGATAAAAACACAGTCTTTGTGTATGGAAAGTGTCAGATATTGACCACGGCGTACGTTTGGACAGCGAGCAGGCTTAGTAAGCCACCACCTGACCATCTTTACGTGGGTCGGAGCCGCCCACGTAATGATTGCCCTGACGCAGAATCAGTTGTGCACCGCCAAAGGCGAACACACCGCTGCCGGGTTCAACGACGACTTCATGACCGCGCTCGCGCAAGGCCTGAACCAGCGCCGGATCGAAAGTGGGTTCTACTGCCACCCCACGGCCACCCGTCACGCGCCAGCGTGGGGCATCGGCGGCGGCTTGCGGGTTTTGGCCGTACAGCAGCACACGCAGCGCCATTTGCATATGGCCTTGCGACTGGAAGGGGCCACCCATCACACCAAACGACATTTGCGGCGTGCCATCGGCATTCATGGCAAAGGCCGGAATGATGGTGTGCGAGGGGCGCTTGCCACCGGCCACTTCATTCACATGGCCGGGGCGCAGGGTAAAGCCATGCCCTCGGTTCTGCAGGCTGATGCCGGTGCCGGGGACGACCACGCCGGAGCCAAAACCCATGTAGTTGGACTGGATCAGGGACACCATCATGCCGCTGGCATCGGCGGCGGTGACATAGACCGTGCCGGAGGGGCCGGGCAGGCCATGTTTGGGGTCCCCTGCCTTGTCCATCTGAATCAGGGCAGCGCGCTCGCGCAGATAGGCCGGGTCCAGCAGATGCTCGGGCTGGTGAATCATGTGCTCCAGATCGGCGTGGTGCTCGTACAAATCGGCAAAAGCCAGCTTCATGGCTTCAATGCTCAAATGCACGGTATCGATGTGATCCAGCGGTTGCTGACCCACACCGGCCTGCTCCATGATGCCCAGTGCCATCAAGGCGGCCAGACCCTGACCATTCGGGGGGATTTCATGAATGACCGATTGCGCAAAAGGATGGCTGATGGTGCCGCACCAGTTCGTGCGGTGCTCGGCCAGATCCTGCTCGTCCATGGCACCGCCATGCTGGCGGGAGAAGTCGGCAATGCGTTTGGCCAGCTCGCCGGTATAGAAGTCCTGACCCTGGGTGGCGGCGATGCGTTCCAGTGTGTTGGCCTGGTCCTGGTTCTGATACCACTGGCCAGCGACAGGGGCTTTGCCATCACGTAAAAAGGCTTCGGCAAAACCGGGCTGATCGCCCAGGCGTTGACGACCCAGTTCCCATAAGCGCGCGATCACGGGCGAGACCGGGAAACCCTCGCGGGCGTAATGGATTGCGGGGGCAGCCACCTGTTCCAGACTCAGACGGCCCAGCTTGCTGGACAGTTCGGCCCAGGCAGAGACCGCACCGGGAACGGACACGCTTTCCCAACCCTTGTCGGGCATGGCTGCATGACCTTTGAAACGGTCGGGCGACCAGGCACGAGGCGAACGACCGGAGGCGTTCAGGCCATGCAGTTCTTTGCCGTCCCAGACGATGGCAAAGGCGTCACTGCCTATGCCGCAACCCGTGGGTTCGACCACGGTAAGGGTAATAGCGGCCGCCAGGGCCGCATCGACGGCATTGCCACCCGCTTGCAAGATGCGCAGGCCCGCTTGCGCGGCTAAAGGGTGGGAGGTGCTGACCATGTTTTGGCCAAGCACCGCAGAGCGGGCGGATGGGTAGGGGTTGTTCCAGTCCATACAGTTGTCAGTCTTGTTCATTGAATCTGTATTCCAGTCAGTTGGATCAGGCTGTGCCAACGTGCGCTGTCCTCGCGGACCAGAGAGATAAACGCTTCTCGACTGGTGCTGCGGGGCAGATCCACGCCCAAGGTTTGCAGGCGTGAGCGTACGCTGGGGTCCTGAGCGGCATGGGTGAATGCCTCATAAGCTTTGTCACGGATATCATCGGGCAGGCCGGCGGGCGCATACAGACCAAACCAGGTAACTGACTCATAGCCCGGCAAGCCAGACTCCTGAAAGGTGGGCAAGTTCGGGGCCAGCGGCGAACGCTGTGGGCCTGTCACCGCCAGAGCACGCAATTGGCCGCTGTTCACATACGGCATTCCGGTGGGGATGGCGTCCAGTAAAACATGGATGGAGCCGCCCAGCATATCGTTAATGGCCTGACCAGTTCCCCGGTACGGAACATGCGACATGACGATATTGGCCTGATTCAAAAAGGCCTCGGTGCCCAGGTGCACGATGGTGCCATTGCCGCTGCTGGCGTAGTTCAGCTCATTGGGATGGGCGCGGGTGTACTCAATCAGTTCCGGCAAGGTGTGGGCGGGTACGGACGGGTTCACCAATAAGACGCTGGCGGCATCGCCCAAATGAGCGATGGGGGTGAAGTCTTTTTCTGCATCGTAGGGGAGGGACTTGTACAGATGCGGTGCAATGGCGTGAGTGCTGCTGGTGGTGAACAAAAGCGTGTAGCCATCGGGTTTGCTGCGGGCTACTTCGGCTGAGCCAATGGTGCCGCCTGCGCCTGTGCGGTTGTCCACGACAATGTTGGCGTTCATCGCCTTGGCGGCGCTTTCGGCAATCAGTCGGCTGATGACGTCGGTCGCGCCGCCGGTCGGGAAGGGCACGATCAGGCGAATGGAGCGATCAGGCCACTCGCTGGCATGGGCAGCCACGCTGCTGACCGCTAGAACGGCGCCCAACAGGGTTTGGGCAAAACGTCTCCAGGGGCGGCGGATCGAAGGGGACTGTGCGGTGTTTGCGATGTTGCTGAATGTTGTCATGGCTATCTCCTCAATCAGGAGATGATAGAAAAGGCAAAGATGCCGAACCAGCAACAAATAAGCAGGTCAGCATTGCTATTTTGGCAAGACTGACGGGTCTACTTCAAGCTGCGGCAACAACTCGTCCAGAAAGCGGCGAACAATAGCTGGCAAGCGGCGGCCAGCGAGGGCCTGTACTTCAATTTGGCGGTTCAGCAAACCGCGTTCATGGATGAAGCTGGCTTGCAGCAAACCTTGCTCAATCAGGTGACGAGCCGAGAGCAAGGCTGACACCGTCACGCCTGCGCCGGACAAGGCAAATTGATGCAGAGACTGCATGTGATTGCTGCTGAATACCGGGTCCAGACTCAGGTTCTGTGCGCTGCAGGCCACATCCATCATTTGCCGCACGGTGGTGTCCGGGCCGGGCAAGGCCAGAGGGTGTGCCAGAAGGCTTTTCAGGCTGATGCGTTCGGTACGGGTAACGGGATGGCCGGGAACCGCCAGGGCCATGACGGGGGCATCGCGGCGAAACAAGGTCTTGATGTCTTTTTCGGCTGTTTGAGTGAATTTGATGCCGATGTCTATCTGGCCGCTTAACAACAGCATGGTGATACGGTGTGGCGGCAGCACGTCCAGTTGAAAGCGTATGCCTTGATGCTTGTCACGGAACTGTGCAATGCATTGCGGCAGTAGCTGGGCGGCCAAACCTTCCGAGGATGCAATCCGGATCTGGCCAGTCTGCAGCCCTTGCAAGGCGGCAATATCGTGCAAGGTGCGCTCGGCATCCATGGCGCTGCGGCGGGCATGGGCCAGCAGCAGTTCTCCCGCCGCGGTCAGGCTCATGCCACGGGCATGGCGCTCGAACAAGGCCATGCCCAGGTTTTCCTCCAGCCCACTTATTTGACGACTGATGGCCGATGTGGCCACATGCAGATTACTGGCCGCTTGCGAAATAGAGCCACAGCGCGCGACCTCCTGGAAGTAGCGCAGTGCGGTTTCTTGGAGGTGGCGTGGGTTCATGCCAGACTGCCGCGCAGTTCGGCGGCAATCTCGTAGGAGCGCAGGCGCTTGTTGTGGTCAAAGATATTGGCGTTCAGCATCAGCTCGTTGGCTCCCGTTCGCTGAATGAATCCTTTCATCTGTTCAAGCACTTGCTCCGGATTGCCGATGGCCGTACAGCTAAGCAAGGAGTCCAGCAGATGCTGGGCCGGTGGGCTGCATTGTTCGTAGTAATCCCGCACGGGTGGCGGTAGCTGGCCGGGACGACCGCTGCGCAGGTTGACAAAGGACTGTTGCCAGGAAGAGGCCAGTAGCTTGGCTTCGTCTTGCGTATCGGCGGCAAAGACGTTGTAGCCCAGCATGACGTAGGGCTTTTCCAGATGCACGGAAGGCTGGAACTGACGGCGGTAAACCTCAATAGCATCCATCAATTGAGCAGGTGCAAAATGCGAGGCAAAGGCATAGGGCAAGCCCAGCGCGGCGGCCAGTTGAGCACCAAACAGGCTGGAGCCCAGAATCCAGACCGGCACATTCAGGCCACGACCGGGTACGGCCATGATGCGGTTGCGCGGCTCGTCGGACATATAGTCCATCAGCTCCAGCACATCGCGTGGAAACTGGTCTGGGTCGCTGTTCAGATTGCGGCGCAAGGCGCGGGCGGTTTCGGGGTCCGAGCCAGGGGCACGGCCCAGGCCCAAATCAATACGGCCAGGGTACAGAGAGGCCAGTGTTCCAAACTGCTCGGCAATGACCAAAGGGGAATGGTTGGGCAACATGATGCCGCCCGCTCCGACCCGAATGCGGCTGGTTTGACCGGCAATATGGCCAATCAGTACCGAGGTCGCGGCACTGGCAATACCAGGCATGCCGTGGTGTTCGGCCAACCAGTAACGGTGATAGCCCCACTGCTCGGCATGACGGGCAATGTCCGCCGAACAGCGAAAGGACTGGGCCGGGGTGGAGCCTTGAACGATAGGGGACAGGTCTAGGACGGAGAGCGGATAGCTTGGCTTCATGGCATCGGATTCAAATTGGACTCAGGATATAGTCAATCCATCGTTAGGCAGCGTCAAGTAAACCCATAGCATAGGCAAGGATGTTCAGATGAAAGAAACCAGTCGTCGCACCGTCAATCACTACCAGGACCATGCACAGGCCTATCGGGACGGCACATGGGACCACGACGTCAGCCAGAATCGCGATGCCTTGCTGGCGGCGATCGGCTTGCCGGGGCCTGTGGATATTCTGGACCTGGGCTGTGGGCCGGGGCGGGATCTGGTCGCTTTTCAGGCTATGGGACATCGTCCGGTGGGGCTGGATGGCTGTGCCGCTTTTGTGGATATGGCCCGTCAGCAAACTGGTTTGCCGGTATTGCATCAGGACTTTCTGGATTTGAATTTGCCCACTGCTGCATTCGATGGCGTGTTTGCCAATGCGGTGTTGTTCCATATACCCAGTGCGCAGTTGCCCGCTGTACTGACGGCTTTGCGGCATAGCCTGCGACCGGGTGGTGTGCTGTTTTCTTCCAATCCGCGCGGTCAGGGGCAAGAGGGCTGGAATGGTCAGCGTTACGGGTGCTACTACAGTTGGGAACAGTGGTTAGAGCGTCTGGAGCAAGCGGGCTTTGACTATATAGACCATTTTTATCGCCCTACAGACAAGCCCCCGCAGGAGCAACATTGGCTGGCATCTTTGTGGCGTGTGCCCGCTTGCTGATAAGCAAAATGGTGAATTCCTGACCTGGCTACTTAGTGTGTTGTTCTGTAAGCCTATTTTTTGCTCATACAGGGGTTTTCCCTATTTTTATGCACATCTTTTGTGGATAAGCCGGTTTTCAGCAAGCAGGGGTGTGCCTGAGGAAAAAAATGGTAAAGAATTGTCGATTCTCTGATCTTTGTTTTTAAGTGATTGATTGTGCAGGAATAAATGCAGTGATTCATGGTTTATCCTGTGACTTGTCCACATTTTATGGGGATAAGCGGGTGTTTCTTTTCGGGTTTGGCTGTTTTCTGTTCGCGGTTTTTAAGTTGCTGATACTACGGGGTGTTTTTCTGATTTGCCCAGTTTTTCCTATGAGCTATCCACAGTTTCCGGGGATAAAGTGGAACGCTTGACCAACTTGGGTTCATGTCCCTCCCAAGGCTATGATGCGCACTAGCAATGTTTACCCTTGGCGGCCAGTCCCTTCGGTGCTTTGCCTTTTAATTGAGGAGATTGAAACGTGGAAAAATTGCAAGCCTGGATGACAGAGTTTCCAGCTGTAGTCGCGATTGCGCTTAATGTCGTGATCGCTTTGTTGATTCTGATTATTGGCTGGTGGCTATCTGCTGTCGCCGGTCGAGCCATCAAACGGATGGCAACCCGCTCCCCCCGAGTGGATCCGACGATTGTGCCTATGGCCCAATCCGTGACAGTCTGGACGATTCGGGTTTTTGTGTTGATCGCCGTACTGGCGCGTTTTGGCGTACAGACCGCCAGTATTATTGCGGTGTTGGGTGCTGCTGGTTTGGCCGTGGGTTTGGCCTTGCAAAACACACTGCAAAATATCGCGGCAGGCATCATGCTGCTGATGTTGCGGCCCTTGCGTGCCGGTGAGTTTGTATCGGTAGTGGGTAAAGGCGATGGTACGGTGCAGGAAGTGGGTTTGTTCTTGACCCGCTTTGAGCAGGTGGATGGCATTCAGTTCACCTTGCCCAATAGTCTGATTTGGGGCAATCCCATCATCAACTACAGTCGTAATGCGACTCGTCGTTTGGACTTCGGGGTGGGCGTACGTTATGGCGATGATCTGGATCTGGCCATCAAGCTGTTGCAGGATCTGTTGAATGAACATCCGCAAGTGCTCAAGGACCCTGCTCCTGTGGTGATGGTCATGGAATACAAGGACAGCGTGATTACCGTAAATCTGCGTGCCTGGATCAGTTCCGCCGATTTCTGGGACGCACGTTTTGATCTGTTCCGCCGTGCGGTTCAGGTGTTGAATCAGGCAGGTTTGCAGACTCCGGTTCCCGTACGAGAAATCGTGCAATCGGGTGTTGAGAAAAAAGCGGCTTGATGTGACAGGCTCCAGGTCTGAAAGTCAGATCTGGAAGCGCAGTACGCAGACTTTTTAGCTAAGTCCAAGCTCAAGAAAAATGCCCCACGCCTTAAAACTTGTCTGCCACCGAGTCCAGGGCTTCGCGCAGCAGGCCGGCAATTTCTTTTTGGCGGGGCGCTGGCATGCGCTCGGTAATGGCCGTGACACTCATGGCCAGAATGGGGCGGCCTTTATGGTCGCACAGGGCGCAGCCCACACCCAAGGCACCGCGCACAGCGTAGTTGCCGACAACTGAGTAGCCACGGATACGGGTGTTGGTGACCAACTGGCGCATCTCGCGCTGAGTCATGCCACCGTACTGATCCAACTGATTGGCATTGCGTTCGATAATCTGCTCGATTGCTTCGTCTCCCAGTGTGGCCAGATAGGCCATACCCCCCGAACCCACGCCCAAAGGCTGACGCTTGCCTACATAAGTGGCCAGAATCTGTACCGGGTAGGGGCCGATTTCACGCCACAGGCTGACGGAGTCGTCGCCATCGCGGCCCACCAGAAAGACCGCATCGCCGGTCAGTTGGGCCAGCTCCTGCATGATGGGCTGCATGATGGTGACACGCGGGTCCAGTCCAAACAGGCCCTGATCCTGGCGCGTGGCGCTGTAGCGGCGACTATGGCTGCTGTTTTGGACCAGACCGTGATCGATCAGGGCGGCCAGCAGCCGGTAGATGGTGGGGCGCTGTAGTTGCGTGGCGCGCGACAGGTCGGTGACGCTCAGCCCTTTGCCTTGATGATTTTGCAAAGTCTTGAGCACCAGCAAGCCGCGTTGCAGGGTACGCGGCCCGGCCTGATCTTGCGGTTCTACGGTCTCGGGAGTGTTCATGCTTGAAAACAGCTCATGCTTACTGAAAAAGTAACTCAGTAAGAATATACGCCAGCCGAGAAAGTGTCCACTGTGTGATCGTTCATAAAAGACAATGCCCGCTGAGTGCAGCGGGCAAGCGGGTCAAAGCGCAAGCTTTATCGTTGCTCAGGGCCAGCCGATTCGTCTTTGCGCTGTTCAGGAATAGGGTGGCCCGCTGCTTTGGCGGTCTTGATCATGGCGGTACACAGGCCGCGCAACATATCCACTTCGTCCAGGCTGAGCTGAGCACGCCCAAATAAGTGCTGCATGCGCGGCAACAGTTTTTTGGGGTGTTTGGGGTCCAGGAACTTGACGCTCTCAATGGCCTGTTCCCAGTGTTGCAGCAAGGCCTGCACCTTGGCTTGCGGAGCCAGCTCTTTTCCAGGGTCAGCCTTGCCATCGGTATTGGGCAGCAGGCTGGCGCCGCTTTGCGCCAGCAGGGCGTAGCGCAATTCCCAGGCGGCCAGTTGCAAAGCCTGGGCGACATTCAGGGAGCTGTATTCAGGATTGGCCGGAATATGGCAGACATACTGGCACTGGCTGATGTGCTCGTTGGTCAGGCCCACGCGCTCGGTACCCAGCACAATGGCCACGGTTCCGGCGTGCTGGCGCAGGTGTTCACGGCTCAGTTCGGCCGTCTGGCGTATGTCGGCAGCCGGTGGTCCCAGGTAGCGGGGGCGGGCCGTCAAGGCAAAAGCCAGCGTGACCGGCTCCAGTGCATGCGCCAGAGTGGGAACAATGCTTGCTTGCTCCAAAACGTCCACGGCACCGCTGGCCAGCGAGATTGCCTGAGGGTTTTGTGCAACGTCCGGGTCTAGCGGGTCGACCAGACATAAGTCGCCAAAGCCCATGGTTTTGATCGCTCGCGCTGCTGCGCCCACGTTTCCAGGGTGGCTGGGTTGCACCATAATGAAGCGAACCCGGTGAAAATTATCATCAAATGCCGATGCTTGCGTCTGAGTCATTTAAAATAGCTACTTTGAAGCTACGCTTCCTGTGTCTGCTCACGCGATTTTACCCTGCAACAGGGCACGCCAGGCAGGCTCAATTATTGTTAAAAAAACGGAATTTCCATGCACCCGATGCTCAATACCGCCATCAAGGCGGCTCGCCGTGCCGGCACCATTATCTCTCGCGCCAGTCTAGACCTCCAGCACCTGTCGGTTGCGCGTAAAGGCCCTAAAGATTATGTCACGGAAGTGGATCGCGCAGCAGAGGAAGCCATCATTGAAGTGTTGAGCGAAGCCTACCCTGATCACGGCTTTATCGGAGAGGAAACGGGCGAGCGTCCTCCGCTGGAACCTGCAGGCGAAGGCACCCCTGAATACCAGTGGGTCATTGATCCGCTCGATGGCACCACCAACTTTATTCACGGCTTTCCGTGCTACGCCATTTCGATTGCCTTGATGCACCGTGGTCAGGCTGCCCATGCCGTCATTTACGACACCAACCGCAATGAAATGTTTACGGCCAGCCGTGGCGGTGGTGCTTTCCTGAACGACCGTCGTATTCGTGTGTCGGGCCAGACCCGTTACCACGATGCCTTGATCGGTGCGCACGTGCCCGATTCGGGTGCAGGCGTGAAACCCACCTCCCCATTTGCCGATATGCTGGCCGAATGTGCGGCTGTGCGTCGCGTGGGTGCAACGGTTTTGGATCTGGCTTATGTGGCTGCTGGTCGTCTGGATGGTTTCTGCGCCGTCAACCTGAAACCCTGGGATCTGGCTGCCGGTACTTTACTGGTGACCGAAGCCGGTGGCCTGGTCGGCGACTTTGAAGGTGAGCAAACCTGGAAAGAAACCGGCAATGTGATTGCCGCCAGTCCGAAGATCTTTATCCAGATGCTGTCGCACCTGCAAGATTAAGAACCTAGACCCCGGCTCCGCCGGGGTGTTCTTTTAGTCACAGCGCCAAGGAGCTGAGATGGAGTGGTTGATGGACCCGACCGTTTGGGTTGGGTTGCTCACACTGGTAATTCTGGAAATTGTGCTGGGCATCGATAACCTGGTGTTCATTGCAATTTTGGTCGACAAGTTGCCTCCCGCGCAGCGTGATCGCGCTCGTGTGCTGGGCCTGTCCTTGGCCCTGTTGATGCGTCTTGGCCTGCTGACGGTCATGTCCCATCTGGTGCAGTTGACTGATCCTTTGGTGTCCGTGCTGGGCTTGGATTTCTCGGGCCGCGATCTGATCATGATAGTGGGCGGCTTTTTCTTGTTGCTCAAGGGCACGCTGGAGCTGCACGAGCGCATTGAAAACCGCAGTGCTCACGCCTCTGGGTCGCGTATGTATGCCAGCTTCTGGGTCATCGTGGCGCAGATTGTGGTGCTTGATGCCGTATTCTCTCTGGATGCGGTCATTACTGCCGTGGGGATGGTCGACCACCTGCCTGTCATGATGGCGGCGGTGATTATTGCCATTGGCATCATGCTGGTGGCCTCCAAACCGTTGACTGCATATATCAACAGCCGGCCTACGGTCGTCATTTTGTGCCTGGGCTTTTTGTTGATGATTGGCTTTTCCTTGCTGGTCGAAGGCTTTGGTGTACATGTACCCAAGGGTTACTTGTATGCGGCCATCTCCTTCTCCATCCTGATTGAAATGTTCAACCAGTTGGCGCGTCGCAAGCTGCGTCTGTTGCAGGCGGGCCGCCCCATGCGTGAACGCACGGCTGAGGCCGTGCTACGCATGTTGGGCAAGCGCCCCGCCTCGGGAGAGGCTGTCATTGGGCCGGATCTGCCTGGGGCATCGGCGCAAATGGTGTTTGGTCAGGAAGAGCGCAATATGGTGAGCGGTGTGCTGACCTTGTCCGAGCGCACCGTGCATTCGGTGATGACGCCACGCAATGCGATTACCTGGGTGAATGTGCAGGACGACCCAGAGGTCCTGCGTGAAAAAATGACACAGGAACCTCATAGCATGGTGCCGGTGTGTCGCGGTTCGCTCGATGAGGTTATTGGCATTGGTCGAAGCAAAGAGTTACTGGCAGATCTGCTGATTCATGGTCATATCCGTGTGGACCAATTGCGTCAGCCGGTCTTTGTGTACGAGTCCATCGGGATTTTGGACTTGATGGAAACCATCAAACAAAGCCGCGGTCAGTTGGTTCTGGTAACGGACGAGTTTGGGGCGATTGAAGGGTTGGTGACGCCCTTGGATATTTTTGAGGCTATTGCGGGCGACTTTCCCAGCGAGGATGAAGCTCCTGATATTGTCCAGGAGTCTCAGGATCATTGGGTATTGGATGGCTCCACGGATTTGCATCATTTGGAACAGATGCTGGGCGTGGAGGGGCTGGTGGATGAAGAGGAAGAGTATGCCACCTTGGCCGGCTATCTATTGACACGGTTTGGACAGTTGCCCAAGGTGGGTGATGTCTGTGAGCTTGAACAGCATGATGCCGTGTATCGCTTCAAGGTTCAGGAGCTGGAAGGGCGTCGCATTTCCCAGGTCAGTCTGGAGCGCGTGCCCTACGATGATGAACAAATCGATCCCTTCTTGGCATCTTAATTTTTATTGGCTTTGATTCACACAACATGACCGAGCAAACCATTTATTTGTTGAAGGCCCTGTTTCTGGGGATTGTTGAAGGTATTACTGAATTTATTCCTGTTTCCAGTACGGCACATTTGCTGATATTGGGTTCGTGGATCGACTTTTCTTCGGGCGACGCCAAGGTGTTCGAGGTCGTGATTCAGTTCGGTTCGATTCTGGCCGTGGTCTGGATTTTCCGTGCGCGTCTGATTCAACTGATCATGGGAACCTTGCGCGGTGACCGCACCGAGATGATGTTCACGCGCAATCTGCTGATCGCGTTTTTGCCCGCTGCGGTGATTGGTGCCTTGACGATTCAATACGTGAAAGCCTTGTTTCATCATCAGATTGTCTTTGTGTTCACGCTGGTGTTGGGGGGGCTGTTGATGCTGTGGGTAGAACGCAAACCGCAGTATGCAAAGCACACGGCAGACAGCGATCAGGGGGAAACTGCCACCTCGCAAAAGGCCACGGCCTTTGCTTTGGAGGAGATCACCTGGAAACAGGCTTTGGTCGTTGGTTTTGCTCAGTGCATTGCCATGGTGCCCGGTACGTCGCGGTCGGGGGCGACGATTATAGGTGGCATGCTGGCAGGTATTCAGCGCAAGACGGCCACGGAGTTTTCTTTCTTTCTGGCCATGCCCACCATGTTGGCCGCCACGGTTTATGACCTGTATCGCAACGGTGCGTCCTTGAGCGCAGATCAGAGCAGCGCGATTATCGTGGGTTTTATTGCCGCGTTCTTTAGCGCACTGTTCCTGGTGAAAGCCGTGCTGCGTTTTGTATCCAGCCGTACTTATCGTCCTTTTGCCTGGTATCGGATTGCGTTGGGCGGAGTATTGTTTGTGTGGTTGATGACGTAGCCCTTTATCGCTTTAGAGGTTCTGAAATCCCCGCTTGGTTTATCTGCCAGCGGGGATTTTTCTTTTTAGGGAGGGTCGGTAAATACCGTCTTTTCACGCACATACTTTGTCTATCTATCTATCTATCTATCTATCTATCTATCTATCTATCTATCTATCTATCTATCTATCTATCTATCTATCTATCTATNCCTGCCTGGGTGGGTGTGGGGATGTGCGAAGGCGCCAAACTTGCTACGATGAACAAACGCAAAAAAGCCCGCAGAGTGGCGGGCTTTCAAGTATGTTTTTCCAGTTCCTAGCTTTGACATCTTTTAAGGAGATTTGCAAAACTTTGGAAGCGGTAAATTTTTTGGGGTGACCGATGGGGCTCGAACCCACGACAACCGGAATCACAATCCGGGACTCTACCAACTGAGCTACGGTCACCACTATTTACTGCTTTTTTGCTTCAGGCCTACTTTAAAGTGGCTGCGAAGTAAAAAATTTATTCTAGCATGCTTTTTTTAAATAATGCAACACCCATGCACGAATACGCCGACCCTGAGCCCTGCTTCGGTCTTGCCGGTCACGGCGTGACTCAGGTTTAATGATTTCCCCTCGTAATAGCAAGGAAGCGCGAAATGTCTCAATTATTCGTCGTTCATCCCGAAAACCCCCAACCCCGCGCATTGGCTCAAGCAGCAGAACTATTGGCTAAAGGAGGGCTGCTCGCCATTCCTACCGATTCCAGTTATGCCGTTGTTGCTCGTCTGGATGACAAGTCAGCGGCTGACAACCTGCGTCGTTTGCGTGGCTTGGATGACCGTCATCATCTGACCTTGCTGTGTCGTGATCTGGCTGAGATCAGCCACTTTGCCAAAGTGGACAACCCGCAGTATCGACTGCTGAAAATGGCCACCCCTGGCCCGTGGACTTTTATTCTGGAAGCCACCAAGGAAGTGCCGCGCCGTGTGTCGCATCCTTCGCGCAAAACCATTGGTATTCGGGTGCCCGACCGGAAAGTGGCCCTGGCCTTGATGGAGCAAGTGGGCAGTCCTCTGATTTCCACCACCCTGATTCCCGACGGCGAAGACGAGCCCTTGAACGATGCCCAGGACATTCTGGACCGTTACGCCCATCAACTGGCGGCGGTTGTCGATGGTGGGCCGTGCCCTTTGCAGGCCACTACCGTCATCGATTTGACGGGACCCACGCCCGACGTGTTGCGTCGAGGCTCTGGTGATCCCTCTACCTTGGGCCTGTCTTGACCCCCTGACTGACACAAAACTCGCGTCCAAGTGCGTATCCGTGTTTCAATTCTGAACCTTGGGGCAGCAGTCGCTGTCCCAATCAGACGGGTTGCGTGTGGGTGGCTTAGCCTATTGTGAATAGACCCACGGCCCGGACCCAAGGATCACCATGGACTCTTTTATACAGACCTTGACGGTCTATGCTTTGCCTGTCATTTTCGGCATCACGCTGCATGAAGCCGCTCATGGCTATGTTGCGCGTATGTTTGGCGACCCTACGGCCATGCAGGCCGGTCGCATCAGCCTGAACCCACTGCGTCACATTGACCCTATCGGGACCATTGTGGTGCCTGCGGTTCTTTTGCTCTCCAGCGCCATGATGGGCATGGGCGGTATTCTGTTTGGCTGGGCCAAACCCGTCCCTGTGGATTGGGGGCGTTTGCGCAATCCCAAACGGGACATGCTCTGGGTTGCCTTGGCCGGCCCGGCCTCCAATATGATGATGGCTATTTTGTGGGTTCTGTATGCCCATTTGATGGTCAAGATCGGTCAGGGTGACAGCCGCTTCTGGATGGGCATGGCGGTGGCCGGTGTGCAGGTCAACCTGGTTTTGATGGCACTGAATCTGCTGCCTTTGCCGCCTTTGGACGGTGGGCGCATTGTATTTAGTCTATTGCCTAACCGTTGGGCCTATCATTATTCTCGTATCGAGCCTTACGGCATGATCATTCTGATCTTGCTGATGTTTACCGGTGTGCTCTGGACACTGATGAGTCCTTTGATTGCACTGGGCGAAGGCATATTGAAATGGTTCTTATGATTTAACGGCTTATCCGTTAAACTTGTGAGTCATATTTTTTTTGGGCTATAGGGCCTTAAACCCGGAGATTCATCTCATCATGGCAAGTTCGGACTCTGCTATTTCCAATTTTCAGGGCAGTATGGTGGCCCTTGTTACACCCATGGATCCCAATGGGGGTCTGGATTTTGCCGCTTACCGAAAGTTGATCGACTGGCACATTCAGGAAGGAACACGTGTGCTGGTGGTTGTTGGAACCTCGGGCGAATCGCCTACGGTGTCGGTGGATGAACACGCTGAACTGATCAAGGTTGCCGTGGAGCACGCTGCCGGTCGTGTTCCTGTGATCGCTGGTGTAGGCGGTAACTCCACCCGTGAGGCCATTGAGCTGTCGCGCCACGCCCAGGAAGTGGGTGCAGACGCTGGTTTGTCGGTGGTGCCTTACTACAACCGTCCCACCCAGGAAGGCATGTACCAGCATTTTCGCGCGATTGCCGAAGCGGTCAGCCTGCCCCAGTTTCTGTACAACGTGCCTGGTCGCACGGTAGCCGACTTGCAGAACGATACCGTTCTGCGTCTGGCTCAAATCCCCAACATTATCGGTATCAAGGACGCAACGGGCGACTTGGCTCGTGGTGGCCTGTTGCTGCGTGATGTACCGGAAGACTTTATTGTGGTCAGCGGTGATGATCCTACCGCTGCTGCGTATATCTTATTGGGCGCCAAAGGTAATATTTCTGTGACGGCCAACGTGGCCCCACGCCTGATGAGCCAGTTGTGTCAGGCTGCCCTGGATATGGACGTACCGACGGTACGCCGTTTGAACGCCTATCTGGCAGGTTTGAATAAAAACCTGTTTATTGAGGCTAACCCCATTCCCGTGAAATGGGCCGTTGCAGAAATGGGCCTTACTCAACTGGGATATCGTTTACCATTGACGCCGTTAAGTACACAGCATCACGAATTGCTGCGTCAATCCTTGAAACTTGCGGATCTTCTTCCATGATTGCTAAGCCAGTTAATAAAAGCCTGATCGGGCTGTCTTTGAGCCTGTTGGTACTGTCGGGCTGCTCGACAATGGACCAGATTATGGGCCAGGGCGAGTCGGTGAATTACAAGAGTACGGTTGCAGGCGATCCCTTGAGCATTCCGCCGGATCTGACTCAGGCTAACCGCGACGCACATTACCGTGCGCCAGAAGGGGCCACGTCTTATTCGGTCTACTCGCAAGGTCAGAGTGCGCAGCAGCTCAAAGGCGGGGCGGATGATATTCTGCCTCAGTCCGACGTCATCAAAGTGATGCGTGACGGCGATCTGCGTTGGCTGGTGGTCGATCGGCCCGTGGAAGACCTGTTCCCTCGTATTATCGAATTCTGGGGTGATCATGGTTTTACCATTCAGTCTCAAGATCCTCGCGCTGGTTTGATCCAGACCGATTGGGCTGAAAACCGTGCCAAGATTCCAGAAAGCTGGATTCGCAGTGCCTTGGGTTCCATCATTGACCAGGTCTTTGACAGTGGTGAACGAGACCGCTTCCGTACCCGCTTTGAGCGCGTCGGCAACAAGACAGAAATCTATGTGTCTCACCAGCATATGGAAGAAACACCCACGGCAGACGGTACCGCCTTTAAGTGGGTGTTCGCCAAAGAAGATCCCGGTCTGAATGCCGCCATGCTGGCTCGCATGATGGTCTTCCTGGGCTCGGATATTGAAACCGCACGTGAACAAGTGGCCAATGCCACCAAAGATCCTGCTGGCGTTCAAGTCCAGACCTCAGACAAGGGCGATCAGGCCGAACTGACGCTCAACGAGTCCTTTGATCGTGCATGGCGTCGTGTTGGCGTGGCCATCGACTCCGCTGGTTTCTCGGTGGAGGATCGTGATCGTTCCACGGGTGAGTTCTTTATCCGCTATCTGGATTCGGATACGGGCGAGAAGATCGAACAGCAAAACATCATTGGCCGCATCTTTGGCAGTCGCAACACCGCCGAAGCCACACCATTCCGCATCAAGCTCAGTGCCCAAGGTGCAGGTACTCGTGTCACGGTGCTGGATCAGCAAGGTCAGGAACAGACGACGGCGACAGCCAAGCGCATTATCAATGTGCTTTCCACCAATCTGCGCCCCGGCAACTGATTGTTATAAGCTGGCCTGCGGGCCGTCTGGAAAAAACCCTGGTTTCATGCCAGGGTTTTTTTTATGCCCTTGATCTGCCCTGAATGGGTTTGATACGGTTTCAAGTCTAAAAAGGCATGTCAATTGGCATCAAGCGTCAAACGCAGCCAGTGTGGTTGCCGCCTGGCTGTTAGTCTGTCCTGGGTTCGGTTGACACTTTTTTCCTTTGGGCGAAGGAGAGGCAACTGGTGGGATTTGTCCTGAAAGGGGAGGGCTGTTCTTGTGTGGGCTGCTTGAAAGGGGCCACTTTTTATTTTGTGAGCCGAGTGAATCTTTATCGAGCAGGGCTGGACTTTCTCTAAAACAGTAAAGATAATAGGAACTATTATCATTTGCTGTGTTTAAGGAGTGGCCCATGCTGAAATCGTTTTATCGTAACGGTTTAAGTTTTTGCCTGCGCATGCTGCGTGGCTCACAAGCCTCTGCTCATGCTCCTTCAGAGCCGGGTGCTCGTGTGCTGGCCATGATCGAGGCCTTGCCTCGTCGCCGCCGCGAAGCCTTTGTGCTGCACCGCTTTGAGGGCCTGAACTACAAAGAAATCGCGACTCGTATGGGCACCAGCCCTCGGGTTGTTGAGCACTATATCCGTATGGCCATGCTGGCGTGCCGCCACAACCCGGCACCAGTCGATCGGATGGACGGGGCTGTGCCGCGTCCGGCTGGTTCGTATGTCTAAGGACGAACACATGCAGCACATCGATGAGCAGGCCTTGAACTGGCTGCTCAAACAGCATGACCCCAAACACCAAGGCGACGCCCGTAGCCAGGCGGCATTCCGCGCCTGGCTGTCCATTGACCCTCAGCATCAGGCCGCTTTCCTGCGTTGGAAGCTGGAGTGGGAAGCCATGGATGGAATCAGCCAGGAGCATTTGAGCCGTTTGCGTGCGAGCTCCCAGCAAGCCGCCAGTGCGGCAGGGCAGAGAGTATGGTGTCGCCGCGTGCTAAATAGTTGCGTGGACATGTGGTCTGCCAACCCTGCCTTGCGTTTTGCTTTGGGTGGGGCGGTATGTTTGCTGCTAGGTGTGGCGTTTTTGGGCAGTATCGGTAGCTATTTTCTATAAGCCTTGTACAAAGTGTCTAGGTCTTATCTCCCCAAGGTGAACGTAGGTATTGCGCAGCTTGCTGGATACGCTCATCCAGCGTTGTGGCTTCCAGTCTTGGAATGACACCCAGGCAAGGGCCCGGCAGATAGTCATGCAGCGTTTGCAGATTCTCCTTGGCATAATTCATCTCCGGGACTATGTGGTTGGCGACCCAGCCCAGAAAGCTCAAGCCACTGGCGCGTATGGCTTGAACGGTCAGCAAGGCATGATTCAAGGCCCCCAAACGTAAACCAACCACCAAGACTACAGGTAGCTGCAACGCCTGTGCCAAATCTACCCCCGTGTGCCCTTGTCCCAGGGGCAGCATGAAGCCTCCCACTCCTTCAACGATTACATAGTCGGCTTGTATTGCCGCTGCATGAACCGTTTTTTGGATCAGAGCCGGGTCTAATTCGACTCCTGTTTGCTCAGCCAGAATGTGGGGTGCCGCAGCGGGCTTAAACAAGTACGGTGTCAGTGTTTCCGGATCAGGTTTCAGGCTGGAGTGCCGGGCCAGCGCGTCTACGTCTTCGTTATGCAGACGGCCTTCTATTTCCTCGGCCCCCGACGCAATAGGCTTGATGCCCAGCGTGCGTGCACCGCTTTGGCTTAGTAAGTGGAGCAAAGCCGAGCTGACCAGCGTTTTGCCAATCTCCGTATCGGTGCCCGTCACAAAGCAGGCCCTCATGCGTATTCCTTCAGCAGACGACCCAGGCCATTCAGGCAATGCTCCACTTCTTGTGTGCCCCATAGATAGCCGGGCATCAGGTACACGGTATTGCCGATAGGGCGCAGCATCAGCCCTTGTTGCAGGGCTGAGCGGTAAAAGCGTCGTGCAAAACCCTGGTGATCGTAGCGAGCCGGGCCCGTGTCCAGGTCAAAGGCCCAGATCACCCCGCAGCGGCGCAGATGCTGCATCCTGGGATACTGTCGATTCAGTTTTTGCAGGCCGTCATCCAGTGCTTGCCCCAGCGTTTTTTGCAGCTCGTAGACAGGGTATTGCTCAAACAAGTCCAGAGTAGCCAGCGCGGCGCGGCAGGCCAGGGGATTGCCGGTGTACGAATGAGAGTGCAGAAAGCCCCGGCGCAAGTCTTGATCATAAAACCCTTGAAAAATCGTGGGGCTGGAGAGCACCACGGACAAAGGCAGCGTGCCGCCGGTAATTCCCTTGGACAGGCACAGCAGATCAGGCCAGATACCTGCCTGCTCGCAGGCAAAGAAGGTGCCGGTACGCCCGCAACCCACGGCAATCTCGTCCAAAATCAAATGTACGTGATAGCGGTCGCATAGCTCACGCACACCGCGCAGATAGTCGGGTGAATGCATGTTCATGCCAGCCGCACATTGCACCAGCGGCTCCAGAATCACGGCGGCAATGTCCTGATGGCTCTCCAGAATCTGTTTCAACGACTGCAGTGCGTTTGTGGTGACCTGGTGGTGTTCGTCCGGGCTATGGGCCTGGCGCAGATCGGGGCTGGCTGCGGTGTATTGCTGGCCCAGTTGCGAGCCGTAGCTTTCCCGGAACAAGGGCACATCGGTTACGGCCAGAGCACCCAGCGTTTCGCCGTGGTATCCCTGTGCAATGCCTACAAAACGGTGCTTGTGCTCCTGGCCCTGGTTGCGCCAGTAGTGCACGCTCAGTTTCAAGGCAATTTCCACTGCAGAAGCGCCGTCGCTGGCATAAAAAGCATGGCCTAAGCGATGGCTGCTCAAGGTGGCCAATCGTTCGGAAAGCTGCACAACCGGCTCATGGGTCAGGCCGCAGAGCATGATGTGATCCAGTTGCTGGACCTGATCGCTAATTGCCTGCACCAGATGCGGGTGGCTATGTCCAAACAGATTCACCCACCAGGAGCTGATGGCGTCCAGGTAGGCGTTGCCGTTGGCATCATACAGCCAGGCGCCCTGGGCGCGCTTGATCGCCAGTAGCGGTACGCCTTGATCGTGATGCTGCATCTGAGTGCAGGGATGCCAGACCGCTTGCAAGCTGCGTTGGGCCAAAGGAGGGAGAGAGTTTGAGTTCATGGCAAATCACCGTAAAGAGTGGGCGGCTTCCTGTAGTGCCTGGACCAGTTTTTCAATATCCTGATGCCGGTGGGCGGCAGACAGGGAAATGCGTAATCGGGCTTGATGGCGGGGAACGGTGGGCGGGCGTATGGCCGGTGCCCAAATACCTTTTTGAAGAAGCGTTTCGGATAGCTGCAAAGCAGGTTCCACCTCGCCCATCAGCAGGCTTTGCACGGGTGTGTCGGACGGCGCCAGACGCCAGGGCAGGTCCTGGCTCAAGGTTTGCAGCGTTTGGATGTGTTCTTTCAACAAGGCCCGCTGGGGCTGAGCTTGTTTGATCAGCCGTAGGCAAGCCAGCAAGGAAGCGCAATGTGCCGGTGCCAAGCCGGTGCTGTACACATAGCTGCGGGCGGATTGCGTGAACCAGTCGGCCAAGTTATGGGAGCAGGCAATAAAAGCGCCGCCTTGCCCGGCTGCCTTGCCAAAAGTCCCCAGATAAATCAGACGCCGACGTTGTGTGGCCGTGAGCTGGAAAAGCTCAGGCGCACCGCGCCCGTTTTCGCCCAAAATGCCCAAGCCATGTGCATCGTCCAGATACAACAAGGCATCGTGGCGTTCGCATAAGGTGATCAGTTCATCGACCGGGGCTATTGTCCCGTCCATGCTGAACAGGCTGTCCGAGATCACCAGCTTGAAGCCCGGCGTTGGTCTGCCGAGTAGATTATCCAGCCGTGCCATATCCCTATGGGGATACACACGTAAACGAGCACCGGATAGACGGCTGGCATCAATCAGGCTGGCGTGGTTCAGCCTGTCACAGAAGATGGTGTCGCCCGTGCCGACCAGCGCGGGAATGACACCCAAGCTGGCTTGGTAGCCGCTGACAAAAAGACGGCTGGCCTCGAAGCCACTCCAGTCTGCCAGATCCTGCTCCAGTGCCTGAGCCAGCGCATGATGCCCACAAATGAGTGGGGAGGCCGTGGCTCCGGCTACATCTTGTGCTGCCAGCAGTTTGAGTTGTGGATGCTGACTAAGGCCCAGATAGTCATTGCCGGCGAAGTTCAGCACGACCTGAGCATTGCGCTCGATATGCGCGTTCGGCAAGGGACGGCTGATGGCTCTTTGTCGCCACAGCTTCTTGGTCTTCAAGGCCTCCAATTGCTGATCCAGATGAGTGAGAAAAGCACTCATGATTGAGCAGCCCGGTATTGAACCAGCAAGCGGTTCCAGCCCCGATAGGCAGGGAGTTGAATGCGCTCTCCTTGAGCCAATTGCAGGCGAGGTAGCAAAGGCAGAAACTGCTCAAGTACCAGTTTTGCCTCCAACTGCACCAAACCGGCTCCCAGACAATGATGAATTCCATAGCCCATGGAGAGCTCGGCCTGATTGTCGCGGCTGAAGTCCAGCTCGTCGGGATGGGCAAACACCTCCGGATCCCGGTTGGCAGCGCCCAATAGCAATAGCAAGAGTTGTCCTTTGCGTAAATGCTGGCCGTGCCAGTGTTGGTCCTGCATCAAACGTCTGGCCGTGTATTGAATCGGGCTGTCGTGACGCAGAACCTCCCTGATCGCGGCGGGAATTTTTTGTGGATTCGATAGCAGTTCCTGCCGCTTTGTGGAGTCGCTTAGCAGAGTCTGAAACAGTGAACTGAGCAGATGCCGGGAGGTTTCATAGCCCGCAAAAAGCAACATACAGGACTGCGCCAAACGCTCGCGCCTGCCGTGCAGAGAGAGCTGCTCGTCATGCAACAGTCGCCAGGCCAGCCCACCTTCTTGCAGATTGATGGTGTTACCCAGAAAGTCGGCCATCTCCAGCAAAGCGTCCTGCGTATCCATCAACAAAGGTAGATCCGGTGTCGCTAGGCCAATGAAACGTGCCAGTTGCTCTGACCAGGCCTGAAAAACCGATAAGGGTAGCTGCTGCAAACCGAGTACATCCATCATGACCAAGGCGGGGAGCGGGCGACAGACCTCATCAACCAGATCCGCAGAGCCGTGCCGCAGTTTGTCTTTCAAACCAAGATGGATTTGCGCAGCACGACTCTTGATCGTGTCGTGCAAGGATTCCAATGCCTTGGCGCTGAAAGCTGCATTCACCACCCGCCGGACGCGTGTGTGACGGGGGCGATCCAGAAAAACCAGTGTCCGGGCCATCAAGCCCTTGAAGGTTTGCAGACGCGGGGAGGGGGCAGCGCCCGCCTGAGCTACCCACCCGCCGACACGCCGCACACTTAAATCAGGATCACGCAGGGCGGCTTGTACATCGCTATGCCTATGAACCAGCCAAGCCCCACCGCAGAAATCCGCATCCCACACCAAAGGCGACCCCTGGCGAAGGCAGGCATAAGTCGGGTAGGGAGACGCAAGCTTGAAATCGCCAAACATGACACCGTTTCCTGAAAACCAAAGCCAGCGCAGGCTAGCACTTGAGCCGGAAAGAGGCAGTCAGGAGATTGTGTCTATTAATTCTTTCAGGGTGTTTTGGTGGGATTAGAAAGTGGTTTGAGGTTTATGGAGGCTGTTAGGCTAATTTGTGTGACTATTTTTTACAATAAAATTGATCAGTGGATTTGAAGCGATTGAGCTTTCCTTGTAGAACCCTTTTTTCTATGGTTTTGAAATTTCATTTAAAATCAGATGCTTATAAAGTTGTCAAAAAAAAGGGTTTGGGAGGCAAAAAGAGCCATAAGATAGAGTCTGTTTGGCGCTCAGGGATAAACGCTCTAGTTTGCTGCCGCATAGGCAGCTTAGAAAGCCCGGTGGATGCGCCACCACCGCCTGCGAAGTTTGCTGCCGCATAGGCAGCTTAGAAATGTTCGTTGATCTTTGCGGCCTGGGTATCCCGGTTTGCTGCCGCATAGGCAGCTTAGAAATTTCCGCAGATTCGCCATTTAACGCTTTACCCGTTTGCTGCCGCATAGGCAGCTTAGAAATGGTCGCACAACTTCCCATGTGACCTCCGCAAGTTTGCTGCCGCATAGGCAGCTTAGAAATTACCGTCAGAGGTGGTGACGAAGTAAGGCTCGTTTGCTGCCGCATAGGCAGCTTAGAAATGGAATACAAGGAGCTGCGGGCCTGCGACTACGTTTGCTGCCGCATAGGCAGTTCAAGAATGGAGGCCACAGGCTGCTGCTATATGGCCGCTGAAATAGAGGAAGTTTCAGCTGCTTAGCTAGCTTTTTGTCGTAGGCCGTCGCCTATCCAGTGACAAGGCCAGTTCTGGTAGCGGCCCTGCAGCAATAGCAGACTAGGACTACCGCCCTAGTCTGCTATTTCTTCCAACTAGTTACCGAGCATCAGATGCTGCCGGTAGTCCATCATTACTCAGTTGTTCGGTTTTACGCTGCGGCAACTTCCCATTCAAAATACAGTACGCCAGCAGACCGATCACCAGTCCCCAGAAGGCCCCGCCAATCCCGAATAGCGTGATATTGGCAGCCGAGGCCAGGAATGTAATCAAGGCTGCTTCACGTGATTTGATATCGGCCATGGCCCCTGCCAGGCTGCCGCCTATGGTGCCCAGCAGCGCCAAGCCCGCTAGGGTGGTGATGAACGTTGCGGGGAAGGCCATGAACACGGCGGCCAGCGTCAGGCCAAAAACACCGACAAGAATGTAGAACACACCAGCGGCAATCCCGGCAACCCAGCGTTTGGAGGGATCCTGGTGCGCTTCTGGCCCGGTGCAGATGGCTGCAGTAATGGCCGCTACATTCATGGCGTGGGAGCCAAAAGGAGCCATGATCAGCGAACCCAGGCCGGTCACCCACACAATCGGGTTGGCGCTGGTACGAAAACCGTCGTTACGCAGGACCAGCATACCGGGCATGTATTGGCCAGTCAGCGTGATCAGAAACAAGGGCAAGGCCACGCTCAGCAGGGCATTGAGCGTAAACACCGGCATGGTGAACACTGGCGCGGCCAGTTCCAGTTTCAGACCGCTGAGGTCGACGCGATGCTCCAGCAGCAAAAAGCTCAGGCCCAGGATCAGTATGCCCACCACGGCGTAGCGTGCGGAAAAGCGTTTGATGATCAGGTAGGCCAGAATCAGCAAGCCGGCCAGCTTCGGGTCTAGCGTCATGCTGCCAAATGCCCCAATGCCAAATTGCAGCAGAATCCCGGCCAGCAGACCGGCGGCGATGCCGTTTGGAATCAGGCGGATCAGGCGCTCGAAGTAGGAGGATAGGCCCAGGACCACAAAGGCTGCTGCCGAAATCAGGTAGGCGCCGACGGCTTCCTCGTAGGGGGTACTGGCCAGAGCAGTCACCAGAAATGCGGCTGCTGGAGTAGACCAGGCGGTGATGATGGGCTCGCGCGAGACCCAGCTCAAGAGCAGGCCCGTAACACCTACACCAATGGAGATCGACCAGACCCAGGAGGCGGTCAGCTCAGGGCTCAGGCCAGCGACTTTGGCGGCCTGGAAAACCAGAATGAAGGTGCCGCCGTAATTAACGATGACCGAGATCAGACCGGCCACGATAGGCGGGATCAGGTCGCTGACTAAATAGGATGAGGACGATCGGGAGGTAGACATAGTGCTCTGCGCTTTCCAAAAGGAGAGATGACAAACAAGCACTATTTATAGCGATTAAATGGACTGGTCTGGCAGGACGCTTTCCGGGAATAGGTCAGACCACTTTTGAATTAGGTAGGTGCCTGACTATATGGAGTGGGGTGGCTACAGGATTGTTGAGTGTGACCCGAGCTGGATTGAAGCTGGGCTGCAAAGTCACTAATGGTGGCTTTATGACGAGTTGCTCATCTTGTGAATTGCGTTTTTCATGATAGTGCTTTTTCTTGCTGGATGGCGTGAATAATACTGTGGCAACCGCAACCGCAACCGCAACTGCAACCGCAACCGCAACCGCAACCGCAACCGCAACCGCAATCAGCAACTATATCGGGCTTTCGATTCTTTTGGGGCTAGAGATAAAAAAGCGAGGTAGCCTGCAAGCTGCCCCGCTTTTTTGCTGAACTCGCCAGAGCTAGTGGCTCGGTGCTCAGTTTTCCTTGAATTGCAGCCAGCCGTCATCCAGCCAGGCATTCAGCATTTCGCGTTCATCTTCATCCAGGGCTTCAAAATGCTCGCCGGGAATTAAGAGTTCACGCTGGTCAGCCAATTGTTTCAGCGCCGGGCTGGCCGGGCAGGGGGCGACCTCGCCGTTGATGTACAGTTCATTGTCGCGGTACATCATGCGCGAACAGCGATCCAAAACCAAGCGGCCCTCAGGCAGCTCGGGGTCGTGCAGATCCACCGGGTCTTCGGCGATGTCGAACCAGCTATTGCTGGGCAATTCGGTCAGCCAGACGCCCAGAAAACGTGAGGCCAGTGCTTCGTCAAAACGAATGGCGTTCAAGGCATCCAGCGACTTTTGAATCAGGTTTTCCGGCAAGGCGGCAGGCGTGGTGCTGGCCTGTGCGTCTGGGTCAGTGTAGCGTTGCTGCATGGTTTCGGGCATGGACATGGGCGGGTCGGCATACAGGCCAAAGCCTTCACCACTGGCAGCGGCCAGTTGATCCGAGGCGGCGTCCATCAAACCACGAGCTAGCGTTGCCTGGGTAGGCGAGCGAAAGCCGATGGAAATTGTCATGCAGTCGCCAATCGCAATCCCGTCATGCGCCACGTGCGGGGGCAGATACAGCATATCGCCGGGTTCCAGGGTGAACTCTTCTTCGACCTGAAAATTGCGCAAAATCTTCAAGGGCAGGTCGGGCACCAGGCTTAAGTCTTTTTGCTGGCTGATACGCCAATGGCGCTTGCCGTGGGCTTGCAGCAGGAACACATCGTAGCTGTCAAAGTGTGGGCCTACGCCACCGCCGTCAGAGGCAATACTGATCATGGCGTCATCCAGACGGGCATCGCCAATGAAGCGGAACTGACGCATCAGGGCAGCGGTGTTGTCGTCGTGCAGATCCACGCTTTGTGCCAGGGCGGTCCAGTTGGGCTGCGAGGCGGGCGGCAGTTCGTCAAAAGGCCCGGTTTCCATTTCCCAGTCTTCGCCATCATGCATGATCAGGCGCGACTCGACCTCTTCACGCGTTACCAGCTCACGGATATTGTCTATGCTTAGCGAGTGCTGGAAATTAGGGATGGCGCCGCGTATCAATAACGGTTTGCGTTGCCAGTAGGTTTGCATGAATTCATGCGCGCTGATGCCACCCAAAAGGGTCAATGGCTGGTCGATAGTCATGGACTGCCCGAACAAGAATTAAATTAGCCCGTAGCTTAACTGATCCGGCTTGCCTCGGCTGCTGTGCTGTTTGTGCCTAAGGCGGATGAAGCGCAAAGAAAGCGGAAAAATAGTTTGGCTGTATTCGGGCAGAATGGATGGGTGATGATTGGCACTTAGTCAATCTGGAAATCCGATGCTTCGATGGTCACGGTTTTTCCTGGAGTCCAGCGTGCAGACTGGATAGAGGTTCCCCGAAGCCTTTGGGCCTTTGGCGTCAATGGCACAGAGCAAGCAAAGGTTGTGAGATCGGCATCCAGAGACCACACTGAAAGAGCTGCCTGAGGGAGCCATAACGGCTCCCTTTGTTTTAGTCAGCGGGTTTCATCTCTTTTTTCCAGCGATACAGCAGATCCAGGGCATCGCGTGCGCTCATGTCATCTACATCCAGTTGTTTGAACTGATCCAGCAGTTCCAGTGCCTGTTCTGTGGTTGGATCAGGTTCCGCCACCGTGGCTTCGGGGGCGCTACCTGCATTGAATAGATCCAGTTGGGCACTAGGATCATTCTGTGCTTCCAGGCGGCTGAGCTCACGGCTGGCCTGACGAATCACCGCAGAGGGGATGCCGGCACGCTGTGCAACCTGAATCCCGTAACTGCGACTGGCCGGACCTTCCTGAACTTCGTGCAGGAATACAATGCCCGAAGCCGATTCTGCGGCGGCCAGGTGTACGTTCGCAGCGGCAGCTAGCTCGTTAGGCAGACGCGTGATTTCAAAGTAGTGCGTGGCAAACAGGGTCAATGCCTGATTGTGGCTGAGCAGGCGATGCGCGATGGACCAGGCCAGGGCCAGACCATCATAGGTGGAGGTGCCGCGGCCAATTTCATCCATCAGCACGAGACTGTAGGGGGTGGCGCCAGCCAGAATCGCTGCTGCTTCAGTCATTTCCATCATGAAGGTGGAGCGGCCACCGGCCAGGTCATCAGCCGCACCGATACGGGTAAAGATGCGATCGATCTGACCAATACGGGCCGTGCTGGCCGGTACAAAGCTACCGATGCGGGCCAATAAGGCAATCAAGGCAACCTGGCGCATATAGGTGGACTTACCACCCATATTCGGGCCGGTAATCAGCAACATGCGGCGTTGTGCGTGCATCTCACAATGGTTGGGTGTGAATCGCTCGATACTGTGTTCCACCACGGGATGACGACCCGCTTCAATCCAGATGCCGGCCTGTTCGCTTAGTTCCGGGGCGACCCAGTTATTGTCCAACGCATGCAGCGCCAGGGAAGACAGGGTATCCAGTTCCGCCAGGGCGCTGGAGCACAAGGCCAAGGGGCCTGCATAGCTTTGTAGCTTGTCCAGCAATTCATCGAACAGGAACTTTTCGCGGCTCAGACTGCGGTCCTTCGCGGACAGGACTTTGTCTTCCCATTCTTTTAGTTCAGGTGTGATGAAGCGTTCGGCGTTTTTCAGTGTCTGGCGGCGGCGGTAGTCGTCGGGGACTTTGTCGGCCTGACCACGGCTGACCTCAATAAAGAAACCATGCACACGGTTGTATTCGACGCGCAAGGTGGCGATGCCGGTACGTTCGCGCTCACGGGCTTCGATCTTGACCAGCACATCGCCGCTGTCGCTGGCCAAGCTGCGCAATTCGTCCAGATCGGCATCGTAGCCATCGGCAATGACACCCCCATCACGGATTAGCAAGGCTGGCTCGGGGGCAATAGCTGCCTGCAGCAAAGAGGCTAGCTCCGGGTCCAGAGCCAAACTTAACAAATGCCCATACAAATGTTCAGACTGCGCAAAGTTCTGTTCCAATTCCTGACGCAGTTCGGGTAGCGTTGCCAGTGCGTCGCGCAAACTGGCCAGCTCCCGGGGACGCACGCTGCGCAGGGAAATACGCGTGGCAATACGCTCCAGGTCTGGAAAACGGCGCAGGGCATGACGCAGCGCACCCAAAGGATCACCTGCATTCAGGCTGGCGCTTTGCTGGGTCTGGAAGAACAGGGACACCACGTCCTGACGCTGCTGAACGGCGTGGTTCAGACGCAAGGGATGATGCAGCCAGCGGCGCAGCAAGCGGCTGCCCATGGGGGTTTGGCAATGGTCCAGTGTGGAGAACAGGGTTGGGCTGGTTTCACCGCTAATGGTTTCGGTAATTTCCAGATTCTTGCGCGTGACCGCATCCAGCACCAGAAAGTCCGAACTGTGCTGAACCCGGATAGCGGTGATGTGAACCAGGGATTGGGATTGTGTGCTGCCGACATAGCGCAGCAAGGCTCCGGCCGCCGCTGTCGCCGCAGGCAGCTCGTCCAGACCAAAGCTGGCCAAGGAGTCCAGATCGAAATGGTCCAGCAGGGTTTCGCGCGAACCGTCTTGTGCAAAGTGCCAGTCTGGCAAGGTGTGGCAACTGGCTTGGGGCAGTTCCGGGGCAGGGCGCAGCGATTCGGGGTAGACCAGTTCTACAGGGCCGATACGG
Source organism: Alcaligenes faecalis (assembly GCF_041521385.1). Taxonomy (NCBI): domain Bacteria; kingdom Pseudomonadati; phylum Pseudomonadota; class Betaproteobacteria; order Burkholderiales; family Alcaligenaceae; genus Alcaligenes; species Alcaligenes faecalis. The sequence goes on along the minus strand of NZ_CP168006.1, from coordinate 1,235,011 downwards.
TTCAGTTCCGTATCCAGCATGTCTGGCTCGCACTGGCTGACCAGAAATTCACCACTGGCCAGGTTCATCCAGGCCAGTCCCACCATTTCCTGACGTTGTACTTTGATGAGTGTGCAAGCGGCGATCAGGCGATCTGCCTTGGGAGGCAACAAGGCATCGTCGGTCAGTGTGCCAGGGGTGACCACGCGCATGATCTTGCGCTCGACCGGGCCTTTGCTGGCAGCCGGGTCACCGACTTGTTCACAGATGGCGACGGACTCGCCCAAGGCAACCAAACGTGCCAGATACCCTTCCATGGCATGAAAAGGTACCCCTGCCATCGGGATGGGCTCGCCATTGGAGGAACCACGCTTGGTCAGTGTCAGGTTCAGCAGGCGCGCGCCACGCTCGGCATCGGCGTAGAACATCTCATAGAAATCCCCCATCCGATAGAACAACAGATGCGAGCCAGCCTCCGCTTTGAGCTGAAGGTATTGACGCATCATGGGCGTGTGGGCGGACAGATCGGCAGCAGAGGTCATAGCGCAGTACAGGTCAGGGAATTCAACAACAAGGCCGCCCAGAAGGCGGCTGAGTCGATATTGTAGCGAGGGCAGTCACGTGGGGGATAGGCAAGTGGCTGATTTAGTCTCGCGTATTTCCCCTTAAGGTGCAGGGATATCCCGGTTTTGAGCATGGAAGTGCTTAATGTAATAATAAAAATGATAATCACTTTTATTTAGAAAACAGGATATTCCCATGTTTACACGTTGTCTCGCTTTGTCTGTTTTGTCTGCCGCTTTGCTGAGCGCAGGATCGCTTGCTTACGCCCAGCCGGCCGAGGCGGTCTCGTTGCCTCTGACGCCGGAGCTGGCACAAAAGACTTCGATTACGGCAGAAGGAGCCTTGCGCAAGGATCTGGCCTACGGGATTTATCAAACGGTTTACAGCCCTTTTGACAATTCCTTGTATGTCGCCTCGGCAGAGCGGGCACCCTCGGTTCGTGGTGGTGTGATCTACAAGCTGGACCCCATCACCCTGGATGTGAAGGGGACGATATATACCGACGAGAGCAACTTCGGCCTGACAAGAAACGCCTCGGGCGACGCTCTGTACGTTACCAATAGTCTGGCTGCTGCCGTCTCCAAAGTAGAGCTAAAGGAGGACGGGGGCATAGAGCGCGTCCATTTCAACAATAGGAGTTTTGATGACACCAAAATGGGGCCGCGTACGATTCGTCACGATCCTCAGCAAGGTCGTGTCTATGTGGGAGCCGTCGGTGCGCCTGCCGTGATCTGGGTACTGGATGATCGTAATCTGGAACTGATTGACACCATTGAAAACGCAGGCAAATGGGTGACCGGCTTGCTGGTGGATTCGGCCTCGCATCGTTTGTATGCTGCCAATGGCGATGGCGATGGCGAGGTGATGGTGGTGAATACTCAGACCAACAAGATCGAACAGCGCTGGAAACCGGCTGGCGTCAAACCCGCCTTGCTCTTGAATTTCGCGCTGGATTCCGCCCGCAATCGTCTGTATGTGACGGAAACCAAAGATCAGAAAACTGTGTATGTGCTGGATGCCCGCGACGGTAAATTGCTGCAGCAACTGCCGGTGGGCGATGCGATGGATATCCTGTATAACGCCGATCGTGACGAGCTGTATTTGACGCACCGCGAGCAAGGCAAGGTGTCTGTATTGGATGGCGCCAGCTATGCGGTCAAGGCGCAGTACAACTTGCCCGAAAACCCCAACAGCCTGGAGCTGGGCCCGGACAGTCAGTTGTACGTCACTGTTAAAGCACCGTTCACCCCTCAGTACAAAGCCAGCAAGCGTGAGAGCGTGGTGCGTATTGACCTGAAGAACATCAAGGGTTGATAGGTAATCGTGATGACACGTCTATTTAAACCTTGCCTGGGACGCTCTCTTGTCTTATCCCTGCTTGCTCTCCATGTACAGGCTCAGGCGCAAGACCAGGCGGATGTTGTCCAGGCGCAGGAGTTGTCCACCATTACCGTCAATGCCAGTGCAGATGCCTCGCGTCAGGGTTTGCTGCCCGAGTATGCGGGCGGCCAGGTCGCCAGCGGTGGCCGGGTGGGGATATTGGGGGCTCTGGATAATATGGACTCGCCCTTTAGCGTCAACAGCTATACCAGCCGCTATATCGAGCAATTGCAGGCGACCACGGTAGCCGATGTGGTGCGCCATGATCCTTCCGTGCGGGTGGCGCGTGGTTTTGGCAACTTCCAGGAAAGCTTTTTCATTCGGGGCTTTTTGACGGCTTCCGATGATATTGCTTACAACGGCTTGTTTGGTTTGCTGCCCCGGCAAGCGACCGCGGCCGAACTGGCCGAGCGTATTGAAGTGCTGCATGGAGCAGGCGGCTTTCTGTACGGTGCCGCACCTTCTGGCGGTGGTATTGGGGGCACGATCAATGTGCTGCCCAAACGAGCGGGGGAGAATCCGCTGACCAAGCTTGGTGTGGGTTATGGCAGTGGCGGGCAAAGCCAGATCAAGGCGGATATTTCGCGTCGCTTTGCGGATGATGCGGCAGGTATTCGCATCAATGCCATCAAACGCAGCGGTGATACGGCGGTCGACAATGAACACACCCGTCTGGACCTGTATACCGTGGGGATGGATTGGCGTGGTGAGCGTGTACGCTTGTCTGCCGACCTGGGCTATCAGGAGCACAAGCTGCGCGAAGTCCGGCCCAATGTCACCTTGCAGGCCGGCTTGTCGGCCTTGCCGGAGCTGCCCTCTCACAAGCGTAACTTTGCTCAGCCCTGGACTTATTCCAATGAGAAAACTGTCTTTGGCACGGTGCGTGGGGAATATGATCTGAATGATTCCATCACGCTGTGGGCGGCCTTTGGCATGAAAAATGGCAAGGAAGAAAATCAGTTGGCGGGCCTGACAGTGACCGATGCGGTTTCGGGTAAATCTACCTTTTCACGTTTCGATAACTCCCGACGAGATGATGTGAAAACGGGCGAGCTGGGCTTGCGAGCCAGTTTTGAAACCGGCCCTGTGTTGCATGAACTGGTTGCTGCGGCTTCTCTGTATGACCACAAGGAGAAAAACGCCTGGGCCATGGGCAGCGTGCAGGACAGCAATCTCTATGATCCTGTGAGCTATGCCTTGCCACCCATTGCCTTTTCGGGTGGTGATCTGGGATCTCCGACGTTAGTGGGGCGCACCAAATTGACGAGTTACACCCTGGGCGACTTGATGTACCTCTGGGATGACAGGCTGGAAGTCATGCTGGGTTTGCGCCATCAGATTATGGAAACGCGCAGCTACGACTACGGAACCCAGGCCCTGCAACGCAAAGACCGTCAGCAACACACCAGCCCCGCAGCAGGAGTGGTATTCAAGCTGACGGATGAATGGGCTTTGTATGGCAACTATACGGAAAGCCTGGCCCAAGGTGATCTGGCTCCGACTCGCTTTAACAACCAGCCCGTTCAGAATGCAGGGCAGCGTTTATCAGCGTTTGTTGCCAAGCAAAAAGAACTGGGTATCAAGTACGACAATGGCTCCATGGGCGGCGGGTTGACCTTCTTCACCACGACCAAACCGCGTGGCGTGGTCAATGACACGCTGCGTTTTGTGGAGTCGGGCAAGGATCGCCATAACGGGCTGGAGTTGAGCTTTTACGGTCAGTTGACGGATTCCTTGCGCATCCTCGGTGGTGTGACTGCGCTGGATACCAAGCAGAAAAACACGGGTGATCCGCTTAGCGAAGGCCAGCGCGTGATTGGCGTGCCGCGCTGGCAAGGCAGTCTGGGTTTGACCTGGGATGTGCCGCAGGTGACTGGCTTGTCGCTGGATACCCAGTTGCTGGCCACCGGTGCCCGTTATGCGGATTCGGCCAATGCGATCCGTGTGCCAGGTTGGGTACGTTGGGATCTGGGAGCCAGCTATCAGCGCAAGGTCTCCGGTGTGCCCATGACGTTTCGGGCCAGTGTCGAGAATGTGGCCGATACGGCATATTGGGCGTCAGTTGGCGGTTATCCCAATAATGGCTATCTGGTTTTGTCGCAGCCTCGTACCTTCATGTTGAGTGTGTCCGCCGAGTTTTAAGGATAGGGCAGGGGAGTACCTCCCCTGCCTTTGTTGGCATGTTGAGCGCGGTATCTTAAAACCGGGATGACGCCTTTTATTTCAGAATAACTCTGACAGTTTTAGTTCTTAGTATTTCTTTTGTGACTGTTAGGTGGGTGCTTGCTAGTGTGATTAGCCCCTGACTTCGTGACGACCAGCCGTCAGTTGTTTTGTATTTAAGTAGTACGCTGGCTAATTAAATGAACGGCTGATTTATCTAATAGAAAAATAAAAAAGAAGATGTTACAAGCTGATTTATGGAACCTATCGCCGCCTCCGACTTGAAAACTATTTTGCATTCCAAGCGTGCAAATATTTATTATTTGGAACATTGCCGTGTATTGCTTAATGGCGGGCGGGTCGAGTACGTAACTGACGCAGGAAAAAAAGCCTTGTATTGGAATATCCCCATTGCCAATACCACCTGCATTTTGTTGGGAACCGGAACGTCGTTGACCCAGGCCGCCATGCGGGAGCTGGCTAAGGCAGGAGTACTTGTGGGGTTTTGTGGTGGAGGAGGGACTCCTTTATTTGCAGGCTCCCCCATGGATGTAGAGGTGGCATGGCTTAGTCCTCAAAGTGAGTATCGCCCTACCGAATACTTGCAGGCTTGGGTGCGGTTTTGGTTTAAAGACGATCTACGCTTGCAAGCCGCCTTGAAATTGCAGAGCCTGCGACTGAAATTCTTGCGTTCTCAGTGGGGGCGTAGGGAGATACAGGACATGGGCTTTCAGCCGGTTTTGTCCGAGCTTGATGCTGTATTAGAAAAAAGTGCATCCTCTTTGCAATATGCACCTGATGTTACGCATGTTTTGACAGAGGAGGCGCGGCTTAGCAAGGCGCTGTTTCGTATAGCCGCCAATGCGGTGCAGTATGGTGAGTTTTCCCGAGTCAAAAAAGGGCAGGGCTTGGACCCTGCCAATCGTTTTTTGGATCATGGTAATTACCTGGCCTATGGTCTGGGAGCGACTGCGTGCTGGGTGCTGGGCTTGCCTCATGGCTTGGCGGTGCTTCATGGCAAAACACGCCGAGGCGGCTTGGTGTTTGATGCGGCTGATTTGGTTAAGGATGCCATTATTTTGCCGCAGGCGTTTTTATCTGCGATGCATGGCGATCAGGAGCAGGAGTTTCGACGGCAGTGTATCGAGGCGTTGACGCGCAGTGAGTCGTTGGACTTTATGATCGATAGCCTGAAAGATATTGCGATGAGTGTTTCAGCCGATGTTGTAGATTCGTAGGGCTGCAGGCATGAATATTTTGCTGGTGTCGCAATGTACAAAACAGGCCTTGGTCCAAACACGTCGTATTTTGGATCAGTTTGCAGAGCGTCGAGGGGAGCGTACTTGGCAAACGGCCATTACGCAGGCCGGCCTGGATACTTTACGCAAATTGTTGCGGCAAACCGCTAGAAAAAATACAGCGGTTGCGTGTCATTGGATACGTGGCAAGGATCACACTGAATTGTTGTGGGTGGTGGGCAATCGCAGTCAATTTAATGAGTATGGTGCAGTGCCGACGCACTCCACCTCCCGAGATGTATTGCGTCAGGCGGATGAGAATAATTGGCACAATTTGTCGCTAATCAATCTGCTTTCTGGCTTGGCGGCTTTGCTGCATGATTTGGGTAAATCCTGCCAGTCGTTTCAGGCCCGATTAAAACCCGGCTCCTTGCCGGAAAAGAATCGTTATCGGCATGAGTGGGTGTCGGTTCGTTTATTTCAGGCGTTTGTGGGGCCGGATGATGATCAAGGCTGGTTACATCGCTTGATGCTGGCCGGGCATAAACAGGCCGATGCTCACGCATTTGAACAAGTCTGGTTAGGTGAATCAGGCCATGTTCTATATAAAGATGGCCTGGATCAACAGACAAAACAGCATAGACCGTTTGCACAAGATGGTTCTGGTTTACCTCCCTTGGCGCAAGCAATTGCCTGGCTCGTACTGACGCATCACCGTTTGCCTGCTTGCCCCGACGAGCAAAACCCAGATCCAGAGCGTCGCCTTTGGCACGGGAAAAAACCCTACAACGGCAGTGCGCAAGCACTAGAACACTTACTGGCCAAGGTGAACGCTGATTGGAATGAGCCATGGCTTGAAGTTGCTGATAAACAGGCCATTGATCGCTGTCAGCCATATTGGCATTTCCCGCATGGCTTACCTGTGCGTACCTTGCTTTGGAGGCAGCGGGCAGCTCGCTTTGCCAAAGCCTTGCAATCACATGTTTTGACTGGGCAAGACTTACTGCATGATCCTTATGTGATGCACCTGTCGCGCTTGTCGCTGATGCTGGCGGATCACTATTACTCGGGCCTGAAAAAAGAGGAGCATCGACTTCAGGGGGAGAAAAACTTCCCCCTTTATGCCAATACAGACCGAGCTACCGGCCATTTACTGCAGCCTTTAGATGAGCATTTGCTTGGGGTGGAGCATCAGGCCGGAAAGCTGGTGCATAGCTTGCCCTCCTTGAGGGGGCAGTTACCTCATTTGATTGCGCATCGAAAGCTGAAAAAGCGTAGCGCGGATGCGCGTTTTCACTGGCAGGACAAGGCGGCCGATCTGGCTGTAGCGGTACGGCAAGAATCCAGGGATTGCGGTGCTTTTATCGTCAATATGGCTTCAACGGGGTGTGGCAAAACCCTGGCGAATGCCCGCATCATGAATGCCCTGACGGATCCTGCTTTAGGGCTGCGTTGTGCCTTCGCTATTGGATTGCGTACCTTGACTTTGCAGACCGGGCGTAGTTTTCAGACTGACCTGGGCTTGGATGAGGATGCCTTGGCCATTCAAGTGGGTGGCTCTAGTCAGAAAGCCTTGTTTGAGTATTACGAACAGTTGGCAGAACGCAGTGGCTCCGCCTCGCGGCAAAGCTTGATTGATGAAAGTAGCCATGTCATTTACGACAGCAATACGGATCATCCGGCCTTAAAACAGTTGGCGCATGAGCCGGGAGCGCAAAAGTTATTAAGTGCTCCGTTGCTGGTGTGCACGATTGATCATTTGACTCCAGCAACCGAGAGTTTGCGCGGCGGACGGCAGATTGCACCTATGTTGCGCTTGTTGACCGGGGATCTGGTGTTGGATGAGCCAGATGATTTTGACCTGGATGATTTGCCCGCCTTAACGCGTTTGGTGCATTGGGCGGGGCTGTTGGGTTCCCGAGTCTTATTGTCCTCCGCCACCTTAGCCCCCGCATTGGTGCAGGGGCTGTATTTGGCTTATGCGGCGGGGCGTCGCTGGTTTCAACGTAATCGCGGATTGCGCCCCGACGAGCCTGTGCAAATTGCCTGCCTCTGGGTGGATGAGTTTCATCAGGTATATGTACCGTGTCGACAGGCGCACGAGTTTGAAGTCCAACATCATGCGTTTGTACAGAAGCGGGTACAGGAGCTGGGCCAGCAAGTTGTACGGCGTCGGGCTGAGTTGTTGGCTTTGCCCGCAAACATGGCGAAACTTTCTAAGCACGAGCAGCGTATACAGTTTGCGCAGGTGGCCCGACTAGGGATATTCAAGCTGCATAAGAAAAATCACAGCCAAGATCCCCATAGCGGTAAACGAGTCAGTTTTGGTTTATTGCGTATGGCCAACATCAATCCTTTGTGTGAGGTGGCGTTGGCCTTGTATCAGGCCGGGATGCCGGATGGCGTTCAATTGCATGTGTGTGTATATCACTCTCAGTATCCCTTGGTGATGCGCTCCGCAATCGAGCATATGCTCGATCAGGTCATGAACAGACGGCAGCCCCAAGCGGTGTTTAACCACCCTTTAATCCGGCAGAAACTGGATCAGTCCAGTGCTCAGGATCATTTATTTCTTGTGGTCGGCTCGCCAGTGGCAGAAGTAGGCCGGGATCACGATTATGACTGGGCGGTGGTTGAGCCTTCATCCATGCGATCCATTATTCAACTGGCAGGGCGGGTGCGTCGACATCGAAGTGATCAAAGCGATCGTGATCTTAATATTTTGCTGTGTAACGCCAACCTCTTGCACTTTAGCGCAGGCAAGGGAAAGCCCGCCTTTTGTCGGCCTGGGTTTGAGGGGACTGGACCGAATCTTTTAGAAAGCCATTATTTAGCCTCGGTGCTCCAGCCCCTGGTGGATGAAAAACATCAGTTTTGCGTCGATGCTCGTCCGCGAATCCTGCCGCGTGCTTTGTCGCAACGACAACCTCGTAAGAGCTTGGTTGATTTGGAGCATGCCCGCTTGGAGACGCAGATGTTGCCCAGAGAGAAGAATAGCAGTGTGTCTACTGCATCTTCTGTGTTGAACGCCAGCAGTTTTTGGGCAGAGCCGCAGGCGCATTTGTTGGGCTTTGTACAGCAAATGCAGCCCTTCAGGGAGCAGACCAGCCAGCAAGTAGAGCTTGTTTTTTTGCCGGATGAAGACGAAATCTTGCGGCTCCATAAAGTGCAGGATCAAGATCGGTATGGAGGAAAACAGTATGTACCTGTTGATGCAAGCTTGAAGCATGCTGTGTCGGTACCAGAGGATAAAGGCGCCATCAGGTGGCAGACGGAGAGCCTGGAAGAACTGATGCAACGGCAGGCACAGGAAATGGATCTGTCCCTGGAGGCGTTCGCCTACAAGTTTGGAATGGTATCAGTGGGGGCGAGTGAAAATGGGTGGGTCTGGAGTGAGGCGCTCGGGTTTAGTCGGAAGGGATAGATGAGTCTGTATTAACAGTACAGTTGCTTGACTGTTGGGAGAGATGATGTGAATGAATCCTTAAGTTCTGAGAAAGCGAGGCAATGGAGGGAGCTTATCCAGAGCTTTATCCAGGCCCGTTTACAGGCCAAATTAGAAAAGCTGTCCGAGGATGATCCCAAACGCTCTGATTTGATTGCTCAGTATCAAGTTGAGACATGGTTGGCTGACGCTGCTCGGCGGGTTAAGCAGATTCAGGCGGTGACGCATTCCTTGAAGCCGATCCACCCTGATGCGCGAGGCACCAATCTCTATGTGGACCCGACGGCGTTACCTGCATTGGAGCAGCTAAGTAGCCATGTGCTGCATGACAACTTTGCCAGCGATGTGGTTGGTAATGCTGCGGCACTCGATGTCTATAAATTTCTACGTTTGGAGTGGGGCGGACACAGCATTTTGGACCGTTTGCAAGCGGATGATCCTGCTGTGCTGGCTGCGTTTTGTGCTGATCTCGAACAGGCTAAAGAGTGGCAGCAAGCCTTTCTGGGCTTGCTCCAGGACAATGGTCAAGCCATGTCCAGCCATGTTCTGGCTAAGCAGTTGTATTTCTTGGTGGGCGAAGATTCTGGTGATGATGCACACTATCATTTGCTCGCTCCGTTGTTCCCCACCTCCTTGGTTCATGCCGTGCATGAAGTACTTCAAGAGGATCGGTTTGGGGAACCTATGAAACTGGCCCGACAGGCACAGCGCGATAAGGTGATGCATGAGCATGCGGTGCGCTGGTATCCCAATTTGGCTGTCCGTAAATTGGGAGGTACTAAGCCGCAGAATATCTCTCAGTTAAATAGCGAGCGGGGTGGCGTTAATTACTTGCTCAGCTCCTTGCCCCCGACTTGGACGTCTCGATCCGCTCCCAGCCCATGGGCGGTAGAGTCCATTTTTGACTCCCTGTTCATGCAGCGTCGGGAGGTGCGTCAGCAAGTAAGAGGTTTGCAACGGTTTTTGCATAGTCAGCCCAAGCCTATTAAAGAAACGCGTGATCGTGTCGACGATTATCTAGCCCGCTTGATTGATGAGTTGGTGTCGTTTGCTGCCGAATTACGCCTGGCTTGGCCTGCGGGTTGGACAGCGGATAGTCGTTGTCAGCTTAATCGTGAAGAGCAGCTATGGCTGGATACTGAGCGAGTTCGTCAGGAAGATCTTTTTAGTTCTGAGGATGACCAAGCGTTTCGCGCCGAATGGTACTGGATGGATTGGCCTGATCAAATCGGCCAGCGCTTTGCCCGCTGGCTCAACGGGCGTTTGGGTGACACTTTACCGGTCGGTGACGTTGAGTATTTTCACTGGAAGAAAGAGCTGTTAATAGATCAAGCTCATTGGGCCAGTCAGTTGCGCACATTACGGCAACAAAACAACGCACCTTTATATATCTCGGCAAGGAAGGGGGGGATATGAGTTCGAACATAGAAGCCTTGTTGCTGATTCCCCGTTTGCGTATTCAAAATGCCAACGCCATCTCCAGCCCCTTAACCCACGGCTTCCCAGCCATGAGTGCTTTTTTGGGCTTGATGTGGGCCTTGAATCGCAAGTTGGAAAAAACAGGTGTCCCTATTGTGCTGGAAAAAGTGGGGGTTGTTTGCCACTCACATCAGGAGCAAGTAAATACTGGCTTTGTGAGCACGTTTAATCTGACCCGCAATCCGGTTGACAAGAAAGGCGACACTCTGGCGATTGTAGAAGAGGGGCGCATGCAGTTGGAGCTCAGTCTCATCTTTCAGCTTCGGGGGCGCGCCAATGGGGAGAACGGCAGCTTGGCGAGTCAAGAGCACACTCAACGACAGGATTGGGCGAAACAGGTCGATGACTGTTTGGCGACGATGCGCGTGGCGGGCGGTAGTGTGCTGGGACATCAGGGGGCGCAGCGAACCCCATCCATGATGCTTTGGCCCTCCGAGGAGAAAGAGCAGAAAGAACTGTTCCGCACCTTGCGGCGTCGTTGTCTACCAGGCTTTGCGCTGGTAAGCCGAGAGGATTTGCTGCAATCGCATTGGAGCAAATTAAAAGACGAAGTACCCGAGAGCACCTTGCTGGATGCCTGGCTGGATTTATCGCGCTTCAATTACCGCAGTCAGCAAATGGAAGATGGGTCGGTAAAGTGGCAACACGATCGTGAGGGTTGGGTTGTGCCTATTCCAGTTGGTTATCGTGCGCTAGGACCGTTGCAGGAGTCTGGGTCGGTCTTGAATGCTCGTGACACCTCCACACCCTTTCGTTTTGTAGAAAGCGTTTATTCAATTGGGCAATGGCTTGGTCCTCATCATTTAAACCATCCCGACGATTTGCTCTGGTATGCCCAGTACCAAGAGCCTGAAGGAAGCTACCTGTGCTGCAACGCATACCAAGCTCCCGAGCCAGAGCCAGAGCCTGAGTCTGGTTTGTCCCTTCTGGATGACTCGGTGTTTGATTGGACCACTTAACGCAGGTAAGTTTTTTGTGTGATTTTTAGTTTGGACTGGCAGTTTGTCAGTAAGGCTATAAGTGCCTTGGGGAAGCTTTAAAAGAAGGTGTGTTGCTCTTTTGGGCCTCTATTCAATCTGGTGACGAATTATTCTGGAGTAGTTCTTATGTCTTTGAAGACCGCATCCGTATTAGCATTCGAGCGCAAAATTGACCCGTCTGATGCTTTGTTTTATGCAGGAAGTTGGCAAGATCAGGATAAACAGGCTGCTTGGCAAACTGTGGTGATCACTCAGAAATCGGTTCGCGGCACGATCTCTAACCGACTCAAAGCCAAAGACCAGGATCCTGCTAAGTTGGATGCCGCTATTGAGAAGCCTAATTTGCAAACCGTAGACGTGGCGGCTTTGCCCCCTAATAGCGACACATTACAAGTTGGTTTTACCTTACGTATTTTGTCTGGCATGGGATTGCCATCGGCTTGCAATAACGTGGAGTACCAGGCCAAGTTGCAGCAGGTGGTGCAGGCTTATATACAAGACAATGGCTTTACGGAGCTGGCCCGTCGTTATGCTCACAACCTGGCTAATGGTCGGTTCTTGTGGCGCAATCGAATTGGCGCAGAGCAGGTTCAGGTCCTTATTGATTTGCTTGAGCAAGGCCAGGTCAGTCAGAGTTGGTCGTTTGATGCCTTGACGTTGAGCCTGCGCCAGTTTGATCAAAAAGGGCAAACGCCAGAGCTGGAGGCCTTGTCGCAATTGATTGCACAAGGTTTGGCTGGGGCGCGTCATGTTTTGCTGCGTATTCGTGCGTATGTGCGTGTGGGGCAAGGACAGGAAGTATTCCCTTCCCAGGAGCTGATTCTGGAGCGGGGTAAAGGCGATAAAAGCCGAACCTTGTATCACGTTAATGATGTTGCTGCAATGCACTCACAAAAAATTGGCAATGCCATTCGTACTATTGACGATTGGTACCCAGGCTCGCAGGAGCTGGGGCCTATTGCGGTGGAGCCGTATGGTTCGGTGACGACTCAAGGCAAGGCGTACCGTCAGCCCAAAGAAAATCTGGACTTTTATACCTTGCTGGATAATTGGGTGCTGAAAGATAAAGCCCCAGCCCTGGAGCAACAGCATTTTGTCATGGCCGTATTGATCCGTGGCGGTGTCTTTGGTGATGCTGGGAACTGAGGCCATGAGCACTCATTACATCGAAATTCGTATTTTGCCTGATCCGGAGTTTAGTGCGGTTCATCTAATGGGAGTCTTGTATGCCAAGCTGCATCGGGCCTTGGTGCAAATGGGCACGCAGGGCCTGGGAGTCAGTTTTCCGGGCTATTCCATAAAGCCTCGTACAGTGGGGCCAATAATGCGGATTCATGGTTCCTTGTCAGAGTTGCAGAGTTTGGAGCAGACTCAGTGGTTACGCGGGATGCATGATCATATTGATTTGAAAGAAGCCAGCCCTGTTCCGCAGGACGCGACGTACCGAACGGTTTATCGTCGTCAGTTCAAAACCAATGTCGATCGGCTGCGGCGCAGGCGTATGAAGCGTCATGGAGAAACAGCAGATCAGGCTGTGAAGGCGATTCCTGAATGTGTTCAACAGCAACCAACCTTGCCGTTCATACAGATGCGTAGCCAAAGTACCGCACAAACCTTTTGTCTGTTCCTGGAAATGGGACCGGAGCAGGAGGTGGCAGCGTTGGGAGGTTTCAATGCTTATGGACTAAGTACGCAGGCTAGCGTCCCTTGGTTTTGACCCAAATTTTTAGTGAAAATAATTATTCTTTAAAATCAATGGCTTGTGTTTTTGTCTAAAAAAAGGGTTTTGTAGGTAAAAAAGGCTGAAAGCGTTGAGTATTCAGCGATTTCGGTGTTTTTTATTCTAGTTTGCTGCCGCATAGGCAGCTTAGAAATGACGACTGCGACGAGTTGACCACGCTGCGCAGTTTGCTGCCGCATAGGCAGCTTAGAAAGTTTCGATCTTGCTGCGCTTTGCCTGCGCGTAGTTTGCTGCCGCATAGGCAGCTTAGAAATTGGAGCACCTCCATTTTCAGGCGGTAGCGATGTTTGCTGCCGCATAGGCAGCTTAGAAAAACGTGGGCGAGCACTTCGTAACCGTGGCACTGTTTGCTGCCGCATAGGCAGCTTAGAAATCGCGGCGCTCGTGCGGCAGCTGCTTGCGCATGTTTGCTGCCGCATAGGCAGCTTAGAAAATCGCAATCGCGGAATCTACATAGCCCCTGGTGTTTGCTGCCGCATAGGCAGCTTAGAAAAGGTGGCGGCGGTATGTCGCAGGTCGTGAAATGTTTGCTGCCGCATAGGCAGCTTAGAAAATCTGCGCTGCAATCGCTTCATACCTCTCTGTGTTTGCTGCCGCATAGGCAGCTTAGAAAAACGTGGAGATTAACGGCATCCAGGGCACGTTGTTTGCTGCCGCATAGGCAGCTTAGAAATTGTGGCCGGGGTCAGCGGTAGCGGTCAACAAGTTTGCTGCCGCATAGGCAGCTTAGAAAAGTTCGAGCTGGGCGGCGCAAAGGTGGGCTATGTTTGCTGCCGCATAGGCGGCTTAGAAAAAGATTGGCAAATACCGCGTGGACTTTCTTGTGTTTGCTGCCGCATAGGCAGCTTAGAAATTTGCTCTGTCGCGGTATCCATTGGTGTGTCGGTTTGCTGCCGCATAGGCAGCTTAGAAAGGGTTCCGCATTTGGAAGCGGTGCCATGAGCGGTTTGCTGCCGTATAGGCAGCTTAGAAAAAGTCGTAACGACCAAACAGATATATCTGCGTGTTTGCTGCCGCATAGGCAGCTTAGAAATGTTTTTACATCGTTAGGCGTTTGCCGTGTGTAATCTTTGTCTCTTATTGAGAGTCGGCAGCAGAGTCTATTTTCATTGGGTACGCCCGATTTGGCGCCTGTATTTGTTCTTTCAAGCTGCCCGCTATAACTTTTACAAAATAAATGTCCGGAAAGTGGGCTCTCAAACGTCTTTATAGGGAAGGCCTGAAAAAGGACCGATTGTCCTGTCCGCTTGATTGCACTGTTCAGGGGTGAATCCGCGCTGTTTGCTAGGCAGCCTGGAGCCCGTTTCGGTGTAGGCAAGTATCTGCCTTCTTGACCATTTTTACTTTTTTGATCTCCTGCTACGCAGGATACGGCGGGTGTCGATCTACGGTTTTAACGGGATTATGTATGAAGTCCAAAGCAGTGAAGCGTCGCTGGGCGTTGGCCCTGTTGGCGGTGCTGGTGCTGGGGGCGCTGGCCGCACAGGCCGGGCGCTCCTCAGAGCAGTTTGAAACGGTGGCTGTGGAGCAAAGCGATATACGCGCTACCGTTGCTGCGGTGGGGACGTTAAAGCCCAGTCGCTATGTGGATGTGGGTGCACAGGTGTCGGGGCAGATTACGGCTTTGCCGGTTGCACCGGGCGATCAGGTTGAGCAGGGGCAGTTGCTGGTGGAAATTGATCCCAGTGTGCAGCAAGCCACCGTTGATGCCGGCCGCGCTTCGTTGGCGGCGTTTCGCGCCCAGTTGGCTGAACAGCAGGCCCAGCTTGTGTTGGCCCGTCAGCAGTTGGCTCGTCAGCGTCAATTGGAGCGCCAGCAGGCCAGCCGTCAGGAAGATATCCAGATCGCCCAGGCGAATCTGGCTACGGCTCAAGCTCGTGTTGCTCATGTACAAGCGCAGATGGAACAGACCCAGGCTACGCTGAAAGCTGATGAAGCCCGACTGGGCTATACGCGTATTTACGCGCCCATGAGTGGCACCGTCATTGGCGTACAGGCGCGGGAAGGACAGACGCTGAATGCCACATACCAAACGCCCACTATTTTGCGTATTGCGGACCTGAGCACCATGACGGTGTGGACCAGTGTGTCCGAGGCCGATATTCGCCGTATCAAACCGGGCATGACCGTGACCTTTACGACCCTGGGTGAGCAGGGCGAGACGCAGGCGCGTCAATGGCAGGCCAGGGTACGGCAGATCATGCCGGCCCCCGAAGGCAGCACAAAGGAAGAAACCACTGCAACAGCCCCGACAGCCACACAGGCCATCATGTATACGGTGCTGTTTGATGTGGACAACGAAGATGGCGAGTTGATGCCTCAGATGACGGCTCAGGTGTTGTTTGAAATTGATCGGGCTGACCAGGCTTTGCTGGTGCCTTTGGTGGCGTTGCGCGCTGATACTGATCGTGGTCCCGAGGCGTTTAAGGTGGCTGTGCTCGAGCAGGGCAAGCTGCAGGAAAAGCCGGTCAGCCTGGGGGTGCGTAATCGCCACCAGGTTCAGGTTCTGGATGGCTTGACCTCGGGAGAGCAGGTTGTGCTGGCCGTGGTGGCCCCCGAGCGTGGCTGGCGGTGGTTGCAATGGTAGGGGCTGCACCTGCTTTGATTGAGCTGCGGGGCATTAACCGTATCTACGGTGGCCCGCCCAGTACCAAGCCTGCGGTGCAGGTCTTGTTCGATGTCAGCTTGAGTATTGAGCCGGGCGAGTTTGTGGCCATTGTGGGCGCTTCGGGATCGGGTAAGTCGACGCTGATGAACCTGCTCGGGTGTCTGGATAGGCCCAGCAGCGGTACTTACTGGTTCCAGGGCCGGGATGTCGCGCAGTTAAACCCGGACGAACTGGCCGCTTTGCGTCGGGAAACCTTTGGTTTTGTGTTTCAGGGCTATCACCTGATTCCTACCGAAACGGCCAGTGAAAATGTCCAGATGCCTGCCATTTACGCGGGAATGGATGAGGACGCGCGTGCGGCACGGGCTGCGGAATTGCTCAGCAGCCTGGGGCTGGCGGACAAGCTGGACAACCGGCCCAATCAGTTGTCCGGCGGCCAGCAGCAGCGCGTGTCCATTGCCCGTGCCTTGATGAACGGTGGGCGTGTCATTCTGGCTGACGAACCCACGGGGGCATTGGACTCGCGCAGTGGCGCAGAAGTGATGACCTTGCTGCGCAAGCTCTCGGACTCCGGACACACCATTATTCTGATTACGCACGACCATGAAGTCGCGGCGATGGCAGACCGGATCATTGAAATTCGTGACGGCTGCATTCTCTCGGATAGTCGTCCTGAAACGGCCTTGGAGAGCAAACCCACGCAGCCCTTACCGCCGCCTGAGCACTGTCGTTCACCCTGGCTCTCTGAAATCAAGGATGCGGCGCGCAGTGCCTTGCGCAGCATGTTTATTAATCGGCATCGTACCGCCTTGACCTTGCTGGGCGTGATTATAGGAGTGGCCTCGGTCATTGTCATGCTGGCGGTGGGGGAGGGAGCCCGTCAGCGAGTGGTGGAGCAGATGGGGACGATGGGGACCACCATTATGTATTTAGGCAGTTACTCACCGTCCAATGGGTTTCCTAGAGGAGAGTTGACGCAGGAGGATCTGGACGCGATTGCAGAGCTGCCGTTAATACGGCGTGTGATGCCGGTTATTGGTGATCCGATTACGGTACGGCGTGGCAGTGTGGACCGTCAGGTGTATGTATTTGCCGCCAATGAGACTATGCCTGATGTCCATCACTGGCCATTGGCGCAAGGCCGTTATTACACGGATGCAGAGGATCGGGATTTGGCTCCTTTAGTGGTTCTGGGACATCGTGCCGCCAAGCATTTTTTTTCGGATAGGGAGGTGCCCCTGGGGCAAAAACTGTTGATTGGGAACTCGCCTTTTGAGGTTATTGGCGTGATGCAGGAGCGAGGGGCCGACTCAGGGGTGGAGGACTATGACGATATGGTCTTTATTCCTTATCTTGCTGCCCGTGCCCGTGTGTACCAAGCGCAGACACAACCTGATTATGTGGTTGTTGAGGCGCAAGACAGCGCCACCGTGCTGGAGGCGGAGCAATCAATGCGTCAGTTACTGCTTCAGCGTCATGGCGGACGCGAGGACTTTTCCATTGGCAACGCGGCGGCCCGTTTGCAAGCCGAAGCCTCTACACGGCAGTCTATGAGCATGATGCTGGGCCTGATCGCTGCAGTCTCGTTGGTGGTAGGCGGTATTGGGGTCATGAACGTAATGTTGATGACGGTGCGTGAACGTACGCGGGAAATTGGCATACGTATGGCCACCGGCGCGCGACAAAGCGACATCATGCGCCAGTTTCTGACCGAGGCAGTTTTGTTGACGATTACAGGCGGTTGCCTGGGCGTGCTGGCCGGTGCGGTTGTGGGTATTGGCCTGATTTTTAGTGGGGTAGATGTGGTGTTTTCCTTGCGGGCGGCCTTGGGCGCCTTTGGCTGCGCTGTGGTGACGGGCATGGTTTTTGGCTATATGCCAGCACGTACGGCGGCGGCACTGGACCCCGTTCAGGCTTTGGCTGGGGAGTAAGCATGGCCCATTACCGATGGATTGCAGGGATCATGAGCACGCTTTTGCTGCAGGCGTGCAGCTCCTTGTCTTCGGATCTGGACAAGACCCCGCCGACGCTGCCCCAGGCGTATCAACAGCGAGCCAAGGCCACACCCAGCCCTGTACAGGCTCAGGTGGAGCCGCAGTGGTGGCGTGCCTATAACAGCCCCGCCTTGAACAGCCTGATGCAGGAAGCCGTGAAGGATGTGGCGGTGCTGCGTCAGGCCCAGGCCCGGATCTTGCAAGCGCAGGCCCAGGCACGCATTGCCGGAGCCAGTTTACTGCCGGAATTGCAGGGCAATGTTTCTGTGCAAAGGGATGCACCGTTTTCTTCGTCACATGGTGACCCCCGCTCGCAATATGTGGCCGGTGTGTTCATGAGCTACGAACTGGATGTGTGGGGGCGTAATCGTGCTCTGGCTGATAGTGCCGTGTTCCTGGCCCAGGCGGCGAATTATGAGCTGGATGTGTTGCGTGTCAGCGTACAGGCGCAGGTGGTGCATTTAAGTTTGCAAGCCTTGGGCGATAAGCAGCGTGTCGCCATTGCTCGTCAAAACCTGGCCGTTGCGCAACGCTTGTTGAGCTTGCTGGAAGCACGCCTGCAAGCGGGGGCGGCTTCGCCGTTGGAGCTGGCGCAGCAACGTCAATTGCTGGCGTCGCAACAGCGCAAATTGTTCGTGATTGAGGAACAGGCCATTCGCACGCGGGTGGAGTTGGCGACCCTGTTGGGCCGTACTGAAATCATGCCCGAACCACAGGAGGATATTGCGGACTTGCAGGTGCCAGAGCTGGACGCGGGTCTGCCTGCACAGCTCTTGTCGCAACGCCCTGATATTGCGCGCATCGAGGCCCAATTGTCAGCGGCTCATGCCGATGTGCAGGTGGCGCGCGCTGCCATGTATCCCAGCCTGACCTTGGGCGCGCGAGCAGGGGCATCGGGGAATCATTGGGAAGAAAGTTTGCGCCATCCGGTCTATAGCCTGATCAGTGGGCTGGTGGCCCCTATCTTCAATGCCGGTCGTCTGCAGGCGGGCAAGGATTTAAGCGACGCCCGTTTACAGGAATGGCTGGTGCAGTATCGCCAGACCATTGTGCAGGCCTATATGGATGTGGAAGGCGTGCTGGCACAACTGCATAGCCTGGATGCTCAGGCGCAGGCCATGGAACGGGAGTGGGAGCAAGCCAGACTGGCGTTTCAACTGGCCGAAGCACGTTATCGCTCCGGCTCGGAAACCTTGCTGTCTTTACTGGATGCGCAGCGTACCTTGTACGCCGCCCAGGATGTGCGCGTCAGTTTGATGCAGTCGCGTCTGCAGTCCCGCGCGGCGCTTTTCAGGGCGCTGGGCGGGGGCTGGCAAGCTGGCTCAGGCGGCCTGGCTGATCAGGGGACGGTGGCACAGGCTGGGGTCTAGCAAGCTGGCAGCCGCCTCGTCCAGCAGGATGTGGGCGTTGGCGTGCTGCTTCAAGGCCGTGAAAGGCAGCTCGGGCGTGACACCACCTTCCTGATAATTGAGCATGGTGCGAGCCTTGTGCTCACCCGTCACTACCAGGGCAATTTCATGGGCGCTCAGAATATCGGCAATCCCCATGGTGATGGCCGAGGTAGGCACTTGGTCCATGGAGTCAAAAAAGCGACTGTTGTCGATACGGGTGCGCTCGGACAGGGCCACCACATGGGTGCGGCTGTCAAAAGGCGTGCCCGGTTCGTTAAAGCCAATGTGTCCGTTGGTGCCGACGCCCAGTAGTTGCAAGGCGACACCGCCGCTGGCGGCAATCGCGGCGGAATAGTCCTGACAGTGCTGCTCCAGCTCTGTGCTCAGGCCATTGGGCAGATGCAGGCGTGCAGTATCAAAGGGCAATTGGCTGAACAGGTGCTGGCGCATGTAGCACGCGTAGCTTTGCTCGTGCTCTGCCGCCAGACCCACATATTCATCCAGATTGAAGCTATTGATCCTGGACACATCCAGTCCATTGGCACGTACGTCCTGCACGAAACGGGCGTAAATGGGTTCCATGGTCCCCCCCGTTGCCAGACCCAGAGTCGCTTGTGGGTTCTGACGAATAATGTCTTGAAGACGGGTGCTCAGGTGTGTCGCAATGGCGGCGGAATCGGGGAAGACTAAAAACATATTTTTTTTCTTCGTATGGGCTGAATAAGTTGAAAAAAAACTTCGCCGCAAGCACGGCGAAGTTTGATCTTTCGAGATTCTAATGGGACAACAGCGTAACGTCAGTTTTTTTTGCAAGCAAGTGACACTGGTTCAGACATCTTGTTTGCCGGTCTCTCCCAGGAATCCGCCACTTTGATGGGCCCACAAACGAGCATATAAGCCCCCTTTTTGCAGCAAGTCCTGGTGGCTACCTTGCTCGATGATGCGGCCCTGATCCAGCACAATCAAGCGGTCCAGTGCGGCAATGGTGGACAGGCGGTGGGCAATGGCAATCACCGTCTTGCCCTGCATCAGCGTATTGAGGCTTTCCTGAATGGCCGCTTCCACTTCGGAGTCCAGGGCACTGGTGGCTTCATCCAGTAACAGGATGGGAGCATCTTTGAGCATGACGCGGGCAATGGCCACACGCTGCCGTTGACCGCCGGACAGTTTCACGCCGCGTTCGCCCACATGGGCATCCAGACCTTCACGGCCCTGGCGGTCGTGCAATTGCGGAATGAAGTCGGCAGCGGCGGCACGCTCTACCGCCATATGCAGCAACTCGTCGTTGGCATCGGGGCGGCCATACAGAATGTTGTCGCGCATGGAGCGGTGCAGCAAGGACGTATCCTGCGTCACCATGCCAATGGCAGCACGCAAACTGTCTTGCGTGACATGGGCAATGTCCTGGCCATCAATGCGGATGGTGCCGCTATCGACATCGTGGAAACGCAGCAGCAGATTGACCAGCGTGGATTTGCCCGCGCCTGAACGGCCAATCAGGCCAACACGCTCGCCCGGCTTGATCACCAGATTGAGCTTGTCGATAACCTGACGGCTTTTATCGCGGTAAGCAAAGCTGACGTCCTGGAACTCGATACGGCCTTGCTCGATGTGCAGGGTGTTGGCATCGGGCGCATCCACTACAGTGGGTTTTTGCGTCAAGGTGTTGATGCCGTCCTGAATCGTGCCCACGTTCTCGAACAGGTTGGTCAGCTCCCACATCAGCCAATGGGAATGGCCGGACAGACGCAATGCCATGGCAATGACAGCCGCCACCACACCGGCGGTGGATTGATCAATCGACCACAGGTACAAGGCCAGGCCTGCCGAACTGATCAGCAAGAGGGTGGCCAGCACATGGTTGGCCACTTCAAACAGGCTGATCAGGCGCATTTGGGCATGGCCTGTTTCCTGAAAGCGGCGCATGGCGTTCTTGGCATGGTCTGCCTCACGGCGTGTGTGGGCAAATAGCTTGACCGTGTTGATATTGGTGTAGGCGTCGGTAATGCGGCCCGTCATCAAGGCGCGAGCATCGGCCTGTTCAGCGCCGACTTTGCCCAGACGGGGCACAAAGTACAGACAGGCCAATGCATAGCCCACCAGCCAGAACAGGAAGGGCAGGATCAGCAGGCGGTCAAAGCTGCCGGCCAGAATCAGGATACCGATCAGGTAGGCGCTCATGCCCACAACCACTTCCACGGCCATGAACAGGGTTTCGCGTACCGCCAGAGCGGTTTGCATGATCTTGGTGGTGATGCGACCGGCGAACTCGTCCGCATAAAAGGACATGCTCTGGTTCAGCATCAGTTTGTGGAATAGCCAGCGCAGGCGCATGGGGAAGTTGATGGCCAGCACCTGGTGCATGACCAGCGTATGCAGGCTGATCAGGACCACGCTGCCCAGCAGAACAGCGGCAATAGTCAGGAGCGTGCCACCCTGCTGGCTCCAGAACAGAGCAGGTTCAATCGAGGGCAGCCAGTCCACGATATAGCTGAGCAGGGCAAACAGCATGGCCTCGTAGGCCGACAGGCCAATCGAGGTCACGGTCATCAGGCCAATCCAGCCACGTGAATTTTTTGTGCAGGCCCAGATGAAGGGGAAAAATCCTTTGGGAGGAGGGGCGACGTGTTGTTCGGGATAGGGATTTAACCGACGTTCAAAGAATGACAGCACCGAATGGGCTCCAGCGGACGGCCCCAAGGATGACAGGGCCGTTTAGACAAATAGAAAACCGCTTCCGGGGTATGAAGCGGCAATTTTTGATGGTACAGCAGTCATTCTGTCTGGCTGAAGAAAACCTGATAAAAACACAGTCTTTGTGTATGGAAAGTGTCAGATATTGACCACGGCGTACGTTTGGACAGCGAGCAGGCTTAGTAAGCCACCACCTGACCATCTTTACGTGGGTCGGAGCCGCCCACGTAATGATTGCCCTGACGCAGAATCAGTTGTGCACCGCCAAAGGCGAACACACCGCTGCCGGGTTCAACGACGACTTCATGACCGCGCTCGCGCAAGGCCTGAACCAGCGCCGGATCGAAAGTGGGTTCTACTGCCACCCCACGGCCACCCGTCACGCGCCAGCGTGGGGCATCGGCGGCGGCTTGCGGGTTTTGGCCGTACAGCAGCACACGCAGCGCCATTTGCATATGGCCTTGCGACTGGAAGGGGCCACCCATCACACCAAACGACATTTGCGGCGTGCCATCGGCA
Source organism: Alcaligenes faecalis (assembly GCF_041521385.1). NCBI lineage: Bacteria > Pseudomonadati > Pseudomonadota > Betaproteobacteria > Burkholderiales > Alcaligenaceae > Alcaligenes > Alcaligenes faecalis. Next base: position 1,212,836 of record NZ_CP168006.1, on the reverse strand, counting down.
TTCATGGCAAAGGCCGGAATGATGGTGTGCGAGGGGCGCTTGCCACCGGCCACTTCATTCACATGGCCGGGGCGCAGGGTAAAGCCATGCCCTCGGTTCTGCAGGCTGATGCCGGTGCCGGGGACGACCACGCCGGAGCCAAAACCCATGTAGTTGGACTGGATCAGGGACACCATCATGCCGCTGGCATCGGCGGCGGTGACATAGACCGTGCCGGAGGGGCCGGGCAGGCCATGTTTGGGGTCCCCTGCCTTGTCCATCTGAATCAGGGCAGCGCGCTCGCGCAGATAGGCCGGGTCCAGCAGATGCTCGGGCTGGTGAATCATGTGCTCCAGATCGGCGTGGTGCTCGTACAAATCGGCAAAAGCCAGCTTCATGGCTTCAATGCTCAAATGCACGGTATCGATGTGATCCAGCGGTTGCTGACCCACACCGGCCTGCTCCATGATGCCCAGTGCCATCAAGGCGGCCAGACCCTGACCATTCGGGGGGATTTCATGAATGACCGATTGCGCAAAAGGATGGCTGATGGTGCCGCACCAGTTCGTGCGGTGCTCGGCCAGATCCTGCTCGTCCATGGCACCGCCATGCTGGCGGGAGAAGTCGGCAATGCGTTTGGCCAGCTCGCCGGTATAGAAGTCCTGACCCTGGGTGGCGGCGATGCGTTCCAGTGTGTTGGCCTGGTCCTGGTTCTGATACCACTGGCCAGCGACAGGGGCTTTGCCATCACGTAAAAAGGCTTCGGCAAAACCGGGCTGATCGCCCAGGCGTTGACGACCCAGTTCCCATAAGCGCGCGATCACGGGCGAGACCGGGAAACCCTCGCGGGCGTAATGGATTGCGGGGGCAGCCACCTGTTCCAGACTCAGACGGCCCAGCTTGCTGGACAGTTCGGCCCAGGCAGAGACCGCACCGGGAACGGACACGCTTTCCCAACCCTTGTCGGGCATGGCTGCATGACCTTTGAAACGGTCGGGCGACCAGGCACGAGGCGAACGACCGGAGGCGTTCAGGCCATGCAGTTCTTTGCCGTCCCAGACGATGGCAAAGGCGTCACTGCCTATGCCGCAACCCGTGGGTTCGACCACGGTAAGGGTAATAGCGGCCGCCAGGGCCGCATCGACGGCATTGCCACCCGCTTGCAAGATGCGCAGGCCCGCTTGCGCGGCTAAAGGGTGGGAGGTGCTGACCATGTTTTGGCCAAGCACCGCAGAGCGGGCGGATGGGTAGGGGTTGTTCCAGTCCATACAGTTGTCAGTCTTGTTCATTGAATCTGTATTCCAGTCAGTTGGATCAGGCTGTGCCAACGTGCGCTGTCCTCGCGGACCAGAGAGATAAACGCTTCTCGACTGGTGCTGCGGGGCAGATCCACGCCCAAGGTTTGCAGGCGTGAGCGTACGCTGGGGTCCTGAGCGGCATGGGTGAATGCCTCATAAGCTTTGTCACGGATATCATCGGGCAGGCCGGCGGGCGCATACAGACCAAACCAGGTAACTGACTCATAGCCCGGCAAGCCAGACTCCTGAAAGGTGGGCAAGTTCGGGGCCAGCGGCGAACGCTGTGGGCCTGTCACCGCCAGAGCACGCAATTGGCCGCTGTTCACATACGGCATTCCGGTGGGGATGGCGTCCAGTAAAACATGGATGGAGCCGCCCAGCATATCGTTAATGGCCTGACCAGTTCCCCGGTACGGAACATGCGACATGACGATATTGGCCTGATTCAAAAAGGCCTCGGTGCCCAGGTGCACGATGGTGCCATTGCCGCTGCTGGCGTAGTTCAGCTCATTGGGATGGGCGCGGGTGTACTCAATCAGTTCCGGCAAGGTGTGGGCGGGTACGGACGGGTTCACCAATAAGACGCTGGCGGCATCGCCCAAATGAGCGATGGGGGTGAAGTCTTTTTCTGCATCGTAGGGGAGGGACTTGTACAGATGCGGTGCAATGGCGTGAGTGCTGCTGGTGGTGAACAAAAGCGTGTAGCCATCGGGTTTGCTGCGGGCTACTTCGGCTGAGCCAATGGTGCCGCCTGCGCCTGTGCGGTTGTCCACGACAATGTTGGCGTTCATCGCCTTGGCGGCGCTTTCGGCAATCAGTCGGCTGATGACGTCGGTCGCGCCGCCGGTCGGGAAGGGCACGATCAGGCGAATGGAGCGATCAGGCCACTCGCTGGCATGGGCAGCCACGCTGCTGACCGCTAGAACGGCGCCCAACAGGGTTTGGGCAAAACGTCTCCAGGGGCGGCGGATCGAAGGGGACTGTGCGGTGTTTGCGATGTTGCTGAATGTTGTCATGGCTATCTCCTCAATCAGGAGATGATAGAAAAGGCAAAGATGCCGAACCAGCAACAAATAAGCAGGTCAGCATTGCTATTTTGGCAAGACTGACGGGTCTACTTCAAGCTGCGGCAACAACTCGTCCAGAAAGCGGCGAACAATAGCTGGCAAGCGGCGGCCAGCGAGGGCCTGTACTTCAATTTGGCGGTTCAGCAAACCGCGTTCATGGATGAAGCTGGCTTGCAGCAAACCTTGCTCAATCAGGTGACGAGCCGAGAGCAAGGCTGACACCGTCACGCCTGCGCCGGACAAGGCAAATTGATGCAGAGACTGCATGTGATTGCTGCTGAATACCGGGTCCAGACTCAGGTTCTGTGCGCTGCAGGCCACATCCATCATTTGCCGCACGGTGGTGTCCGGGCCGGGCAAGGCCAGAGGGTGTGCCAGAAGGCTTTTCAGGCTGATGCGTTCGGTACGGGTAACGGGATGGCCGGGAACCGCCAGGGCCATGACGGGGGCATCGCGGCGAAACAAGGTCTTGATGTCTTTTTCGGCTGTTTGAGTGAATTTGATGCCGATGTCTATCTGGCCGCTTAACAACAGCATGGTGATACGGTGTGGCGGCAGCACGTCCAGTTGAAAGCGTATGCCTTGATGCTTGTCACGGAACTGTGCAATGCATTGCGGCAGTAGCTGGGCGGCCAAACCTTCCGAGGATGCAATCCGGATCTGGCCAGTCTGCAGCCCTTGCAAGGCGGCAATATCGTGCAAGGTGCGCTCGGCATCCATGGCGCTGCGGCGGGCATGGGCCAGCAGCAGTTCTCCCGCCGCGGTCAGGCTCATGCCACGGGCATGGCGCTCGAACAAGGCCATGCCCAGGTTTTCCTCCAGCCCACTTATTTGACGACTGATGGCCGATGTGGCCACATGCAGATTACTGGCCGCTTGCGAAATAGAGCCACAGCGCGCGACCTCCTGGAAGTAGCGCAGTGCGGTTTCTTGGAGGTGGCGTGGGTTCATGCCAGACTGCCGCGCAGTTCGGCGGCAATCTCGTAGGAGCGCAGGCGCTTGTTGTGGTCAAAGATATTGGCGTTCAGCATCAGCTCGTTGGCTCCCGTTCGCTGAATGAATCCTTTCATCTGTTCAAGCACTTGCTCCGGATTGCCGATGGCCGTACAGCTAAGCAAGGAGTCCAGCAGATGCTGGGCCGGTGGGCTGCATTGTTCGTAGTAATCCCGCACGGGTGGCGGTAGCTGGCCGGGACGACCGCTGCGCAGGTTGACAAAGGACTGTTGCCAGGAAGAGGCCAGTAGCTTGGCTTCGTCTTGCGTATCGGCGGCAAAGACGTTGTAGCCCAGCATGACGTAGGGCTTTTCCAGATGCACGGAAGGCTGGAACTGACGGCGGTAAACCTCAATAGCATCCATCAATTGAGCAGGTGCAAAATGCGAGGCAAAGGCATAGGGCAAGCCCAGCGCGGCGGCCAGTTGAGCACCAAACAGGCTGGAGCCCAGAATCCAGACCGGCACATTCAGGCCACGACCGGGTACGGCCATGATGCGGTTGCGCGGCTCGTCGGACATATAGTCCATCAGCTCCAGCACATCGCGTGGAAACTGGTCTGGGTCGCTGTTCAGATTGCGGCGCAAGGCGCGGGCGGTTTCGGGGTCCGAGCCAGGGGCACGGCCCAGGCCCAAATCAATACGGCCAGGGTACAGAGAGGCCAGTGTTCCAAACTGCTCGGCAATGACCAAAGGGGAATGGTTGGGCAACATGATGCCGCCCGCTCCGACCCGAATGCGGCTGGTTTGACCGGCAATATGGCCAATCAGTACCGAGGTCGCGGCACTGGCAATACCAGGCATGCCGTGGTGTTCGGCCAACCAGTAACGGTGATAGCCCCACTGCTCGGCATGACGGGCAATGTCCGCCGAACAGCGAAAGGACTGGGCCGGGGTGGAGCCTTGAACGATAGGGGACAGGTCTAGGACGGAGAGCGGATAGCTTGGCTTCATGGCATCGGATTCAAATTGGACTCAGGATATAGTCAATCCATCGTTAGGCAGCGTCAAGTAAACCCATAGCATAGGCAAGGATGTTCAGATGAAAGAAACCAGTCGTCGCACCGTCAATCACTACCAGGACCATGCACAGGCCTATCGGGACGGCACATGGGACCACGACGTCAGCCAGAATCGCGATGCCTTGCTGGCGGCGATCGGCTTGCCGGGGCCTGTGGATATTCTGGACCTGGGCTGTGGGCCGGGGCGGGATCTGGTCGCTTTTCAGGCTATGGGACATCGTCCGGTGGGGCTGGATGGCTGTGCCGCTTTTGTGGATATGGCCCGTCAGCAAACTGGTTTGCCGGTATTGCATCAGGACTTTCTGGATTTGAATTTGCCCACTGCTGCATTCGATGGCGTGTTTGCCAATGCGGTGTTGTTCCATATACCCAGTGCGCAGTTGCCCGCTGTACTGACGGCTTTGCGGCATAGCCTGCGACCGGGTGGTGTGCTGTTTTCTTCCAATCCGCGCGGTCAGGGGCAAGAGGGCTGGAATGGTCAGCGTTACGGGTGCTACTACAGTTGGGAACAGTGGTTAGAGCGTCTGGAGCAAGCGGGCTTTGACTATATAGACCATTTTTATCGCCCTACAGACAAGCCCCCGCAGGAGCAACATTGGCTGGCATCTTTGTGGCGTGTGCCCGCTTGCTGATAAGCAAAATGGTGAATTCCTGACCTGGCTACTTAGTGTGTTGTTCTGTAAGCCTATTTTTTGCTCATACAGGGGTTTTCCCTATTTTTATGCACATCTTTTGTGGATAAGCCGGTTTTCAGCAAGCAGGGGTGTGCCTGAGGAAAAAAATGGTAAAGAATTGTCGATTCTCTGATCTTTGTTTTTAAGTGATTGATTGTGCAGGAATAAATGCAGTGATTCATGGTTTATCCTGTGACTTGTCCACATTTTATGGGGATAAGCGGGTGTTTCTTTTCGGGTTTGGCTGTTTTCTGTTCGCGGTTTTTAAGTTGCTGATACTACGGGGTGTTTTTCTGATTTGCCCAGTTTTTCCTATGAGCTATCCACAGTTTCCGGGGATAAAGTGGAACGCTTGACCAACTTGGGTTCATGTCCCTCCCAAGGCTATGATGCGCACTAGCAATGTTTACCCTTGGCGGCCAGTCCCTTCGGTGCTTTGCCTTTTAATTGAGGAGATTGAAACGTGGAAAAATTGCAAGCCTGGATGACAGAGTTTCCAGCTGTAGTCGCGATTGCGCTTAATGTCGTGATCGCTTTGTTGATTCTGATTATTGGCTGGTGGCTATCTGCTGTCGCCGGTCGAGCCATCAAACGGATGGCAACCCGCTCCCCCCGAGTGGATCCGACGATTGTGCCTATGGCCCAATCCGTGACAGTCTGGACGATTCGGGTTTTTGTGTTGATCGCCGTACTGGCGCGTTTTGGCGTACAGACCGCCAGTATTATTGCGGTGTTGGGTGCTGCTGGTTTGGCCGTGGGTTTGGCCTTGCAAAACACACTGCAAAATATCGCGGCAGGCATCATGCTGCTGATGTTGCGGCCCTTGCGTGCCGGTGAGTTTGTATCGGTAGTGGGTAAAGGCGATGGTACGGTGCAGGAAGTGGGTTTGTTCTTGACCCGCTTTGAGCAGGTGGATGGCATTCAGTTCACCTTGCCCAATAGTCTGATTTGGGGCAATCCCATCATCAACTACAGTCGTAATGCGACTCGTCGTTTGGACTTCGGGGTGGGCGTACGTTATGGCGATGATCTGGATCTGGCCATCAAGCTGTTGCAGGATCTGTTGAATGAACATCCGCAAGTGCTCAAGGACCCTGCTCCTGTGGTGATGGTCATGGAATACAAGGACAGCGTGATTACCGTAAATCTGCGTGCCTGGATCAGTTCCGCCGATTTCTGGGACGCACGTTTTGATCTGTTCCGCCGTGCGGTTCAGGTGTTGAATCAGGCAGGTTTGCAGACTCCGGTTCCCGTACGAGAAATCGTGCAATCGGGTGTTGAGAAAAAAGCGGCTTGATGTGACAGGCTCCAGGTCTGAAAGTCAGATCTGGAAGCGCAGTACGCAGACTTTTTAGCTAAGTCCAAGCTCAAGAAAAATGCCCCACGCCTTAAAACTTGTCTGCCACCGAGTCCAGGGCTTCGCGCAGCAGGCCGGCAATTTCTTTTTGGCGGGGCGCTGGCATGCGCTCGGTAATGGCCGTGACACTCATGGCCAGAATGGGGCGGCCTTTATGGTCGCACAGGGCGCAGCCCACACCCAAGGCACCGCGCACAGCGTAGTTGCCGACAACTGAGTAGCCACGGATACGGGTGTTGGTGACCAACTGGCGCATCTCGCGCTGAGTCATGCCACCGTACTGATCCAACTGATTGGCATTGCGTTCGATAATCTGCTCGATTGCTTCGTCTCCCAGTGTGGCCAGATAGGCCATACCCCCCGAACCCACGCCCAAAGGCTGACGCTTGCCTACATAAGTGGCCAGAATCTGTACCGGGTAGGGGCCGATTTCACGCCACAGGCTGACGGAGTCGTCGCCATCGCGGCCCACCAGAAAGACCGCATCGCCGGTCAGTTGGGCCAGCTCCTGCATGATGGGCTGCATGATGGTGACACGCGGGTCCAGTCCAAACAGGCCCTGATCCTGGCGCGTGGCGCTGTAGCGGCGACTATGGCTGCTGTTTTGGACCAGACCGTGATCGATCAGGGCGGCCAGCAGCCGGTAGATGGTGGGGCGCTGTAGTTGCGTGGCGCGCGACAGGTCGGTGACGCTCAGCCCTTTGCCTTGATGATTTTGCAAAGTCTTGAGCACCAGCAAGCCGCGTTGCAGGGTACGCGGCCCGGCCTGATCTTGCGGTTCTACGGTCTCGGGAGTGTTCATGCTTGAAAACAGCTCATGCTTACTGAAAAAGTAACTCAGTAAGAATATACGCCAGCCGAGAAAGTGTCCACTGTGTGATCGTTCATAAAAGACAATGCCCGCTGAGTGCAGCGGGCAAGCGGGTCAAAGCGCAAGCTTTATCGTTGCTCAGGGCCAGCCGATTCGTCTTTGCGCTGTTCAGGAATAGGGTGGCCCGCTGCTTTGGCGGTCTTGATCATGGCGGTACACAGGCCGCGCAACATATCCACTTCGTCCAGGCTGAGCTGAGCACGCCCAAATAAGTGCTGCATGCGCGGCAACAGTTTTTTGGGGTGTTTGGGGTCCAGGAACTTGACGCTCTCAATGGCCTGTTCCCAGTGTTGCAGCAAGGCCTGCACCTTGGCTTGCGGAGCCAGCTCTTTTCCAGGGTCAGCCTTGCCATCGGTATTGGGCAGCAGGCTGGCGCCGCTTTGCGCCAGCAGGGCGTAGCGCAATTCCCAGGCGGCCAGTTGCAAAGCCTGGGCGACATTCAGGGAGCTGTATTCAGGATTGGCCGGAATATGGCAGACATACTGGCACTGGCTGATGTGCTCGTTGGTCAGGCCCACGCGCTCGGTACCCAGCACAATGGCCACGGTTCCGGCGTGCTGGCGCAGGTGTTCACGGCTCAGTTCGGCCGTCTGGCGTATGTCGGCAGCCGGTGGTCCCAGGTAGCGGGGGCGGGCCGTCAAGGCAAAAGCCAGCGTGACCGGCTCCAGTGCATGCGCCAGAGTGGGAACAATGCTTGCTTGCTCCAAAACGTCCACGGCACCGCTGGCCAGCGAGATTGCCTGAGGGTTTTGTGCAACGTCCGGGTCTAGCGGGTCGACCAGACATAAGTCGCCAAAGCCCATGGTTTTGATCGCTCGCGCTGCTGCGCCCACGTTTCCAGGGTGGCTGGGTTGCACCATAATGAAGCGAACCCGGTGAAAATTATCATCAAATGCCGATGCTTGCGTCTGAGTCATTTAAAATAGCTACTTTGAAGCTACGCTTCCTGTGTCTGCTCACGCGATTTTACCCTGCAACAGGGCACGCCAGGCAGGCTCAATTATTGTTAAAAAAACGGAATTTCCATGCACCCGATGCTCAATACCGCCATCAAGGCGGCTCGCCGTGCCGGCACCATTATCTCTCGCGCCAGTCTAGACCTCCAGCACCTGTCGGTTGCGCGTAAAGGCCCTAAAGATTATGTCACGGAAGTGGATCGCGCAGCAGAGGAAGCCATCATTGAAGTGTTGAGCGAAGCCTACCCTGATCACGGCTTTATCGGAGAGGAAACGGGCGAGCGTCCTCCGCTGGAACCTGCAGGCGAAGGCACCCCTGAATACCAGTGGGTCATTGATCCGCTCGATGGCACCACCAACTTTATTCACGGCTTTCCGTGCTACGCCATTTCGATTGCCTTGATGCACCGTGGTCAGGCTGCCCATGCCGTCATTTACGACACCAACCGCAATGAAATGTTTACGGCCAGCCGTGGCGGTGGTGCTTTCCTGAACGACCGTCGTATTCGTGTGTCGGGCCAGACCCGTTACCACGATGCCTTGATCGGTGCGCACGTGCCCGATTCGGGTGCAGGCGTGAAACCCACCTCCCCATTTGCCGATATGCTGGCCGAATGTGCGGCTGTGCGTCGCGTGGGTGCAACGGTTTTGGATCTGGCTTATGTGGCTGCTGGTCGTCTGGATGGTTTCTGCGCCGTCAACCTGAAACCCTGGGATCTGGCTGCCGGTACTTTACTGGTGACCGAAGCCGGTGGCCTGGTCGGCGACTTTGAAGGTGAGCAAACCTGGAAAGAAACCGGCAATGTGATTGCCGCCAGTCCGAAGATCTTTATCCAGATGCTGTCGCACCTGCAAGATTAAGAACCTAGACCCCGGCTCCGCCGGGGTGTTCTTTTAGTCACAGCGCCAAGGAGCTGAGATGGAGTGGTTGATGGACCCGACCGTTTGGGTTGGGTTGCTCACACTGGTAATTCTGGAAATTGTGCTGGGCATCGATAACCTGGTGTTCATTGCAATTTTGGTCGACAAGTTGCCTCCCGCGCAGCGTGATCGCGCTCGTGTGCTGGGCCTGTCCTTGGCCCTGTTGATGCGTCTTGGCCTGCTGACGGTCATGTCCCATCTGGTGCAGTTGACTGATCCTTTGGTGTCCGTGCTGGGCTTGGATTTCTCGGGCCGCGATCTGATCATGATAGTGGGCGGCTTTTTCTTGTTGCTCAAGGGCACGCTGGAGCTGCACGAGCGCATTGAAAACCGCAGTGCTCACGCCTCTGGGTCGCGTATGTATGCCAGCTTCTGGGTCATCGTGGCGCAGATTGTGGTGCTTGATGCCGTATTCTCTCTGGATGCGGTCATTACTGCCGTGGGGATGGTCGACCACCTGCCTGTCATGATGGCGGCGGTGATTATTGCCATTGGCATCATGCTGGTGGCCTCCAAACCGTTGACTGCATATATCAACAGCCGGCCTACGGTCGTCATTTTGTGCCTGGGCTTTTTGTTGATGATTGGCTTTTCCTTGCTGGTCGAAGGCTTTGGTGTACATGTACCCAAGGGTTACTTGTATGCGGCCATCTCCTTCTCCATCCTGATTGAAATGTTCAACCAGTTGGCGCGTCGCAAGCTGCGTCTGTTGCAGGCGGGCCGCCCCATGCGTGAACGCACGGCTGAGGCCGTGCTACGCATGTTGGGCAAGCGCCCCGCCTCGGGAGAGGCTGTCATTGGGCCGGATCTGCCTGGGGCATCGGCGCAAATGGTGTTTGGTCAGGAAGAGCGCAATATGGTGAGCGGTGTGCTGACCTTGTCCGAGCGCACCGTGCATTCGGTGATGACGCCACGCAATGCGATTACCTGGGTGAATGTGCAGGACGACCCAGAGGTCCTGCGTGAAAAAATGACACAGGAACCTCATAGCATGGTGCCGGTGTGTCGCGGTTCGCTCGATGAGGTTATTGGCATTGGTCGAAGCAAAGAGTTACTGGCAGATCTGCTGATTCATGGTCATATCCGTGTGGACCAATTGCGTCAGCCGGTCTTTGTGTACGAGTCCATCGGGATTTTGGACTTGATGGAAACCATCAAACAAAGCCGCGGTCAGTTGGTTCTGGTAACGGACGAGTTTGGGGCGATTGAAGGGTTGGTGACGCCCTTGGATATTTTTGAGGCTATTGCGGGCGACTTTCCCAGCGAGGATGAAGCTCCTGATATTGTCCAGGAGTCTCAGGATCATTGGGTATTGGATGGCTCCACGGATTTGCATCATTTGGAACAGATGCTGGGCGTGGAGGGGCTGGTGGATGAAGAGGAAGAGTATGCCACCTTGGCCGGCTATCTATTGACACGGTTTGGACAGTTGCCCAAGGTGGGTGATGTCTGTGAGCTTGAACAGCATGATGCCGTGTATCGCTTCAAGGTTCAGGAGCTGGAAGGGCGTCGCATTTCCCAGGTCAGTCTGGAGCGCGTGCCCTACGATGATGAACAAATCGATCCCTTCTTGGCATCTTAATTTTTATTGGCTTTGATTCACACAACATGACCGAGCAAACCATTTATTTGTTGAAGGCCCTGTTTCTGGGGATTGTTGAAGGTATTACTGAATTTATTCCTGTTTCCAGTACGGCACATTTGCTGATATTGGGTTCGTGGATCGACTTTTCTTCGGGCGACGCCAAGGTGTTCGAGGTCGTGATTCAGTTCGGTTCGATTCTGGCCGTGGTCTGGATTTTCCGTGCGCGTCTGATTCAACTGATCATGGGAACCTTGCGCGGTGACCGCACCGAGATGATGTTCACGCGCAATCTGCTGATCGCGTTTTTGCCCGCTGCGGTGATTGGTGCCTTGACGATTCAATACGTGAAAGCCTTGTTTCATCATCAGATTGTCTTTGTGTTCACGCTGGTGTTGGGGGGGCTGTTGATGCTGTGGGTAGAACGCAAACCGCAGTATGCAAAGCACACGGCAGACAGCGATCAGGGGGAAACTGCCACCTCGCAAAAGGCCACGGCCTTTGCTTTGGAGGAGATCACCTGGAAACAGGCTTTGGTCGTTGGTTTTGCTCAGTGCATTGCCATGGTGCCCGGTACGTCGCGGTCGGGGGCGACGATTATAGGTGGCATGCTGGCAGGTATTCAGCGCAAGACGGCCACGGAGTTTTCTTTCTTTCTGGCCATGCCCACCATGTTGGCCGCCACGGTTTATGACCTGTATCGCAACGGTGCGTCCTTGAGCGCAGATCAGAGCAGCGCGATTATCGTGGGTTTTATTGCCGCGTTCTTTAGCGCACTGTTCCTGGTGAAAGCCGTGCTGCGTTTTGTATCCAGCCGTACTTATCGTCCTTTTGCCTGGTATCGGATTGCGTTGGGCGGAGTATTGTTTGTGTGGTTGATGACGTAGCCCTTTATCGCTTTAGAGGTTCTGAAATCCCCGCTTGGTTTATCTGCCAGCGGGGATTTTTCTTTTTAGGGAGGGTCGGTAAATACCGTCTTTTCACGCACATACTTTGTCTATCTATCTATCTATCTATCTATCTATCTATCTATCTATCTATCTATCTATCTATCTATCTATCTATCTATCTATCTATCTATCTATCTATCTGTCTGTCAGTTTGTCTGTCCGTTTATCTAGTGATGTACCAACTTGATAGGCACTTTTTTGGCGACTGTTGTGTTCAAGGGTTAGTTAGCAAATAGCGGGTTTGTCGCCAGCTAGGTGGTCTGGCTTGTCTTGGCTTTTGATACGCTGCGGCTCATTGAAGGGAGCTTGCTCTCAGCAAGACGCCTCTCGGTTCGTCTGCCCCGGTATCCGGGCTGACTACTTGCCGGTGCTGCGCACCGGTGCCCTTGTCGGTGTTCGGATACGGGCGTGCCCTTAACTCGCGGGGTGTCTTGTCCACAGGACAAGACACAAGCGTCCCACTCAAACAGAAGGGCTCTTGAACCCCGTATCCGAACACCGCCTGCGGCAAGCAGTCCGAACCGCCCCGGATACCGGGGCAGACGAACCGAGAGGCTCACAGTGAGGTGGGGACAAGCAGCCTGGCATTGCTCAAGGGTTGGTTTTGAGCAGGACTCCAATTGTTGACTGTCACTTGATAGGAAGCAGGAGGAGGCATCTTGGCCGCAAGAAATACGGTCTCTTTTGCGTTTTTGAGGGGGCCGCTGGGCTCGACGGGCGAGTCAGGGCTCTGGCCGCAGGTTCTTGCAGTATCCAGGATGCAAGCCCTGTGCTGTTTGAGCGGGGCGCTTGTGGTTCGTCCGGGGGGCGAATCACCCCGCGAGTTCACAGGGCGCCTGGATACTGCAAGAGACCAGGGAACCCGTGCGCAGCACGGGCCGGAGACCCGCCAAGTCGAGCCCAGCGGCCCCCTCAAAAATGCTTATGCAGCCACCCTGATTCCTTGCGGGAGACAGCTAGAGACCGCAGAAGTCAGCAAAAACTTTCATCCGCTGAGCGGACGAAAAGAGCCTGGCTTAAAACCAACTGCCTATAGCCGGAGTCAACGAAGTCAAACTTGCTGAGGTCCCAGTGTCTGGCACTGATCCTCTTTTCCCCATTGGTGCAAACAAAGCTGTCTGCCTTCAATACTGATATAACCGCCACGCCGTTCTCCTTCTGAGGAGT